>NZ_PDKC01000034.1 GCF_004116495.1 Arcobacter sp. CECT 8985 | reverse complement strand
ATCTTAGATAATCCTTAAATATTAAAATTTTTTTTACCAAATTAATTAAATATCAAAATTAATAAAGAAAAAAGTTTTATATTTAATAAATTTTATATTTAATAAGAGCTTTTAACTATTTTTTTTGTAAAATAAATAATGGCTAAAAGATTATTTATTTTAATATCAATACTTACAGTGTTATATCTTTTTTTTAAAGATAAAGAATATAAAGATACTCAAATAGTATTAGGTGGTTCAATTCCTAAAACAGGGATTGTAAACGAGTGGGGAAAATCTGTACTAATTGGAGCAAACTCATATTTTAATTATTCAAATGATAATAACTTAATAAAAAATAGAAAAATAAAATATATTACATATGATGATAAGTATGAACCAAAATTAACTACAAGAAATACAAAAAAACTTCTTTATCAAGATAAAGCTTTTGCATTATTTGGATACGTTGGAACTTCTCCTGTTAAAAATATTTTAAATTTATTATTAGAAGAAAATATTCCTTTTATATCACCATTTACAGGTGCAAGTTTTTTAAGAAAATCACAAGAGAAAAATTTTGTAAACTTTAGAGCATCGTATGCACAAGAAATAGAAACAATTGTAAAATATCTTCATTATGATAGAAAAATAACTCGATTTGCTGTTTTTTATCAAAATGACGATTTTGGTGAGGAAGGTTATGTATCTGTAATAAAATCACTAAAAAAAAGAGAACTAAAACTAATAGCTGAAGGTAGTTATAAAAGAAATACCCTATCAATAGGACATGCTTTCAATGAAATAAAAGATGCAAGACCTCAAGCTATTATTATGATTGGAGCAAATAAAGCAAATACTTTATTTATTAAAAAAGCTAAAAAAAATAAAAATTTTAAAGATACTTTATTTTGTAATGTCTCTTTTGGAGATGCAGATGCAATGGTTCGTGAATTAAAAAATAATACAAAAAACTTAATCTTTTCAGAAGTTGTACCAAACTACTTAGATACTTCAATACCCGTTGTTAAACAGTACCATGAAATAGTAAAAAAATATTATAAAGATTTCAAACCAAGCTTTATTTCACTAGAAGCATTTTTATCTGCTAAGTTAGTAGTTACTGCTTTAAAAAATATAAAAGGTACATTAACAAGGAATAGATTTCTAAAAAATTTAGAAAAATTACCAAAAGACACTTTAAAAGGTATACCAATTAATTTAAAAAATAGACAATATTTAAATAAAGTATATTTATTTAAATATACAAATAATAAATTTGAAGAGATTAAAGAATAATGTTAAAGAAAATACTTTCATATTTTGATAATTTTAACTTTGCGTTAAAAACAAACTTCTTAATTTTTATTATTTCAAGTGGTATGCTTGGAATCGTAATTTTGGCACTAATGGCGACATTTTCAATAAAATATGATTTTGATAAATTATATGAACAAAGAACAAAACCTCTAATAAAATTAGAAAATATTAAAGATACATATAAAGTAAATATTCAAGATACTCTTTATGATATTGAAGATAATAGCATTACTTATGAACAAGCAAATGATGTGATTAACTTAGCATTACAATTAATAGAAACAAACTGGAGAGAATATAAAAAATCAAATGATATCAAACCACCAACAATATATATTGGTAATATTATTAAAAAGTTTTTAACCACACAACAACAATACTACAAAAATGAAATTTTGCATGAAAGTATCTCTAAAAATATAGATAAAAAGATGATAAATATAAATGCAAGACTACATAATTTAGAGCTTACTCACAATAAAACAAATATAAAAAAAGAGTTTAATAAACTTCATTTAGAAATTAATGCTATAAATATATATATTACAAGTTTGATTAATTATGATTTAACACTTGCTTTAAATGAAAAAAGAGATACTGAAAAAGTATTTGATGTAATTATTGCTGTTTCGATGGTATCAATAGTATTAATATTTTTGTTTTCTATTATTTTATCAGTTCTTTTAATCAATCACTTCAAAAGATTACATAAATTACTTGAAGCAAAAGTAGAAAGTAAAACAAGACAGCTAGTTGAATTAAATAATTCACTTGAAAAAAGAGTAATTCAAGAAGTAAAAAACAATAGAAAAAAAGATATTATTATGTTTCAACAAGCAAGATTAGCAAGTTTAGGTGAGATGTTAAATAATATAGCTCACCAATGGAGACAACCACTTGGTTCCATTACGATGATTGTACAAAGTTTTCAAACAAAGATGCAATTAGGAAAATTAACAGATGAATTTATTGATGATAAAGTAAAAGATGCACTATTTTTAGCTGAAAATATGTCAAATACATTAGATGATTTTAAAAACTTTTTTTCACCAGATAAAACTAAAAAGATTTTTAGTATAAAAGATTGTATTGAACACTCATTTGAGTTATCAAAATATGCTTTAGAAAAAGCAGGTATAAACATTATTTTTAGTATGAAACAAGATATAAATATAAATAGTTATTATAATGAATTATCCCATGTGTTCTTAAATTTATTAAATAATTCAAAAGATGCTTTATGCTCTAATGTAAATAAAAATGATAGAATTATAAAAGTTATAGTCAAACACTATAAAAATGATATAGTTATAAATTTTATGGATAATGGAGGTGGTGTTCCTCAGGAGATTGCACATAAAATTTTTGAACCATATTATACAACAAAATATAAAAGTGCTGGAACAGGGATTGGACTATATATGTCAAAACAAATTATTGAAAAACATATGTATGGTTCAATATATCAAAAAAATGTTATTCATAAAATAGATAGAATAAATAACTACTCTTGTAGTCTATTTATTATTAAAATTCCAATATTAAACGAGGTAATAGAAAATGCAAAATAAAGATTTGAATATTTTAAATAATTTTAATATTTTATATTTAGAAGATGATGAAAATTTATTAAAACATACACATGATGTATTAGTTGACTTTGCAAATGAAATATATGCAGTAAAAACTTCAAAAGAAGCATTAGAAATTTTAAAAAATAAAAAAGTAGATGTGATAATTTCAGATATTTTACTTGAAAATGAAAATGGAATTGATTTTCTAAAAGATTTAAAAATCAATAGAAATATTAATATTCCTACAATCCTAACAACAGCACATACAGACACAAAATATCTACTTGATGCTATAAAATTAAAAGTTGAAAACTATATTGTTAAACCTATAAATATAAAAGAATTATTGACAACACTTCATGATATTTTATTACCAATTGTTCAGAAAAAAGAGATAATTAGAAATAATCATGTAATAAAAACTATTTCTGCAATTACGGATAGTAAACAAGTTGATATTATAAAATATATAATAAATAATCTTGACAATAATAATATTTTTTCTGCTTCATATGGAGATATAATGGATAGAATAAATATATCAAAACCCACTTTAATTAAACTTTTTAAAGAACTTGCTGAAAAACATATTTTAGTAAAAGTTCAACATAAAACTTATAGATTTGATGAAAAAGCTTTAGATAATATTTAATTATCATAAAGCTTTTATTTTAACACTCTTCCTGTGTAAGATGTAGTTTTTATAGCTTTTAAAATTGATTGAATATCTGTTTTATCTTCATTGAAATCAACTGTTGCATTTTTTGTATTTAACTTTACTTTTACTTTATTTACTCCATCAACTTTTTTTATTGCTTGTTTCACCATAGTTGTACATAAAGGACAATGCATTTGTGAAATTTCAATAACAACTTCTTTTGAAAAAAGAGATAAACTTAAAGCTAATAATAAAAATATTTTTTTCATATTTTTTTCCTAATTGATAAAATAAACAGAAAATTCTGGATAAAAAAGTAATACAAAAAACAGAATAAATAAACTTGAGAAAATAACACTTTTTTTAATTATATCTTTTTTAGAACATGCACATTCTATATTTTTTTTATTACTTTTTTTAAATGCTAAAATAAGTAATAAAATAGTTAATATAAAAAAAGGTATTCTTAAAAAACCCAAATCACTTAAAAAAGATAGACCACCAATACTTGCTCCAAAAAAAACAAATAAAAATGCAGGAATACAACACATAGTTGATAGTATAGCAGTAAAAACTGCTGATACTATAAGTGTTATTTTTTTCATAAAACTATTTTACTTCTTGAGAAGTATATGAGTATTTAAACTCTTTTGGTGCATAATAATTCAATACATCATCATCCATTTCACCATATGGATAACCTAACATATTTAATGGATATTGTGCTGGTTTAGGATTTAATACAAAATCTCTTGCATAATTAAATGCAGCCCAGTTCATTTCCCAATTTCCAAAGAAGTACTTTCTTAAATCTTTAATTTTTTTATCTTCATTAGTAAGTTTTTCTTGTTTTCTTACTTTTGTAACATCTGCTGGATCTGCTGGAACCCAACCTAATCCTACTAAATAAAACTCTGCTCTACAATGTTGTCCACCAGTGATTTTAGCAAAACCATTTTTATCTGCTTTTCCACAAGATTTTGAGATTTTTGATTTACCTACTCTAATACCAAAAACTTCCCTTGCAGGAATTCCAGCATTTCTTAAAAGAGCAACAAATACAGAACTTACATCTGTACATTTTCCACCAAATAATTTTTTCTCAATTATTCTTGTTGCGTCACCTACTCCACAACCAACAACACTTTCATCTCTATACATGTGATTAACTGTCCAATCATAAATTGCTTGTGCTTTTTCTAATGGAGTTTTTGCATTTTTTGTTATATCATTTGCAAATGAAGTAAGTTTTTTTGATATTGGAGTATGTTTAGTACCTTTTAAAAACTCTTTAACATCTTCTGGATACATTGTACTATTTTTAACTTTTGTAAAATCTACACTTCTTTCTTGCATAATAATGTCAAATTTAACAACTAATTTTCTTGATTTTGAATTTTTGTTCCATTTTGCATATAAAAGTTTAGTATTATATGGGTTATTATTTGAAATAAATGCCTCATCAAAATCACCATCATAAGATACTCTTAATACTTTTTGATAACTAGAATCTAATGGTAGTGGAACCCAAAGTTTTGCAACTTGATCATTTGGTTCTAAATCAAAACTATTTGTAACTGAAAATTTTCTTGGTTTTTTATCTATTCCAAATGGATTTGTTTTTGAATCAGATAAAACTATTGAAGGAGTAATTGCCATTGTTGTACCAACAACCGCAGCTGTTTTTAAAAAAGATCTTCTTTGCATTTTAAGCCTCTAAACTATTATTTGTTCAGAAAAAAGAGATAAAGCAATAAATACTTTAAGTCAACCATAACCTATGGTAATTGAACGTAATTATTTAAAATAATATTATAGTGTAAATAAAAATAAACTTAAAAAGAAGTAAATTTTTTTTTACAATTTTTTTTTATTAATTCATTTTTAACTAAATAAAAAGTACAATGAAAAAAAAACAACAAAGTATAATTATGAATAATGAATATCAGTTAACAAAATTCGTAAATGCTGCTGGTTGTGCTGCAAAAATGGGTCCGGGGGATCTAAAACAAACAATTTGTAGTTTAAAACCAAATGACAGCAGAGTCTTAGTAGGATTTGATACAAGTGAAGATGCAAGTGTTTATCAAATAAATGACACTCAAGCAATGGTTCAAACACTTGATTTTATCACTCCAGTTATTGATGACCCATATTTATATGGGAGAATAGCTGCTGCAAATTCACTTAGTGATGTTTTTGCAATGGGTGCAGAAGTAAAAACTGCATTAAATATTGTAGGCTTTGATAGAAAAAATTTATCTACTGAAGCTTTAGGCGAAATATTAAATGGTGGAAATGAAAAAATAAAAGAATGTGGCGGTGTACTTTTAGGTGGTCATACTATTGAATCACCAGAGATGTATTATGGACTTAGTGTTACAGGAATGATACATCCAAATGAAATAGTTAGAAATAATACAGCCCAAATTGGAGATGTACTTGTTTTAACAAAACCAATTGGAATGGGAATATTAACAACTGCAATAAAAAGAGATTTATTAACAGATGATATGATAAAAAAATGCAGTGATATTATGTCTGAATTAAATTATTTACCATCAAAAATAATGAAAAAGTATAATGCTCATTCTTGTACAGATATTACAGGATTTGGTCTTTTAGGGCATGCATTAGAGTGTATAAATGACTTAACTACTTTTAGTATAGATTCAAGTAGTGTACCTTTAGTAAAAGAAGCCGTTGAATTATGTGAACAAGGTGTTGCACCTGGTGGTTCAAAAAGAAATCTAAAATATATAGAAGACAAAATTTTATTTATGAATGGAATAAATGATTCATACAAACTTATTTTAAGTGATGCACAAACATCTGGTGGATTATTGATTTCTATGAGTAAAGAAGATGCAAAAGAGTATGTAAAAGAGATAGAAGATTTATCTTTTGGTTATGCTTCAATTATTGGTAATGTTATACCAAAAGGTGCAAAAGATATAATAGTTCACTAAAAAAGTAACTTTTAGATACCATTTATTTGTTACAATACCATTCTGTGGCAATTTTCCAACCCCTTAAAGAATTAAGGGGTTTTCTTACAAAAACAAATTAGTTAATTCTTTTTTACTTTTATTAAGCTTTTTACTATCGAGCTTAAGATATAATCCTATATAAATGTAATATAATAATAAAATAAGATATTTGAATATAATATTAGAAGAAAAACTTTTTGGCGAGAAGGTGTAGGAATCGAACCTACCTCCAGACTAGCACTAGCCCAGACATCGGGGTTGAAGCCCGTGGCGTCCACCAGGATCGCAAACCTCCCAAAAAGTTTATTATTATACTATATTTAAATTTAAAATAATATAAAAGGGTAAATATGAGTTTGCTAAAAAATATTCCAAAAATTGATAAATTTATTAAAAACAAAACCTTTGAAAATTACTCTGATAAACTTATTACCAAAATATCAAAAGAAAAAATCAATAAATTAAGAGAAGATATCCTTTCTAAAAAAGTAGATGAAATAAATGAAAAAGAATTAATCAAAGAAGTAATAAATGAATATCAATATATTACAAAACCTTCATTACAAAAAGTAATAAATGCAACAGGAATAATAGTTCATACAAATTTAGGAAGAAGTCTAATTAGTGAAGAGAGCTTTGATCAAGTAAAAGGCTTAGTAAGTTCATATAATAACCTTGAATATGATTTAAAAGAAGGTAAAAGAGGAGAAAGATACTCGCATATTGTAAAAACATTAAAAAACTTAACTGGATGTGAAGATGCATTAGTTGTAAATAATAATGCAAGTGCAGTATTTTTAGTTTTAAATACCTTTGCAAAAAATAAAGAAGCAATTGTAAGTAGAGGTGAATTAGTAGAGATTGGTGGAAGTTTTAGAATTCCTGAAGTAATGAGTCAAAGTGGTGCTATTTTAAAAGAGATAGGAACTACAAATAAAACTCACAAAACTGATTATGAAAATGCAATAAATGAAAACAGTGCAATCATGATGAAAGTTCACAAATCAAACTACTCAATTGAAGGGTTTACAAGCGAAGTAAATCTTGAAGAAATAATAGAAGTTGCTAAGCAAAATAATATAATTGACTATTATGATATGGGAAGTGGGCATATGATTGAACTACCTTATAATTTACAAAGTAATGAGCCTTCTATTTTAAAAATGATGGAATATAATCCTTCTCTTATAAGTTTTTCAGGAGACAAACTACTTGGAAGTGTACAAGCAGGAATAATTCTTGGGAAAAAAGAGTTAATAGAAAAAATTAAAAAGAATCAACTTTTACGAATGTTAAGAGTTGATAAAATAACTCTTAGTTTACTTGAAGTTCATCTAAATTCATATTTAAAAGGTGAGATTGAAAAAATACCAACTCTTAATATGTTATATACTTCAATTGAAACATTAAGTTCAAGAGCATTATATGTAAAAGAAGCTCTTGAAGGTATTTGTAAATGTGAACTAATAAATACTTCATCATTAATTGGTGGAGGAACAACACCTAATAAAAAAATTCCTACAATAGCTCTTAGTATTGAATATAAAAATTATAAACCAAATAAAATAGAGCAAGAATTAAGAAAAAATAATCTTATTACAAGAATAGAAAATGAAAAAGTTCTTTTAGATTTTAGAAGTATTAAACAAATACAACTTGATGAAATAGTAGCAATTATAAAAAAGGTTTATAAATGAGTAATATTATTATAGGAACAGCAGGACATATTGACCATGGTAAAACATCTTTAATAAAAGCACTTAATGGATTTGAAGGAGATGAAACAAAAGAAGAAAAACAAAGAGGAATTACTATTGATTTATCTTTTTCAAATTTAAAAAAAGGACAACAAAATATTGCTTTTATTGATGTTCCAGGGCATGAAAAACTTGTAAAAAATATGATTGCAGGAGCTTTTTCATTTGACTGCGTAATGTTAGTAATTGCAGCAAATGAAGGTATAATGCCACAAACTGTGGAGCACATTGAAATTATTGATTTACTTGGAATAAAAGAGTTAATTGTAGTAATTACTAAAAAAGATTTAGTTGAGCAAACAAAATTAAAAGAAGTAGAAAATCAGATTAAAGAATTTTTAGATGAATTTGATTTTGATATTAAGATTATAAGTAGTGTTTCAACAAATGATAGTGTATCAATTGAAAATCTTAGAGAAAAACTTTTTACTATTAAAAATACAAATAAAACTCAAGAAAACTTCTTTAGATACTATATTGATAGAGTATTTTCAGTAAAAGGTATTGGTACAGTTGTAACAGGTACTGTTCTTGGTAATAAGTGTGAAGTTGATGAAAAAGTTTTTATTCCAACTATAAATAAAGAAACAAAAATAAAAAATATTCAAGTACATAATAAGAATGCAATTGAAGCAAATATTTCAAATAGAGCAGCTTTAAATCTTCAAAATATAAAAACTGTTGATATAAAAAGAGGTGATATTATCTCTAAAAAAGGTTTTTTAAGAGGGTTTAATACTTTAGATATAAGCTTTAAATGTCTAAAAGGAAAAAAACTTTATCACAATAGAACATATTCACTTTTTATTGGATCTAAAAAAGTTGAAGTTAAAGTTTTATTATTTGATTCTACAACAAGCTTAGAAGAAGGATTTGCTACAATAAAAGCAAATGAAGAGTTCTTTTCTATATATAAAGAAAAAATCATTTTAAGACAATCAAATGATACAATAGCAGGTGGAAGTATATTAAATTGTGTAAATGATCCAATGAAAAAAAGCCAAAAAAGAGCCTTATTAGATAAACTTTATGAAAAAGATTTCAAAGAAGCATATAAAATATTACTTGATGCACACAAAAAAGGTCTTGGACTTATCTCTTCTGCTCAAAGATTTGCACTTAGCCATCAAGAAGCTATTGATTTTGGGAAAAGTATTGATAATGTGTTTTGTGATGAAAAAGAGCTAATTATCTATCCAATAGAAACAAAAGATTATATAAAACAAAAGATTCAAGAAATTTACAAAAAAAACAAATATGCCCTACTTTCAAATGCTGCTATAAAACTTAGAATAAAATGGGCAAGTACATCTTTTATTCAAGTTGTTTTAGATGAACTTGAAAAAGAAAATGTCTTAAAAAGAGAGCAAAATTTATATAAAAATGCAAATATAACAGAGGATTTTTCTCAATCATTAGAAGGTTTCATTTGCAAAAGATTAGAAGAAGAAGAGTTTAGTCCAACTGCTCCTTATAATATATATGATGATTTAGATTTAGATAGAAAACTTGGAGATAATATTTTAAAATCATTATGTGCTAAAAAACAAGTATTTAGACTTCAACATAACCTTTTTATTCATGCTGACAATCTTACAAAAATAGTAAAATATATGAAAAATATTATAACTGAAGATGGATATATAGATATTCAAAATTTTAAACAAAGATTTCCTTTAAGTAGAAAATATTTAATTGCATATCTTGATTATTTAGATAACTTCTCTCAAATTAAAAAACAGGATAATAAAAGAGTGTTTGTTACACAACTTGTGTAACAAATATACAACTTGTTATTAAATTGTAATCAATCTAGGGATATAATTTTCTTATGAAAGAAAAAATATATGTACTAGATACCAATATCATCTTACAAAATATTCAAAACCTAAATAGAATTTCAGACAATAAAACTAATAAAATTGTAATTCCTGAAACTGTTCTATTAGAACTTGAAGATAAGAAGAAATTGACAAATGAACTAGGGTTTTATGCACGAGAGTTCGCTAGATTATTAGCTAATATGAAAATCAAAGAAGTTGATTATAAACCTGGATATAAGGTTGTAAAACTTTTTAATGATAATCTAAATCTAAATATCATATCAAAAGATATATATGAAGCAAAAATTGAACAAGTCCATATAAGTGAAAGCAATGACAAAAGAATTATTGAAGTTGCAGTAATTGCACAAGATTATTATAAAGGTGCACAGACTATATTTCTATCTCTTGATGTTTATGCTAGAACATTTGCTTTATTTAAAGGAATCAAAGCAGAAACACTTCATGATGATAAATCAACAGTTCCAAAATTTGAATTTATAAAGAATATCTCTTTAGATTCAAGTATATTTAATAGTTTGCAACAAGCAGACATTACAACTTTTGATGAAAATTATACTTATGAAAATTTCTCATATTGTTTTGAAAGTAAAGATGGTAATAAAATTTATGCATTAATAATAAATGGAAAAATAGATTTACTTACAGAGTCTGATTTCAAAGCTTTAAATGTAAAACCAGTAAATCTAAAGCAGAAACTATTTATGAAAGCTATTTTATCAAATATGTACGATTTACTTGTGATTGATGCAAAAGCTGGAAGTGGGAAAACACTTATGTCTATAGTTTCAGCAATGAGATTGATTGATTTAGGTTTATATGACAAAATAGTTTATGTTAGAAACTCAATTGAATCACTTGACAAAGGTGCTGATATTGGTTATTTAGCAGGAAATGATGAAAAATTTAGAATTTATAATATGGCTCTTTCTGATACTTTAGAGTTTATTGCCAAAAAGCAATTAAGAAAAAATGAAAATAGAGAAAATAAAGAGTCAATTGAATCTAAAATTTCAGAACTTACTTCAAAATATTGTATAGAAACACTGTGGCCAGGAGAAGCAAGAGGACGAACATTAAGTTCATCTATTGTTATTATGGATGAGTGGCAAAACTGTAGTGAGAAAACAACACAATTGATTTTAAGTAGACTTGATGAATCTTGTATGGCAATTGTCATTGGCTCAAATAGACAAATAGATAATCTTTACTTAAATAAGTATAATAATGGACTAACAACACTATTAAAACAAACAAATGAAAAGCATAGTGAAATAAATATGTTTGCTATAGAATTAGAAAAAGCAGTTAGAGGTAAATTTGCAGAATTTACAGAAAGAATTTTTGAAAAAGATAAAAATAGAGCCTAAACTCTATTTTTTCTTTGAATTACAATTGCCACCACCGCCACAACCACAATCACCTTTTTTTCTAAACAATTTTTGATATAAATAACCAATACAAACTACTGTAATTCCTATAATAATAATATTTTCATAATTCATAATTTATCCTTAATAATAATCATTATTAAAATAATACTCCAACAAATCTTTAGTAACTATTATGCAACTTAAATTTGTTATAATAAATTAAATATTTTTATCATTTAAAAGATATAATACAAAAAAATAAAGGATTTCGTAATAATACACAATAGATTAATCAATGATACTATATATAATCATATAGAGTACACTAAATTAGAAGATAAGATATTACAAACAAAGATTTTCAATAGATTACAATTCATAACACAAAATGCACTTGCTTATTTTTCTTTTCCATCTATTACAACTAAAAGATTTATTCATTCATTAGGAACAATGCATCTTGCATCATTTATGTTTAAAAATTCTATTTTGAATGCAGATAAAGTTACAAAAAATGAGTTTTTAAAACAATTAAAATATGTTATTAAAAATATAATTATTGAAAACAATTTAGATATTCAAATCAAAGATTTAGAGTATTTTGCAAATAAAGCTTTATATCAATTTACTATACCAACAAAATCAAAATCACAAAGAGCAGTATATACTATTATGCTTCAAACAATAAGAATTGTTGGCTTACTGCATGATGTGGGACATCTTCCTTTTTCTCATCAAGTTGAACATGCACTAAAAAAAGTTTATAGAAAAATAATACAAAAAGAGCAACTAAATGAAAAAGAAGTAGAGTTTATAAATATTTATGAAAATATAACACAAAACTCATCTTTAGTTTTACATGAAGCAATAGGGAAAAGATTATTAAATTTACTTTTTGATATTGAATTACCAGAACTTTTAAAAAAGAATACAAACTACTTAAAACTTTTAAAAATATTATCATCTTATATTTTAGAAAATAGAGTTTATAAAGGTTTTGACTTTAAAGTTTTACATAAATACATTGATAGTACAGTTGATGCAGATAGACTTGATTATATAAATAGAGATATGCTTGCAAGTGGTTATATTACTGGACCAATTGATCATATAAGAATCACGAAACAAGCAATATTAGTAAAACAAAATGAAAAATTTGAATTGAGTTTTTTTGATATGTCATTAATAGATATAGAGCATATGTTAGAGCTTAGATTTAATCTATATAAAAAAGTAATATATAATCATGGAATTGCAAAAACAGATACAGTTTTAGAAAGTGTAGTTCAATACTTATCCTCAAACTATTTTAAAGAAGAATCAAATATTGATAAATTATCAAACTCAATATCTATGTTATGGAAATTTTTAGATGTTAAAGATGATAAAACACAACTTGATACAGTAAGCTTATTAGATGAAAACTGGTTGATTAGTCTTTTTAAAGAAGAGTATTTTAGAATCAAAAATACAAAACAAATTTCAAGAAAAGACCAAAAATATTTATACTGTTTTGAAGAGGTACTTTTTGGTAAAAGAGTATTTTCAAGTCCTTGGAAAAATTTAAATGAATTTTATAAAGTACTTAACTTTTCTACAGTTGAAAGATATAAATTTAGAGAAAGTTTTGGTTATATAACTGAATTTAAACTAAAAAAATTGCAAACTGCACTTGATGATTTTGTAAAAAAATGGGAAATTGAAAAAAAAGAGTTCTTTTTAACTTATCAAATAGTATCTTTTAACTTAGGGGTACAAAAAGATTTTAGTTTATATGATGGAGATGAATTAATTAATTTAGATGAAGTTTCAACACTTCGAAAAAGACTTAAACACTCAATGTCAAATACGGTTCCATTTTATATATATACAGATAGAAAAGATTTAAATGAACTAATGAAAAGTGAATTAAAATCAATTCTATTTGAAATCTTTAGTGATTAAAATGCATAAAAAAAGTAATTAAAAATTATTGTTTTTATTTACTTTTTTAATCAATTTTCTATAATCTTAAATTTTATAATATATTGAGCTCCTTTGTTATATTCATAATTAAAATCTGCTAAAAGTTGATTTTTTGATATTGAATAGATTAATCTCAATCCTAAAGTTTTTGCACTATTAAAATCAAAATCTTTAGGTAAGCCTTTTCCATTATCCCAAATAATTAAAGTACAATTTTTTGAATTTTCAACTTTAAAACTTATTTTTATTTGTTTTTCAATCTTATTTTCAAAAGCATATTTATATGAGTTTGTTAGTGCTTCATTTATTATTAAACCACAAGGCATAGCATATTCAATATTCATAGAAAACATATCAATATCTAAACTAATATCTATATTCTTATCATCAAAACTTTTTGTTATATCACTTACTAATTCACTTATATACTTTTGTATATTGATAAAATTCAAATCTTTAGATTCATAAAGTTTTCTATGTAAAAGTTCCATCGTATAAACTCTATTTTCTATTTGAGTAAGCATCTGTTTTGTACTATTTTCATCAACTTTATATTTCTGAAATTTTATAAAATTTATAGTCATTGCAAGATTATTTTTAACTCGATGATGAATCTCTTTTAATAAAGTCTCTTTTTCATTTAATGATTGAGTTAACTCTTTTGTTCTATTCTCTACTTTTAAATCCAATTGCTTAATATTATCTTCCAATGTATTTAGCATTGTATCAAAAGCAACTCCTAAAACTCCTATATCATCGTCACCTTTGATATTACTTCTTAAACTCAAGTTCCCATTACATATATTTCGTGCAGTTAAAGATAGTTTTTCTATACTTTTTATCCATCTTCTAAATAATAAAAATCCTAAACATATAGATATAATTAATGCTATAATAGAAATTGGTAAAATATTAAAAAAACTATTATTCAAACTATTTTCAAAATCTTTTTTAAAAGATGTTAAAATCAAAAAAAACTTTTCATTTTCATCTTCATATATTCTACTTACCCAAGTTAAAGCATCTTGTTTTTTAAGTTTATGTTCAAATGTTTTTATATTATCCACATCAAAAACATCTTTAACTTTCAATTCACCTGTTTTAGGTATTTTAATACTAGAGATATTACTTACACAAAAATTTTTATTATTTTTATTTTCTAAATTATCAAAGCTAATATCCATATTATTTATACCTTTTTTTATCCATATAAGATATATTTTGCCATCATGAATATTTTGAGTTAATTCAAAACCTTTTTGTACTGTTTTTTTTACATCAGCTTCAATATTAAAAGAGTTTAATTTAAAATTTGAATCACAAGTTAAATAAACATTATTATTTTCAATTTTTGTTTTGTATAAATAGTATTTTCGATGTGGACATATAGTTTCATAATTAACTGCACTTTTTATAATCCATTTATTTTTTTGAAAAATATCAGTGGAATAACTTTTTGTTACATTTGAATTCTTAAATATTAAATTATTATTTAATCTAATATTACATATATAATTGTCTGAAATATTTTTTAAATCGGCATAAAAGTTATTATACTTTTTATTATATTTTTTTTCTAATTTTATTTTTTCTAATTTATTAGAAATATCCATTTTATGAATATTTGTCTCACTTTTACCATATCTTCTAAAATATTCAACGACAAGTTTTATCTCTTGTCTTGTTAACAAAACAATTTTTTCAGTTTGATAAATCGCACTTTCATAATCTTTTTTTTTGATATTTGGAATTATTAAAATAAATAAAAAAGTAAGAAGTATCACACCTAAAATAAAAAAAGAGATTACGATTTTTAAAGATAAAGGTAGTTTTTTTCTAAATTGTTTCAAGTTAAATTTCTTCTATTTTATAACCTACTTCAAAAACACTTTGAATTAAATCATCTTTTATTTTTTGTTTAACTCTGTAAATAAGTGTTCTTAATTTTCCTAAATCATATAAACTATCTCTCCAAATATAAGAACTTATTCTTTCAAAACTAACTGTTTCTCCAAGATTTTCACAAAGTATTTCAAATAATTTTGTTTCATTGCCTGTTAATTTTATTGGTTTATTTTTATAATAAAGAAGAGATTTACCTTTATGAAATTCTATATTATTTGTTAGTTTAATCAAATTCTCATTTTTATTAAAAGTTTTAATATTTTTAAAAAAATAGTTGTGTTTATATATTGCAACTTGTATTGCTATATTTAACTCATCATCTTTACAAGGTTTTAGTAAATACCCATAAGGCTCACACACAATTGCTTCTTTAATAGTTTTTTCATCACTATAAGAAGTTAAAAATATGATTGGAATTTTATAATATTGCCATATTTGTTTTGCTGCACTTGTTCCAGAAACATTTCCTTTTAAATTAATATCCATAATTATAATATCTGGTCTTTTACTTCGCACATGTTCTATTGCATTTTGAGCAGTTGATTCTATTCCACTAATATTGTAACCCATATTTTGTAATGAATACTCCATTCCTATTGCTAAAACTGTTTCATCTTCTACTATTAATATAGAAATATCTTCTTTTACAAAATTTGAAACTTTTGACATTAATTTACCTTATGTGATTTGAAAGTGATTTACTTTAGTTATGATACTCAATATCATTTTAAATAAAGGTTAAATTATGAGTCACAAAAAAATTATCATGTCTTTAATTACTTCAATTGCATTAATACCAAATATTTATGCAGAAGACATAGGTTCTGTTGATGTAATAGGATCATCTGATACCATCACAGAAAACAGTAATATATATACAATAAAATCTACAAAATCTGCTACTAAAATGAATTTAGATTTATTGGAAACTCCACAAAGTGTAAGTGTTACAACTTCTCAAAAAATGAAAGATTTTAACCTTACTACTTTAGAAGATGTCTTAAATAGTAGTAATGGAATTTATGTTGAACAAGCAGAACAAGATAGAGTTCAATTCACATCAAGAGGCTTCAATATAACAAATATTCAAATTGATGGAGTTAGTCTTCCTTTAAGTGGGAATTACTTAAATGGTGATATGGATATGGCTTTATTTGATAGAGTAGAAGTTACAAAAGGAGCAACTGGACTTACTAGTGCTCATGGGAATCCAGGTGCAACAGTGAATTTAATAAGAAAAAAACCAACAAAAGAGTTAAAAGGAAATGTAAAATTATCAGCAGGTTCTTGGAATTATAAAAGATTTGATTTAGATGTATCAAGTGCATTAAATGAAGAAGGTACAGTAAGAGGAAGAATAATAGCTGCAAAAGAGAATACTGATTCTTATTTGGATAGATACGAATCTGATTCTACTTTATTTTCAGCTGTTGTAGAAGCAGATTTAAGTGATACATTACTACTTACTACTGGATTTTCATATTATAAAGATGATAATGATAGCTCTCAATGGGGTGGAATGCCAACAGTGTATTCAAATGGAAAAGCTACAAATTATGACATCTCAGCAAATCCATCACCCAATTGGGCATATAGAGATGTAAAAACTTTAGAAGCATATGCAAAAATTAGAAAAACTTTTTCTAATGATTGGCAACTAAATGCAAATTATCTATTTAAAAAAACTAAAGAAGATTCAAATTTAGTTAATTTTTGGGGAATTCCAAATCAAAATGAGATAGGTTATAAAACAGACTTAGTTCAAAAAACAAATAGTGAAGTAAAAGAGCACTCAATTGATATTAGTTATGATGGTAATTACTCTTTATTTGGTCAAGAGCATAGTGCTGTAATTGGTGTTAATTTTGCAAGAAGAACTAAAGATGAAACTGCACATAGAGGCTTTTTGGGTTCTTTAGGAGTTGATGTTGATTTAGACCATTGGAATGGAAATACAAGTGATTACTCTTCAGCTTATGCAACTGAAGTATTAACTGATTATACAGAAAAACAAGCTGCACTATATTTTGCAACAAACTACCATATTTTAGATAATCTTAGCTTATTAGTAGGAACAAGAATTACAAATTGGAAAACAGAAGGTATTAACTTTGGAAGTGAAGAAGAGACTAAAGATAATGGTGTATTTACTCCTTATGCAGGGTTAGTTTATAAAATAAATGACAATTTATCTACATATGTAAGTTACACTACTACATTTGAACCTCAAAATTATATTGATGAAAATAAAAGTTTAATTGATCCTGCTGAAGGAAAAAGTTATGAAGCAGGAATAAAAACATCATTTTTTAATGGAAAATTAAATACAAATATCTCAGTGTTTAAAACAGAACAAGACAACATTGCAGCTTATGGAGGAACATTAAGTGATGGAAGAACTTATTATACTTCAAATGATGGTGTAAAAACAAAAGGTTTCGAGATTGAAGCTAATGGTAGTTTAACTGATAATATTAATATGAGTTTAGGATATACAAAATTTACAACTAAAGATGATAATAATGAAGACTTCAATACATACTTACCAAAAGAGTTATTAAGAGCTTCAATTACATATAATCCAAGCTTTATACCTGCATTAAAAGTTGGTGCAGCATTTAGTTATCAAGAAGCAATAAAAACTCAAAGAAGTTCATATACAATTAGTCAAAGAGCTATTAAAATTATTGATTTAATGGCAAATTATCAAATAAGTAAAAATCTTGATTTAAATATCAATGCAACAAACTTAACAGATGAAAAATATTATGGTGGATTAATAAAACAAACTTACGCAAACTATGCAACACCTAGAAGAATAGGAGCTTCACTTGTTTATAAATTCTAATATATTAGTAAAGAGTATCTTTTTCTCTTTACTTTTTTTATTAAATTTTCAAAATATAAATGCAAAAAATTTAAACTTTGAGAAAGAAATAAAAATAGGAAAAAACAGTTCATATACTTTTGAAATAGAGTTAAAAAAAGAAGATTATTTAATAGCAAATTTTAAAGCTGATAATGACTTTAAAAATTTTATATTAAAAGATAAAAAATCTCAAATAAGAATATTAAAAAAACAAAATCAGAAATATGGAACAATTCATACAATAATTCCTTCATCTGGAAAATATCTATTTGAAGTAACAACTTTATCAGAAGATATAAATTTTTCATTTAAAATAGAAAAAATCATCTCAAAAGAAAATCAACTAAAAGAAGAAGAAAAAGTATCTAGACCAATTATTAGTAAGATACTTCAAAAACAAAAAAAACTACTACTAAAAAATAAAGATACATCAAATTTTTGGAAAATGGTAAAGAAAAAAGGTACTCCTTTAATTGAAAAAATTGATTCAGATAAATATATAATAACTTTTTTATATAGAGGTGCTAAAAAAAATGTAAGACTATTAGGTTCTCCTGAACATACTCATCCAAAATTAGCAAGATTATTAAATAGTGATATTTGGTATATAAGTTATATAGTTCCTAAAAATACAAGACTATCTTATCAACTTGCACCTGATGTACCAAATATAAAAGGTACAAAAAGAGAACAAAAAGTTGCAATTCTAGCAACTTTACAAAAAGATCCTTTAAACAAATTTCTATATATAACAAATAAAAATAGTGATAAATACAACACAAGTTCATCTATAATTATTGATGATAAAAATACTAAAGATTATTCACTAGAAAAAACTAAAAATAAAGGAACCGTAAAGAACTACTCAATTAGTAGTAAGATTTTAAAAAATAGAAGAGATATAGATATTTATACTCCTTATAATTTTGATAAAAATAAAGAGTTTGCTTTACTTTTTGTTTTTGATGGTAAAGCATATCAATCAAAGGTTCCAACTCCAACTATTTTAGATAACCTAATTTATCAAAAAAAAATAAAACAAACTGTTGCTATTTTTATAGATAATGTTGTAAATAAAAGAGGTGTTGAATTACCTTGTAATGAGGATTTTGCAAAATTTATGGCAACAGAGTTATACCCTTTTGTAATAAAAAAATTAGATAAAAAAGTAAAAAAACAGAATGTTATTTTAACAGGTTCTAGTTATGGTGGATTAGCATCTATGTATGTAGCATTTAAATATCCAAATATTTTTGGAAATGTATTAAGCCAATCAGGTTCATTTTGGTGGAGTAAAAAAGATGATAAAAGAACACAATGGCTAACAAGACAAATAAAAAAAGAAAAAACAAAAGATATTAAAGTTTATTTAAATGCAGGATTATTTGAAACTGGATTTAAACCTATTGATATTTTAGAATCAAATAGAAA
The DNA here is from genome assembly GCF_004116495.1 of Arcobacter sp. CECT 8985. Lineage (GTDB taxonomy): Bacteria > Campylobacterota > Campylobacteria > Campylobacterales > Arcobacteraceae > Malaciobacter. Next base: position 6,523 of record NZ_PDKC01000034.1, on the reverse strand, counting down.
TTTAAAAAATGTATTAAAATCAAAAAAATATAAAGTTTTTTATGAAGAATTTCCTTCAGGACATGACTATTTTAACTGGAGAGTTAGACTAGCAAATGGCTTAATAAAACTATTAAATTAAAATGGCTCTTTTTTGAGCTATTTTATTAAACAAAATTATAATTTTTGATGTATAATTCTTAAAATTTTTTTAATATGAGGATTATTAAAATGTCTAAAAAAAATGGGTTCTCAATTATGCCTATTTCTTCACTATTTTTTTCAATAACTTTTTTAGCTATTGGTTATGGTATGGTTTTAACTTTTATTGGTGTATACCTAAAAAAAAATGGAATAAATGATATCTCAATTGGTATTATTAATGCTTGTTTTTTTCTAGGAGCAATACTATCTTCTATTTTTAGTCAAAGTATTATTTCAAAAGTTGGACATATTAGAAGTTATACAAACTTTGCAGCACTTATGGTAATCACATTTTTAATCCAATATCTATTTTTCAATGAGGTTTTATGGGGAATCTTAAGATTTATTGCCGGTTTTTGCTATTTTAGTATTCTTATAATAATTGAGAGTTGGTTAAATGAAAAATCAACAACAGATATTAGAGGAAAAGTTCTTGCAATATATGAAATTATCTTTTATTTATCAACAGCATTAGGACAGCTATTTTTGACAGTTGATGACTTAAGTAGTTCTATTTTTATATTAGGTTCTATTTTGGTATTAGTATCAATTCCATCAATTGCATTGACAAAAATAAAAGAGCCAAAATTACTACCATTTGAGAGATACTCACTACCTAAAATATATGATATTGTTCCCCTTGCAACAACAACAAGTTTTATTGGTGGTATCTTTATAGGTTCATTTTTTACAATGGCTCCTGTATATGTACTTGAAAAATATCACTCTGTTGATGTAGTTTCATATTTTATGATAACAGTAATTTTAGGTGGACTTATTGCAGAGTGGCCTATTGGTATTGTTTCAGATAAATATGGAAGAAGAAAAATTATTGCAATAGTATCTTTTATAACTGCAATTACTTCTTCTTTATTCTTATTTATAGGACAAGATACAAACCTTTTATATGGTTGTGCTTTTCTTTTGGGACTTACTATATTTTCACTGTATCCTTTAAGTTTAGCAAGAGCAAATGATGTTTTAAATGAAGATAGTGATATATTAGAAATAAGTAGAACACTTCTATTTACTTATGGATTAGGTTCTTTTGTTGCTCCAATTATTGTAGGAGTTTTATTTAAATATTATAATGATGCAATGTTTATTATGTATGCACTAATAGGACTATTTTTAACATTTTACTCTTTATCTAAAAAAAGAGTTGCAGATGATGAACTTAGTACATTTGTAAATGTTCCATTATCTTCAGGAGCTGATATTGCTCATCTTGACCCAAGAGTTGAAGAAAATAATTAAAACTATTAAATAAAATGGCTCAATTGAGCCATTTTATTAATTATATTTTGGTTGTGGAGTATTTATTGTAGACTCTGGTAATTGAGGATAAACAATTTTAGGTTTATCACCTTTTAATGATTTTAAGAAAGTTACAATTTCATTTGCTTGCTTATCATTAATTTTTATTCCCAATTGTGTTGATCCCATCTCTTTTACTGCTTTACTTAAAGACCAAATTTGACCATTATGAAAATACGGTGCAGTTTCAGTAATATTTCTTAATGTAGGAGTCTTTACGAGTCCATTTTTATCACCTTTAAAATCCCCTACTTTAGCAAAAGAGTATTTAGCTGCAACTTGAAATGGTTGCATAGTCCCTCCTAATGCAATGCCATTATGACATGAAGCACACCCTTTATCAATAAAAGTATTTAAACCTTTTTTTTCTTCTTTTGTTAAAGCATTTTCTTTTCCGTTTAAAAAACTATCAAATCGTGAAGGAGTAATTAAAGTTTTTTCAAAAATTGCTATTGTTGAAGTGATTTTTTCAAAATCTATTTTCACTTTATCAGTATATGCTTTCTTAAATTCATTAACATATGCAGGAATTGAATTTATTCTTTTTTCTACTAGTTTTTTAGGAGCAGCCATTTCTGGACCTGCTTGAACTGGACCTTGAGCTTGATCTGCTAAATGTTTACTTCTTCCATCCCAAAACTGCACATCAAAAAAAACAGAGTTATAAACAGTTGGTGAATTTAAATGATGAGGATTCATTGTCCATTTATGACCTATTGCAGCACTAACACCATCACTTCCACCTAATCCTAAATTATGACATGTATTACATGAAATAATTCCACTTTTAGATAATCTTGGATCGAAATATAACTTTTTACCAAGTTCAACTTTCTCTTTTGTTATTGGATCATTTTTATCATCAATAATCTTAAGTAATTTTAAATTACTTTCAGGTATTGGCTTTAATCCACTATTAATTGCTTTAGATACTAAAGAACTACTTGCAAAAACAAAAGACGAACTAACAACACAAGAAACTAAAACTTTGATTAATTTCATAACCTTTCCTTTATTTTAAAATAATTTTAATCTTAGGATAATTTTTATTAAATGAAAATTAATTACTATAAAAAATTAATATTAAAAGATAAAAATAATCATTTTTTAAGTTTTTTTAGAAAAAAAGTAACATTTTTTATTATTGAATTTTTTAAATAAAGATTTTAATTAGTTTCAAGGGGAAAATAAATAGTATTAATATTATAAGAAATGCCCAAAATACTCTTTTTTTGTATTTAAATATCTCTCATTATATTTATTAGCTTTAATAATAGATGGAATTCTTTCAATAATTTCAACACCCAAAGATTTAACATATTCAATTTTATCTGGGTTATTAGTAATAAGCTTTAATTTTTTTATTTTTAAATCTTTGAAGATATAATCTACTACAGAATAATCTCTTTCATCATCTTTAAATCCCAATTCAAGATTTGCTTCAACAGTATTTCTTCCTTTATCTTGTAAAGAATATGCATTTACTTTGTTTAATAAACCTATATTTCTTCCTTCTTGTCTATGATATATAATTAATCCACCATTTTGATTAATAAACTCTAAGGCTACACTTAATTGATTTCCACAGTCACACTTTAAGCTACCTAAAGAATCGCCTGTTAGACACTCTGAATGAATTCTAACAAAAGGTTCTTCTAATGAATCAAAATCTGAACTCATAATAGCAAGATGCTCTTGATTTCCTTGTTTGTATGCTTTTATTTTAAATTTGCCATATTTTGTAGGTAAATTTGCAATATTTGATTTTTCTATTTTCATAATATTTCTCTTAATTACTTTTTATTTTTTGAAATTATATAACTTTTTTCTTAATTGCAACTAAGTCGCATAACTATATCTTTAATTTAATGTTATAGCTTTTTTAAATAAAATAAATAAAACAAAAAAGAGTAAAAATGTTAGATATAAAAATTAGTAATTTTCACTTAAAAGATATTCAAAACGAGATGCATCCTTCTACTTTTGTTATCAATGATGAGTATGATTTGTTGATTGTTAGATTACCTCTAAAACAAGAAGATTCATTCTATGCAGATAATAGTTCTTTTATTTTTACTAATGATTCATACTTTTATTTTGATAATGAGAAAAAAGAATTTATTGATGTAAAAAATATAAAACAAGTTTATAACTTACTAAATAAAAAAATTGATGATTCACTTAATTTATCACTTGAAATATTTTCTAATATTGAAGATATAGAAGATAAGTTTTATGAAAATATTGATATTAAAAACTTTAATAAAAAGTGGTTTACTTTAAAAAATCAATTAATAAGAATGAATAGAGTTTTATCAAAAACAATTGAACAACTTAAAATATTTATATTAAATTATAAAAAAGAAGATGACTTTTTAGAGATTAATTTTCATGACTTACAAGAACATTTAGAAAGAGCACAAAGAAATACAACACATAGTTTAGATAAACTTGATGCCTTATACAATTTTCATACAACAAATAGCAATGAAAAAATGAATAAAACAATATATATTCTTACTTTATTATCTGGTATTTTTTTACCATTAAACTTAATAGTTGGATTTTTTGGAATGAATACTTCAAGTCTACCATTAACAAAGATTGAAAATGGTACTTTTTATGTTTTATTATTTTTATTGTGTAGCGGATTAATCACAGCAATATTAATAGCTAGATTAAAAAATAAATCCTAGATAATTTATCTAGGATATACTCTAAACTCTTTTTGTTTAATTTTATTTGTATTTAAAGCATCTAATGCATTTTTCTCATACTCTTTTTTAACTGCCACGTAACTATGAAATCTAAATATATCAATATTACCAATATCATCCTTTGACAAGTTAGCTTTATTAATCAATGTTCCAACAATATCCCCTGCTCTTAACTTATCTTTTTTACCACCATTTATATATAATGTTGCAAATTGTGGTTTTAAATCTACTTTTGTCTCCAACTGTTCTAAATGTTCAATTTTTGAAAAGTTAATATCATCAAACTGCTGTTTAATATCTAATACAATATCCATCTCATGACGATTATAAAAAGTTACAGCTGTACCATTTGAACTTGCTCTTGCAGTTCTTCCTATTCTATGTGTATGAACTTTTTCATCATTAGCAATATCATAATTAATAACCAAATCAATATCTGTAATATCTAAACCTCTTGAAGCAACATCAGTTGCTACCATAATTGGGTAAGATTTATTTGAAAATAAAACAATTGTTTCATCTCTTTGTTTTTGTTCTAAATCACTATGTAACACTACACAATCAAGACCAAATTCAAATATCTCATCTGCAATCTCTTCACACTTATATTTTCTATTACAAAAAATAAGTACTGATTTTGCTTTATATTTATTTATTAAAAAAGTAACTAATTTTGACTTATCATCTTCATCAATTTCAAAAAATTCTTGATTTATTTTCTCTTTTTTATGAATAGAATCATCTTTAATAAATTCTGCATTATTAGTTATATTTTTACCTAATGATAAAATTTGATCATCATATGTTGCAGAAAATAACATTGTTTGCCTATTTTTTGGTAAGCTATCAATAATTTTCATTATATCCTCAAAAAAACCCATATCCAACATTTTATCAGCTTCATCTAATACTAAAGTATCAATATTTTCTAACTCAATATTTTCTTCACTAATATGTTTTAAAATTCTTCCTGGTGTTCCAACTATTATATGTGCTTTATGAGATAGTGAATGAACTTGAGGTTTATAAGGAACTCCTCCACATAATGTTAGTACTTTTATATTTTCTATAAATCTACATAGTTTTTTTATCTCATTTGCAACTTGATTTGCCAATTCTCTTGTTGGACAAAGAACCATTGTTTGTATTCTAAACTTATCCTTATTTAATTTATTTACTATAGGAATACTAAAAGCAATGGTTTTACCACTTCCCGTTTTTGATTGGGCAATCAAGTCATTATTATTTAATAATATTGGAAGTGACTTTTCTTGAATATTAGTCATTGTTACATAATTTAATGATGTAAGATTTTTCAAAAAACCATCTCTTAAATTTAAGTTCTTAAAATTATTTATTACTTATCCTTTATTTTATAATTATTTCTAAAGCCTACAACTAGATTAATATATAATTAAGTTTCTTTTATATAACCTTATAAAAAAAAATTATTTTATTTTTTCAAAGTGTCACAAAAAGGAAGTCGTATGTTATCAAAAATGTCTATCAAACAAAAGCTTATATTAATCATGTTTATACCTTTGTGTATAGTTATTTTATTGGCTGCAAAACTATGTTATGATTCTTATTTATACTATAATAATCTTAAAAGTTTAGATAAAGTTGTAACTCTTTCTACAAAAATTGGAGCATTAGTTCATGAAACTCAAAAAGAAAGAGGTATGACTGCAGGTTTTTTAGGAAGTAAAGGTAAAAAATTTGCTACAAAACTTCCAAATCAAAGAGAATTAACAAATGATAGACTAAAAAATATAAGAGAATTTCTATCTACATTTGATAGTAAAAAGTATGGTAAAGATTTCAACTTTTTTTTAGATAAAAGTTTATCAAATTTAGAGAATTTACAAAATATCAGACAAAAAGTCACTTCATTAAATATAAAAGATTCTAAAGCAATAAGCTATTATACTCAAACTAATAGCTCTTTACTAAATACAATCAGTAGTATTTCAAAACTATCTTCAAATGCTAAAGTATCACAAGATTTAATCGCATATATGAACTTTTTACTATCAAAAGAAAGAGCAGGAATTGAAAGAGCAGTTGGAACAAATACATTTGCAAGAGATAACTTTGGTGAAGGTATGAAAGCAAAATTTTATAATCTAATTGCTGCACAAAATGCATATATGGATGCATTTATTAAAGTTGCAAATGACGATTTAATAAACTTCTATGAACAAACAGTAAAAGGAAATGCAATTGATGAAGTAAATAAAATGAGAAAAATTGCTTTATACAATGGCATTGATTCAAATTTTGATGTTGACCCTTCATATTGGTTT
>NZ_PDKC01000033.1 GCF_004116495.1 Arcobacter sp. CECT 8985 | reverse complement strand
TTTTTAGGTGGTGGAATAGTTTTTTATGCAAGAAAATATATGAAATAGTATAAATAAAATATATAATTATCAATTAAAGGAAGGAAATTGAACCAAATAGAATATTTTTACAATATAATATATTATTTTTTTTACAGAAGTGCAATTAAAATATCTTATGGGTTAGACTTTATTTTATATCCATATAGAAAATTAATATTTCTAATTATTGACATACCAATTATACGTAAACAATATACTAAAAGAGGTATTACCAATCCTAGAAAAACAATAGAAGAAAGAAGAAAAAAGACTACAGAAAATCCAATATTAAGTCGTGGAACAATAATAGGTCATGGCTTTGCAACATCTGTCTTATTATTTTTTTATATAGCAATTTATCATATATTTAAATACTCTTTTTTTCCTACATTTCAAGATAGCTTTGGTTATGTATTAACAGTTACTGGAATACTTGCATATTCTACAGATATTATATTTACTCAAACATCTGATAAAGATATAAGATATATAAAAGAGTTCAATAAAAGAAAAGGTTGGTGGAGAACTAAGTGGAAAATTATCACAATACTATCTTTATTTTTAAGTCTTTGGTTTTCTTTGACTACTTCTAGTGGTGGTAATGTTGGACAATTTCTTATTAGTTTACATTCAAATATATAACCTAATTTAAGAGAAGTTTACTAATATAAAAGAAAAAGTTACTAGAAGATGGCTACATAAAGAGATAAAAGAATTTTTAAAAAGATTAGGAGCAAAAAGATGATGAAACACTTATTTATTATAGGTATTTTGTTTATAAATATATTATATGCAAAAGATGGATTTTTACAAATGTGCAAAGATCCAACTCCCTCTCAAAAAGTAACTCTTGAAGCAATAGTTATTGAAAATAGTTTTACTTTTAAAACAAAAAATTTAGATAATGTAAATTGTAAGAAACTCGAAAAATATTTAAAATATAATAACAGACTATTTTTTATGCCTAGGAAAATAACGGACTTAACACCTTTACAATATTTTTCTAATATAAAATATTTAACTATTAATAAAAATGACATAACAGACTTAAGCCCCCTAAAAAATCTGATAAACTTAAAAGAATTATATATTTCATATAATCCTATAAAAGATATATCTGTATTAAAAAACTTTCATAAATTAAAAAGCTTATCTTTAAATTTAAAAAACATATCTAATATTTCCTCTATTAGTAAACTTACAAATATAAACTTTATTAATTTTATTAATATTAAAATAGTAGATTTTAAATATTTAGAAAATTTAAAAAATTTAAAAGATTTAAATATTTCATATAGTAAAACAAAAAATCTTTGTTCTTTAAATCAATTAACTCAATTAGAACAATTAAGATTATCAGATACAAATATAAATAATATATCATGTTTAAAGAATTTAAAAAAACTTAAAATTTTAGATTTGGGGTCTAACAATATAACTGATATAAGTAGTATTAAAAACTTTACAAATTTAAGAGAATTACAATTATTTCAAAACCCAGTTAGTAATCTTTCTGCTTTATTAAAATTAAAACATTTGAAGTGGCTAGGTTTAGATTCAACAAAAGTAGATGATATAAGTATATTAAAACCATTATTACCAACATTAAAAGAAGTTCGTTTAGGAATCACAGAAGTAAAAAGATGCTCTGCTAAAAATGTAGAAGAATTAATTAAAGGAAAATCATGCCTTAATAAAGATGGTACACCAAAAGTATTTTAGAAACAATGGTTAGGATTATAAAATGAAAAAAATTATATTTATATATTTTGTTTTAATAGTTTCTTTAAATGCTATGGATCTTAGTTTTTTAAAGGTTGAAAAAATTGTTTTGGACAATGGAAATGAATATAATGAACAAAATTACATTCAAGCAAATGGAAAAGGTAAAATATACTATAAATATTTAGGATTACCTCCTTTAGAATATAATCATAAAATAGGAAAATTTGAATTTAATAAACATGATATACAAATGGGTTTTATAATAGGGTTTAATGCTAAATATAATGGCGAAATAAAAAATGGTGCAAGAAATGGTTATGGAGTTTTAGAATCTAAAATGAGATTAAAATACGAAGGTAATTGGAAAAATAATAAATTTCATGGAAAAGGTATTTTAACTCAAGAAAGAAGTGCGTTTAAATATGAAGGATATTTTGTAAATGGAAATAAAGAAGGTGAAGGTCATCTCTCATATTATTTTACTATTAATTTAAATAAAGATCATACTAAATACTCTTTAAAATATGATGAAGTTAATTTTCCAGATAGAGGTTCTTATAAAATTCATATTATAGGAGATTTTAAAAATGATAAAATATCAAAGAAAGCTAAATGTTATTTGATAGATACTCAATATAATTCTAGACAAAAATGTACTTTAAAAAATGGAGAGTTACAATCAAAAATTAAACTACCAAAGGAACTATTAAAGGAACTAAATAAAAGTACAAAAAAGAAGATTATAAATATAAGACTTACAGATAATACACTAAAAGCAATTAGTAGAATTTATACAGATAAAGTTTATGTAGTAGCAGAAACAAATATGAAAGATGGAGAAAAAATAAAAGTAACATTTTTTATACTTGGTAAAAATAATGAAAATTTGGTAAAAGTATTAAGAACTTCATTGGTTAAAAATTCTCAAATTATAGAAGAATTTAATATTCCAAAAATTTTAAAAGAACATGATATAAGTAAAAATAGAATGCAGTCTTTAAATGCAGAATTAGAATGGCATGATTAAAAAATGGAGAAAAAGAATTGAAAAGGATATGGGAATGATCCTAAAATATAGACACAAAATAATTCAGTTAATTAATATAGCAATTTAGAAAAAATTGTAAATAGTTAAAGGAATTAAAAATGTCAATAAGAGAATATAGGGAAGAGTTTAGAAGAGATGCAGTAAAACAAATTTAAAGAAATTAAAAGAAATAATGAATAAATTAAAAAGAGTTTTAAAAAAAAGATTTGTAGGAAAATTAGAAGCTTTTAATATGGGAAGTTTAATCTATTTTTTACAAGAATCACATTCTACAAGTAGAAGAATACTTCATCCTAAAATAAAAGAATTTTTAAAAGAAGTTATGGAGAATAAATGAAAAAAATAGTTATAATCTTAATTTTAAACATCACATTTTTATTAAGTAAAGATAGTTTTATAGATATATGTAAGAATCCTACAATAGAGCAACAAAAGACTATTAATGCATTAATAGAAGGATATAATGAGTTTAGAAATATGGATATAAATAGACCATTGTTAGATCCAAATGATTCTCACATTTGTGAAAAATTAGCAAAAGGGAAAGGGTTTCCAAATATTACTAGTAAAGATATCTCAGACCTTAGTATTATTAAATATTTTTCAGCAAATGAAAGCTTAAATCTATGGAATAATAAAATCAGTGATATAACTGCATTAAAATATCTCACAAAACTCACTAAATTAGACTTAAGTTCTAATAATATTTCAAAAGGTGTGAAAAGCTTAGAAAATTTACCATTAAAAGAACTTAGTATAGATATTACTGATGATATTGATTTAAAATATATAGGAAAAATTAGAACCCTAGAGAATTTATCTGTGTACAATGGGAAAAATGTCAAATCACTTAATAATTTAATAAATTTAAAACATTTGTCTTTGTTATCTATAAAAATTAATAGTTTATGTGATTTAAAAAGTTTACAATCTTTAAAAAAGTTAAGATTATTTAATAATAATCTAAAATCTTTAAAATGTATAGATGAATTTCCAAATTTAAAAAAACTTAGAATTGAAAGAAGCCCAATCACAGATTTAACACCATTAATCCATGCAGATAGTATAGAAGAATTTGATTTCTATCAAATGCCAGTAAAAGATATATCGCCACTTGCAAAAATGAAAAATCTTAATTCAATTTTATTTAGTAAAACAAAAATCAAATACTTAAGTCCTTTAAAAGAATCAAAGTCAATCAAATTTGCAGAAGATACAAGAGAAAAATTTATAGAAGAGTATTTTAATAGATCATTAGCACATTGTTCACCTAAAAATATGGAAGAAGTAAGAGAAGGAAAATCTTGTTTTGAAAAAGATGGTAAAACTTTAAAACCTTGGTGGAAAAGATGGTTTGGATTATAATTCTTTATAAATTCGCATCTTTTGAAGGCACGAAGGGATTCGTGCTTTTTTTATTTAACAAATGTACAACAATAATCTACTAATTTTTTCACTCTTAGTTTAAATTTTGAATTAGCTGGTACTTCAAATGTTGCTGGACCTTTTACTTCCATCCAATCTTCAGCTGGTAACATTACTTCTAATTCACCAGTTTGAATATCAATAATCTCTTTATTTACAGTATTTAATTCATACTCACCTGGTATCATGATTCCTAATGTTTTCTTTGATCCATCTTGAAATTCAATTGATCTACTTGTAATATTACCTTCATAAAAAATATTTGCAGCTTTTGCAATACTTACATTTTCAAATCTTGGCATTAAATTTCCTTTATTATTATTTAATTAATATAATATCATATTTTTTATTTGAAGCGTATATCTATATTACATTTGTTATAATTTTTCTATATAAAAAGTAACCAATAAAGAGTTTATTTACATGCAAGGATATATTTTAGATACTAAACCTGTCAAAGATGATGATTTGATAGTTACAATTCTAACAGAAAACAAAATATACACAACATACAGATTTTATGGTGCAAGACATTCAAATATAAATGTGGGATATAAAATTGATTTTGAATTAGAAAATACATTAAGAAGTGATATTGGAAGACTAAGAGATGTAATGCAACTAAACTACCAATGGATACTTGATACAAAAAAGATGTATTGCTGGCAAAGATTTATAAAACTTTTTTATTCACACTTTAGAGATATTGAAGAAATTGATAATTTCTATTTTAAATTATTAGATGATTTAGCTTACCTTATGATAAAACAAAATGAAAGAAGAGCAATCATTCAAGCTTATGTAAGACTTTTAGAGCATGAAGGACGTCTTCATACTGATTATACTTGCTTTTTATGTGATATAGAAATAGAAAATAAAGTATCATTAGTAAGAAGTTTTGTACTTGCTCATCCTCAATGTACTTTTGCAAGAAAATTTGATTTATACAAAGTAAAAGAGATGTTTGAAGAAAATTCACTAATTAGTTTCGATGAAGATGAGATTGACTATTTGTGGAATATACTTTTACAAGGTTTATAATTTTAAAATATAATTATAGGAGTTATCAAGAGTTATAAGTAAAAAAACTATATAATATATTATGTTTTGCGGGAGAAATAAATGTTAAATGAAATAAAAAATGCCAGTTCATATTTGGATATCGAAGAAGAAGATATTGTTGTTTCAAACATTTTAAATAAATATGAATTAAATTCTGATAATAACTCTTTTTTATTTAGTATTGAAAATGATTATAGAACTCTAATCAACTATGTTGCCAAATTATATATAAAAAAAGAAGAAATTCCTGCAGATATAAATGAAGAATTAAATAATAATATTAACTTAAAAAAATACCTAATAAATAATATTAAAACTAGAATAAATGATATATTTTATGATGATAAAACAATTGTTTTTAAAGAGATTGTAACTATTACAAACTTATTATCTCTTGGAAAAGATTATGAAATATTTGTCAATTATATAGATTATAATTTAAATAACCTTTCTACTCTTTTTAGAGATTATGAGAATAGATTAGAAAGTATGAAAGATGATAAAGAGAACTTCGATATTCTTTTTGAGCATTACTCCTTATTAATCGAATCAATAAATGTTCTTTGTAATATAAACTCTGTCGATATACAAAGAAAAAAGAGTATAAATGTAATGCTAGAGATATTAACTGAGACTATTAATATTTTAAAATTCAAAATAACTCTTAATGATAGTCAAGTTAATGTTTTAAATAATATATTAGGTAAATTACTTTTTTATTATGCACATATTCCTTATATTGATACAAAAGCAAAAAGTGTAGAAGATTTGATTGAAGAGTTTCACTTCTATTTAGAAAAAGCTCATAGTGGATATGAATTATCAAAGAGCACTCAATTTGGTAACTCAAATGAGTTGGATGAATATAAAAAATATTTAACTTCTATTTCTACTTTGATTTCAAATTTGATTTTTAAACTTGAAACTCAATATGATTATAATGATTATAAAGATATTGATAAATTTAATACTATAATAGATCTATATAAACATACTATTGTTCATGCGACAATAGAAGATATTAAGACAATTGCCGAATTTAAAAAGCACATAACAAATAATTATATTTTTATTTATAGTGGTTCTACTGAAGATACTATAAATACAGTTATAAATGACTTTTTTGAAAATAAAAACTTTGATAATTCTACTATGCAAATTATCTTTTCTATTTGTTTATATTCTAGTAAAATCGAAAATGAAAAACTACTTAATATAATCAAACAACTAATGTCACTTGATAAATTTGAAAATGATTACTTGGAGTTTTATAAACTTAAAATATGCGATATTATTATTAATAGATTAATAAGACAAAGAGATTTCATTCTTAATGATGATATCATAAAACAAATAGTTACATATATAAATAAAAATAGTATTGCTTCACATATTATCTCTGAATATACTAAAATATTTTTATCACTTAGCCTTTATTATTCATACTTTAGTGACTTCAAATCAGTTGAACTTTCAAAAAGTTATTATGCAACTTATAAAAACTTAAATGGTGAAAACCTACTTACAAATGAGTACAAAAAAATAAATAGAGAAATATTTATTAACTATGGGAAAAACTTAATTGAAGAGTTAGATTTAAATAAGCAAGAATTAAATGATGATAAGTATTTTGAATTAGGAAATAAGAGTGTTTTAAGACATATTCATCAAAACAAAATCAATAAAACATACTATATGAATCAAAAATTTTCAGACTTAATAGGAAAAATATTAAATGAAAAAAATTTAGATGATGAAAAAGCAAATGAGTATATATCTGATTTTGTATCAAAAGATGTTTTCCATGGCCTTGGTTGTGTAATGATTGATGGATTATGTCAAAAAGATTGTCAAATGCTAGATTTAGGATATAAAATTGAGGAAATAGAACTATTTTCAAAATTCAAACTTAAAGTTGCATACTCCACATTATACAAAGATATTTTTGAAAATATTTTTGAAGATAGCAAAGAATTCATTAAAAAAAATATAACAACTGCAATAATTACATACCAAAAAACAGTACCAATGTTTTATGATAAAAAAACAGACCTTAGAAATATAAATAAACTTCTTAAAGATTTAGAAGATATAGAAAATGACTTTATTTTTGTTGAATTTTACATTAATAATATTGAAGAGATAAATACAAAATATGGATATGCTAGATCAAATGCTATATTAAAAGAGTTTGCGGATAAAATAGATGACTTTGCAAATTTATATAGACTTTCTGGCCCTAAATTTGGACTAATATTACCACTAAATTCAAATATTGATAACTATATTAAAAGAATTAAAAGTAATCCAGTTTCATATAATAATAAAAAAGTTAATTTTGATATAACATTTGCTGTGTCGTGGGGAAATAATAATAATATCCTAGAAAAATCTGCTTATTGTATGGCTCTTGCTTTAAAAAATGAGAGTAATTATTATGAGTTTAGATAAGAATTAAGAGATTTAATTTCTCTTAATTTTATTTTTATTCATCAAGTAGTCTATCTTGAAGCTTTTCAATCGCTGTAAGCAAAGGTTTTGTATCAAATGAATATGCAGTTGCTTTATTAACTGCTTTTTCTATTTTATCATCACTTAATGGATCTGTAACTTCACAAGCTGTTTTTATTACATCTAAAATTTGAGCTTTTTGCTTATACTCTTCTGGTACATTTGAAATATCATCTACAAACTCAATAGAGTTAATAAGATTTTCACTCAATTTCCAATGTTTAAAAATTTGTGCAGTAATTTGTGAAGTAGTTATTCCTATTAACTCTTTTTCAGCTTGTGCTGTAGAGTATCCATTATTTAATAATGTCTTAAATTCTTGTGTTTTATTTTCTAATTCTAAGATATCTGCGATTACAAATTTACCTGCTTCTTGTAAAAGTGCAGGAAGTATCAACTCTTCTTTTAAATCATAAGATACTTTTGCAAGCCATAAGTTTGCAAGAGTTGTTGACATATTTGAAATTTTCATAAAATCATCACTATTAATTCCATATGGTGATAAATTTGCTTTCAATAAATTTTGAACTGTTCCACCAATTGCAATAGAAATAGTAAAGTTAATTCCTAGAAGATTGATTGCTCTACTTGGTGTTTCAACTTTACTTCTAAACCCAAACATTGCAGAATTTGAAACTTTAAGTAGTGTTGAGATAATTAAAGCATCTTTTTCTATTATTTTTAATAACTCAAAAGGATCTTTATCACTTTTTTGTCTAAACTCTTCAATTTCCGCAATTGTTTTTGGTAGTGGTGGCAATGATTCAATTTTTTCAAGAATATTTTGTGACACTTGGAACTCCTACTTTCTTTATTATCAAATTATAACTTAAGTTATATCTACTTATATTTAAACATTAAATCTAAAGTGCATAACATCACCATCTTGAACGACATAGTCTTTTCCTTCAAGTCTTAGTTTTCCTGCTTCTTTACACTTTGCTTCTCCACCTAAGCTTACAAAATCATCATATGAAATAACCTCAGCTTTAATAAATCCTTTTTCAAAATCATTATGAATAACTGCTGCTGCTTGTGGAGCTTTTGTATTTTTCTTAATTGTCCATGCTCTAACTTCAACTTTACCAGCAGTGAAGTAAGACTGTAAACCTAATTTATCAAATGCTGTGTGAATAATTTGTTCTAACCCTGATTCTTGTACACCTAAATCAGTTAAAAACTCTCTTGCTTCATCATCTTCAAGTCCAACTAATTCTTCTTCTATTTTCGCACATAACATAATAACATCAGCACCAACAGAAGCTGCATGAGCTTTAAGTTCATCAACATATTTGTTTCCACCATCTGCAAGTGAATCTTCATCAACATTTGCACCATAAATCACATCTTTATTTGATAAAAATCTAAGCTCTTTATCTAAAGTAATGAAATGTTCATTTTCAATATCTTCAAAAGTTTTAACTGGTTGTAATTCTGAAAGATGTGCAAGTAAAGACTCTGCAATAGTTAATTGAGCAGCTGCGTCTTTTGAACCTTTTGCTTGTCTTTTAAGTCTATCAATTTTCTTTTCAACTTGAGTTATGTCTGCATAAATTAGTTCTGTTTCAATTATTTCAATATCTCGTAAAGGATTTACATCACCTTCTACGTGTGTAATATTACCATCTTCAAAACATCTTACCATATGCAAAATAACTTCAACTTCTCTAATATTAGATAAGAATTGATTTCCAAGACCTTCACCTTTACTAGCACCTCTTACAAGACCTGCAATATCAACAAAATCAATTGTTGAGTGTTGAATCTTATCAGGGATAACAATCTTTGCTAACTCATCTAATCTCTTATCTGGTACTGGAACAATTGCTTTATTTGGTTCAATTGTACAAAATGGATAGTTTTGTGCTTCAGCATTTTGTGCTTTTGTTAAAGCATTAAACGTTGTACTTTTACCTACATTTGGAAGTCCTACTATACCTACACCTAATCCCATCTATTTCCTTTTTGTTCTATAATTATCGGTGATTTTATCTAAAATTGACTTGTTCAAGGCTGAAAGTAAGAAATGCTAAATCGTTAGTACAAGAATTGATGCGATTAAAATCGCGTTTCCAGAATTAATCTTTATGTGTAAATTCTGGAACAATCTCTTTTAGTTTTTTTATTTTGTTTTTACAAACAAGAAGTTCTTGTATATCATCGTTTAGTTTATCTATTTCGTAAAGAGTTGGTTTTGCTACCATTATTGACTCATAGTCTGTTTTTTTATCACTATCATTAATAAGAAGTTCTTCATATAATTTTTCACCTGGTCTTAAACCACAAAACTCTATTTTTATATTGTCACTTCCACTTAAAGTTATCATCTTTTTAGCCAAATCTACAATCTTAACTGGCTCTCCCATATCAAGGATAAATATCTCCCCACCTTTTCCAATACTAGCAGCTTGTAGTACTAATTCACAAGCTTCAGGAATAAGCATAAAATATCTTGTAATATCAGGATGAGTTACAGTAATTGGTCCACCATTATGTATTTGTGATTTGAACTTAGGAATAACACTTCCACTACTTCCAAGAACATTCCCAAATCTGACTGCAACAATTTCAGTCTTATTTGAACTTACATTTTGAGCATATAACTCACAAATACGCTTAGTAGTTCCCATAACATTTGTAGGTCGTACAGCTTTATCAGTTGAAATAAGAACAAACTTTTCTACTTCATACTTAATAGCTAAATCAATACAATTTTTTGTACCCATAATATTATTTGAAATACCTTCAATAACATTTTCTTCTACAAGAGGTACATGCTTATATGCAGCTGCATGAATAACAATTTGTGGTTTATACTTTTTAAATGTATTTTCAACAAACCCTAAATTTCTAACCGTTTGCATAACAGGGATCACAGAAGGGCAACCTAACTCTTCAGTAATTTTATAAAGGTTAAATTCACTATGATCTACAAGTATTAGTTTTTTTGCACCATATTTTTTACACTGTCTACTTATTTCACTACCTATACTTCCACCAGCTCCTGTGATTAAAACAACTTTATCTTTTATAAAATTTTCAATTTTCTGCTTATCCAAATCTTGTGGATGTCTAGCAAGTAGGTCTTCTACTGTTATATCTTTTAGTTGAGAACTAAAATCTTTATTTTCAAGAATCTCTTCAAGTGAAGGCAATACTCTAATTTCTTTAAAATAATCACTTAAACTGTTATAAATCTCTTTTATTCTTTCTTTAGGGGCACTAGGTATTGCAATTACAAGTAAATCATACTTTTTATCACCAAGTTTTTTTTTCAAAGATTTTCTAGAAAAGATATGAATAGCATCTATTGTTCTTTTTTGTAAGATTTTATCATCATCCACAAAATACTTAATCTTATACTCACTATTTCTAAACTCTTCTTCAAGCTTAATACCAGCTTTTCCTGCTCCATAAATCACTGCATTTTTGCTCTTATTTATTTTACTTCTGTTTACAAGATAATGATATGTATACATTGAAAAGTTTATACCAAAAAGATAAAAAGCAAGTTCTGAAGTCATAAAAGCGATTCTATGCTCACCATAATAAAAAGGCATATATACAATAAATGCAACAATATAAACAATACTTTTTATTAAAAAAGTCTTCTGTGAAGCTTTACTCCAAGATAATGAATAATCTTTTAGTATAAATATAGAAGCAACTGCTCTTACACAAATAACTCCAACTACAACATCAAAAGAAAAAGGAAGGTGAAATATAAAAAAAGTCCACCAAAAAGTAACAAATGATAGTACAACTATCACCAAAAAGTTTAATAATCTTTTATCAATACCAAACATTAAGCAAAAGCCTTTCTTTTATCTATAAACTTCATAATAGCATATAATAAAATCATAGCAATTATAAATGAAATAAAAATATTAGATATAGTAAAAACAAATACAAAAAGTAATATATTTACTAAAATAGAAGCTATTACAATCTTATCATGTTTCCATCCAGATTGATGAAGTCTTTGATATGCATGCTTTTTATGTGCTTGCGAAAGTTTTTCTTTATTTACTTTTCTTCTAATAAGAGTAAAGGTAGCATCAAACCAAAAAAGAGAAAACAAAATTATCCAAACCCAAAAATTTGAACTCTCATAATTTGAGTAATATATAGTAAAAATAGCAACATTATATCCCAAAAGAGTACTTCCAACATCACCCATAAATATCTTTGCTTTATGCCAATTTAATATTAAAAATCCTGCAACACAGGCAACAAGTACTAAAAAGTGACTATCTGCAAACAATACAAATCCAGCAAGTGCTAAAAATATAGCTTCACTTCCTGCATAGCCATCTATGCCATCAAGAAAATTATAAAGATTTATAAACCAAATAATCATAAAAAATGCAAAAATATTTGTAAATATTTGATTTGAGATAGTAAAAATACCAAAATCTAAAGCATCAAAACCACCAAGAAAATAAAGACCCAAACTAGCAACTAAAGCTTGAACAAAAAGTCTTAGTTTAGGACTTAATTCAAATAAATCATCAAAAAAGCTAACAGAAGAGATAATAATACCTATTAAAAGTGCATAAAAAAGAGTCTTGTCTATACTATTTTCAAAATATAAAATAAAAAGCCCAATAAACCAACAAATAGCAATAGCAATACCACCACCATGAGGAGTTGGAGTAGTATGAGAACTTCTCTCATTTACAGCTGCAACAAGTGACTTTTTGATATAAAAATTCTTAATCAAATAAGTCAACACAAAAGATAATATAAATAATCCTAAATAAATCATAAATTCTATTTTTCACCTTTTATCATATATCGTATTCCATCAGCTGTATTATATGGTAACTCAACTTTAAGTCTCTTTTTTGTCTCACTGTTATCAACTTCTAAACTTTTATAAAGTCTTTTATGAAATGATGGCTTAAGTAGTTTTAATAAACTTTCAAAAAATGGTACTTTTATCAGCCAAATATTTTTATTTAATGATTTTGCTATCTCTTCACATAAGTTTGTAGTACTTAAAGACTCATCATCTCCTACTAAAAAAATACCCTCTTTTTTTTGCTTTATTATTTCATCTATAAAAAAACATAAGTTTCCTATATAAATCATAGTTCTACTATTTTTAATTTTACCAAGTGGTAAAATAGGTACTTTATTTACTAAACTTACAAGAGATTTGATATTTGCTTTTACACCATAACCATAAACAATAGGAGTTCTAATGATGCTTACTTTAAAGTTTTCATCTTGAAGTTTTAATAATTCATTTTCAGCTTTTAATTTACTTACTCCATATTCATCAACTGGATTACATAAAGTATCTTGCTTATAACAATTACTTGTTTCTTCTCCATAAACTTTAACAGTACTCATAAAAATAAAATGTTTTACTCCAGACTGTTTAGCTTTAATTGCAAGTTCAAGCGTTTGAGTTACATTTACTCTTTTATACTCATTAGCACTTGCTCCACCCATTTGATGAACTAATGCAGATAAATGAACAACTACATCAACATCATTACAATCCAAAGAACTAATATCATAATTTCTAAAACTAAAAGTTTTTATATAGTAGTTATCTTTGTATTTATTTATAAAGTAACTTCCTATGAAGCCTGATGATCCTGTGAGTAATAACTTATTCACTTCAATATACCTTCGATAGATTCTAAGTATTTATTTATTACTATTTTTTCATCAAATTCATTTACCATCTTTTTTCTTCCTGCTTTTCCCATAATATTTCTTTGTTCATCTGTTAAATTTAACATGATTTCCATTTTAGCAGCTAAATCTTCAGAATTTTTAACTTCACATAAAAATCCATTAATCCCATCATCTACTACATCTCTACATCCCACATTATTAGTAGTTATAATAGGCATTCCCATACTTGCAGCTTCTAAAAGTATTCTAGGTGTACCTTCTCTATAAAATGATGGTAATACAATACAATCTACATTTGCTATTTCTATTCTTACATCATCACTAATACCTAAATAATTTACATATCCTTCATTTACCCATATATTCATTTGTTCTTTTGATATTGATGTTGGACTTTTCATATCAAGATGACCTAAAAGTTGAAACTCCACATTTGAATATTTTTGTTGAATTATCCTAGCTGCATCAACAAATTCTTCTATTCCTTTTGCCCAAAGCATCCTAGATATAAGTAAAAATCTAAATTTTCCATCATACTTTTTTTCTACTGGTTGAAACTTATCTAGATCTACACCACTCCCTGGTAGAACATCACACTTTTCTTTTTGCACTAGTTTTTCATTTACAAACATTTTAAAATCATCATGATTTTGAAAAAATATTTTTGTAGCTTTTTTTTGTGAAAATTTATAAAGCCATTTTGCTACTTTTGTGACTATATTTTGATTAATAAAGAGTGTACCAAGTCCCGCAATATTATTTATTGTTGGTATTTTTAAAATATTTGCAGCTATTGTTCCATATATATTTGGCTTAATAGTATATTGCAAGATAATATCAGGCTTTAATTCTTTATATATTTTATAGTACTTATATATAGATTTAAAATCCTCAATAGGATTTGTACCCTTTGTATTTATATCTATATCTATATATTCAAAATATTTTTTTATATTTTCACTATATTTATCGTATGGACAAATAAATGTAATATTATAACCTTGTTTTTGAAAATAAAAAGCAAGATTTGCTCTCATATTCCATGCATACCATGAGTTATTTACTGATATTGCTATTTTTTTCTTAATCAAGCCATTTTTCCTTCCACATTTGATATATCAAAATAAGCCATATTTGAGTACCCAAATTTTTTCCATTATTAAATTGCTCTTTAATCTTCATGATTTCAGATATATCAAATATTTTATCATCTAACTTATTTATACATATATATTTATCAACTATGAGTCTAAGTTCATCTCTTAACCAATCATTTAAAGGTATCGTAAATCCAGATTTTGGCTTATCAACTAAATCTTTTGGAAGATATTTATAAAGCACTTGTCTTAATAAATATTTTCCTTGATTATTTTTATATTTTATAGTTGAAGGAACTCTTGCCATATACTCTATAATTCTATGGTCAAGTAAGGGTTCTCTTCCTTCTAAACTTACACTCATAGTAGCACGGTCAACTTTAGTAAGAACATCATCATTCATAAAAAGTTTATAATCAATAGCCATCATCTGATTTAAAAACTCAATATTTCCTATATTTTGCCATTTTTTAAATAATTTCTCATTTTTACTTATAGATAAAAACTTCTTTATTTCTTTTTTATCTACATAACTACTTGCATTTTCAAACATCTCTTCCAAACTATCACTATTTATAGCTCTTTGAAATTTAGTATATTTATCTTTAATATTTGTTTGTTTTAAATTTTTTGGTAATTTTTCATTTATATATTCAATACTATTTAAATTAATTAAATTTAAACCAGTTTTTAAAACTTCTCTTTTAAAGCTATTTGAAAATATATTTTGAAACTTATTTAAAAAAAAGTATTTACTATATCCACAAAAAGCTTCATCTCCACCATCTGCACTTAATGCAACTGTTACACTTTGTCTAGCTATTTTTGATACTATCATAGTAGGAAGGGCCGAACTATCTCCAAAAGGCTCATCATAATAAAATGGTAATTTCTCTACCAAGTCTAACATATCACTATTTTTCATATAATATTCAGTATGATTTGTACCAAGATACTCAGCTATTGTTTTAGCATGTTTTGCTTCATTATATTTTTTATCATCAAATCCTATAGTAAAAGTATTGATTTTTTTTCCTTGTTTTTTAGCCAATATAGATGCTACCAAAGAACTATCATAACCACCACTTAAAAATACTCCTACAGGCACATCTGATACCATTCTATGATTAATAGCATCATCAAGAATATTTTCTATATCTTCTATTATTTGATGTTCTTCTTTATTAATTTTTTCTTTTAAATAAAAATCATTTACATCCCAATACTTAGTGATTTTAAATTCTAAATTATCAATTTTCAATTCTAAATAATGCCCAGCTTCTAGCTTGAAACAATTTTCAAATATTGTATATGGAGCAGGTATATATCCAAACTGAAAAAAATAAGGTAACACTTCTAAGTTTTGCTCTTTACTAAAAGATGGATGTTTATGAAATGATTTAATTTCAGATGAAAAAATAAATTGATTTTCATTAGTATAATAATATAAAGGTTTCACTCCTGCTCTATCTCGTACTAAAAATAATTTATTTTTTATTTTATCTAAAATAGAAAAAGCAAACATTCCTATAAATTTATCGATACACCTTATGCCCCAATGTTTATAACTATAAAGTATAACTTCTGTATCACTATTTGAGATAAATTTATATCCTAGTTCTTTAAGTTCATTTTTTATGCTTTTAAAGTTATAAACTTCTCCATTAAAAACAATCACATAATTTTTACAATCACTTATAAAAGGCTGATGTCCATGTGAAGTCAAATCTTGAATTGAAAGACGATTATGTCCAAAATGAACACCACTTTTTTCATCAAAATATACTCCACTATCATCAGGACCACGATATGATTGTATTTCAAGCATATCATTTAAAATA
Organism: Arcobacter sp. CECT 8985; assembly: GCF_004116495.1. GTDB lineage: Bacteria > Campylobacterota > Campylobacteria > Campylobacterales > Arcobacteraceae > Malaciobacter. Next base: position 11,404 of record NZ_PDKC01000033.1, on the reverse strand, counting down.
TCTATGTTTTTATTTTTATCTATAAAGCCAACTATTCCGCACATAATCAAAGTTCCACAGATTCAGTACATATTTTATTTTTGTATTTATATGTGTATTTTAATTTTTTCGTTAAAAATAAAAAACTTGCAAGTAACTTATAAGGGAAAAATAGCATTGTAATAATAGAACCTTTATAATACTTTCTATTTTCAATATAAATAATCATAATTGGAATTAAACTACAAAGGAATAAAGAAGAAAATAGAAAATAGTAAAATAACAATGAAGCTAACACTGAGACTAAATAACTTCTTTGTAGTTTTATATAATTTTTTAAATACCCATGTTTTAAAGAACTAAAAAACGATAAAATATAACCTATTTTATTGTATGGATATACATAACTTTTTAACCTCGAGGTAGCCAAATTATAATTATTATGTATAAACATTTTGACTGGAATTTTATATATCAATCGTTTATCTAAAAATTTAGAGAAAAAATCTCTCTCCTCTTCTTCTTTAAGTATTGGTGAAAAATTAATCTCTTGAACTTCTTTAACATTAATCATCAAGCAACCACCTACATTATTTACCACTTCCACTTTTTCAATATTATAAAAATTATGTATCTCTTTTATAACAATATCATTTCGATAAAGTTTCTCATGCCGTTCACCTATAATAGCTCCATATTTTTCATAATACTCTTTTGAAGCATTAAACCATTCTATATCTAGATACATATCACTATCACAAAAAAGAAGATTGTCATACTTAGCATACTTTTTACCAAGATATCTTCCTAGTGATGCAGTAGTATATCCTTCTACTATTTCTATAACTTCCACACCATTCTCTTTTGCTAATTCTGCAGAGCCATCAGAAGAGTTTGAATCAACATAGATAATTTCATACTTTTCAATGTATACTACTTTTTTTATAGCATTTTTAAGATGATTTATGCACTCTTCCAATGTTTTTGTAGAGTTTTTTCCAATTATTATTGCTGATAATTTTATTAAATACTCCTTCTTTTTAAAAAAATTCTTTTCAAGTTAATTTATTCCACAATACTTAAAAACACCTCTCCAAAACAACCTATAAAATACGGCTAACAAAAAAGTAAAATCCTTCTTTTTCATCTTATAATAAATAACAACTAAAAATTTTTTTATCAAAAATTGTTCTAATTTTTTTTGATGAAATATTTTTCTTGTTTTATTCGCTTTTATTAGTTTATTTAGATACTTATTCAAAAAATTTAAATCTATATCTTCTTTTTCAATTCTTTCATTTAATCCTATAGTAAAATGAAGTCTATTTTCTTTCTTTGTATTTTTAACATCTAATTCATTCAATACTTCTTTAAAGATACTACTTATAATTTTATACCTCTGTTCATCTTTTGCATTATCTGCCACTCTGCTGACACTTGTTTCAAGATATCTATATCGAAATAATACCTTTGAAATATTTGCAAACTTTGTATACTTAGAAGAATCAAGCCAAAACTTGTAATCTTCAGCATGTTTATACTCTTCTTTATATTTAATTCCATGTCTTTGTATAAATTCTTTTTTCATCATTATACTAGGATGTGCAAATGATACAGAAAACAAAAGTCTAACTTTTAGCTCATCGTCATTTATAGGCATTTTCCAGATGGTTTTTTTTCTGTTTTTACCAAACACTTCTACCCATGTACCACATACAGCTATATCTTGATTTTTATCTAAAAATTCAACTTGTTCCTCAAACCTAGTAGGTAAACTAATATCATCTGCATCCATACGCGCGATATATTTACCTTTCGCTTTTTTTATTCCCTCATTTAAACTTGCTATCAGACCTTTGTTTTCTCTACTTATTACTATTATTCTTTCATCTTGAGCTTTAAACTTATCTATTATATCTAAGCTTTTATCCATAGAGCCATCATTTATTATAATAAATTCAAAATTTTTATATGTTTGATTTAATATACTTTGTATAGCTTCATCAAGATATTTTTCAGCATTATACACAGACATTACAACAGAGACCATAGGATTATCATTCATCTTTTTTTCTCCCACTCCAAAGCTGTTTTACATATAAATTCTAAATTATCATGTTTAGGTTTCCAGTTTGTTTCTTTTAGTATCTTTTTATTATCTGCTATCAAAATAGCTGGATCGCCCTCTCTTCTAGATGACACTTCTACTTTAAAGTCAACTCCACTTACTTTTTTTATCATATCTATCACTTCTTTTACACTAAATCCATGACCATATCCACAATTAAATACTTCACTATTCTTTTTTTCAAGGTATTCTAATGCTGATATGTGAGCAGATGCCAAATCATCCACATGTATATAGTCTCTTATGCATGTACCATCAAAGGTATCATAGTCATCACCAAAAATAAATATTTTATTTCTTTTGCCAAGTGCCGTTTGTACTACAAGAGGAATAAGGTGAGTTTCAGGATCATGACATTCCCCTATACTTAGACTCTCCTCTGCTCCTGCTACATTAAAGTACCTAAGTATTACATACTTAAACTCTTTATTTGCACTCGCTGCATCTTTAATAATCTGCTCACTCATAAGCTTTGAATTTCCATATGGATTTATAGGACTGGTAAATTCTGTTTCTACTAATGGCATTTTATTACTTGATGGCTCACCATATACTGCTGCAGTAGAACTAAATATAAACTTTTTAACCCCATATTTATTACATAAGTTAACTAAATTTGCAGTATTACATGTATTATTAACATAATATTTCAAAGGATTTTCTACAGACTCTCCCACAAGCAAACTAGCTGCAAAATGTATAACTGTATCAAATTGATATTTTTTTAAAATACTTTCTACCTCATCCCACTGTGATAAATCTTGCTCTATAAACTTAAAACTTCCAAAAGATTGTAAAGTTTTTATAGTCTCTTTAAAACCTGTCTTGAAACTATCTATTACTGTAATATTATGCTTTTTACTTTCTAAAAGTTGTTTAACTACATGACTACCTATGTAGCCGGCTGCTCCTGTTATTAAAATATTCATATTCTTATCCAATCCTCACAAACTATATCTTTACTTTGTTTTTCAAGTTTATCATCAGTAAACCATCTTTTTGGAGCTATTATTATCTTCTTTTCATTATTATTTAACCATGCTCCCCACCAACTAAAACTACTATTTGCTATAATATTATGATTACATAAACTCATTAGATAAATATCTTCATGAGGTATTCTTTTTTCTTCACTACATACAAAAACAGCATTTGATAAATTTAAATTTTCTTTGCACCACTCTATATCATCTGAAAAAATAAAGTAACTTACTCTAGCTATCTTTTTCTCTAGATACTCAATAGCATTTTTATAATATTCAATATTACAAGTTCCATGGATAGATAAATTTTTATTATTTATAAAATCACCTCTTCTTATATGAATTGAACAACTATTTTGAGAACTTTTTATATCAAATTCTATTTTCTTTGTATAATTTGACAACTCTTGATTTATAGTAAATTGTTTTATTAATATATCTCTTATATTTTTAAAATACTTCTCACTTTGGAAATAACCTTCTATGTAGTTATTATCTTCTATTTTTAAAAATTTTTCATCAAAAAATAATGATTTTTCTCTAATCGCTTTTGAAGTTTCTATTCCTAATCTTCTCAAAACTTTAGATAATATACTATTTGAATAATACTTATTGTTTTCTTGTTTAGTAGAAATCTCTAAATTTGTATGATATTTATCAAGTTGATACCCTCCATGCAATTTATAAGTTTCATAAGTTGTTATATCTACCTTTACATCATAGCCTTTTTGTTGTAGAGATTTTGCATAAGCATAACAAAACATTTGATTACCAAGTCCTCCTACAATTTTAACTAAAATCATCTAAGTCCTTTAATACCTCATTAACTATTGTGGAAGCAAAATTTTCTGCTCTAAAAGGATCTGCTTTTGAACTGTTTAAAAACTTTTCAATAGCATTAAGGTAATTAATATAAGTTTTTTCATCCATGTTTTTTATATAGTCATAAATTCTTTCAAAACTATCAAATTCTCTTTTATCTATAAAACATTCTCTTGGAATATATTCAGTTACATTTTTAGCACCCCAGTATATAGGTACACATCCAGCAAAAAAACAATCAAATATTTTTTCTGTTATATACCCATTTTGATCTTTTATATTTTCATAACATATTGCGAATTTATAATTTTTCATAGTCTCAAACTTTGAATCAACTAGACCTTTATAAGATGAATATTTATTATTTGTAAACTTTGCAATCAACTCTGGTATATATGGAATTTTATTAAATGCCCTTACAATTTTTGGTCCACTAAAATGATACTTATTCCATCCTGTTCCATAAAGATCAAATTCTTTTGGATGATATGTTTCAAACCATCTAATAAATTCTACTCTTTTTGTATAAAGTTCATCTGAGTGACTTGCACTTTTATTACCAGCTATAGTGCAACAAAGTTTTTTATTTTTAAATTTTTTAGGAATAGTCTTAGGAATAGCAAAAGCATAATTGACTTTAAAATATTTTTTATTATCTATTAAATCATCATTCCAAGTAAAAATTTTTTTGAAATAATAATGATAATTTTCATCAAATGATTTTGGATCCACATGTGAACTTTCTATAGCTAATAAATAACTTTTATTATATCCATAGTCTATAAAATCTTGTGTCAATCCATGGTATAAAACTATATCCGAATAACTTGGTTCATTTATATCACAAGTTGACAAATCAATTCCCTGTTTCTTAAAAGTATCTTTTAACATAAAATAAAAATATGCATAATTATCTCTATTTATATTACGATCAGAAATATCAAAAATTTTATTAGACAAATTATAAGTTTGGATAAAAGAAGCTAATTTCACTTTTCTAATTCCTCTATTATAGCTCTTGCTCCTCGTAATTCTTCACTCCACCATTTTGATTCAATTATTTCATTTATTTTTTCTTCATTAAACCTATAACGAATAAGCTTTGCAGGAGATCCAGCAACTATTGCAAAAGGTGGTATGTCTTTTGTAACAACAGAATTTGCACCAATAACTGCTCCATCTCCAATACTCACACCTCTTAATATTACAACATCAGTTCCTACCCAAACATCATTACCTACTATACAAGATTCTTTTGTAAGTTCATCGTATCCTTCATTATAAAATAAAGAACTAGTTGATATCTTTGTAAGATCATGTTCACCTTGACCAATTGATACATTATTTGCTATTGAACAATATCTACCAATAGTTGATTTAGTTATGTTACAATTTTTGCCAATATATGTATATGAACCAATATCACAATTCTGATCTATAAAAGTATTTTTAGCAATTTCAACATTTACTCCAAGCTTTATTTTAATAGAAATTTCATCACTATGCAGAGAAAGCTTTTTCTTTTTTTTCAATATATAGAAGTAGATTTTTTTTATTATCTTTTTTATCATGCTTTGAAATTTCCTTTTAATTTTATATCTTTTATTATATTTCTAAAATATTTATAATTTATAGTATATATAACTATGCTTAGCACTATAATAGAAACTAGTGAAAAAAGTACAAAATCAAACCAGCTTTTTTGTATAAATTTTTCTATAATACTTAAATAAAGTATTATAAAAACTACTATAAACAATTGTTTATAAACATTTTGTTTTTTATATTTAATACCCAAAGTAGTTATAATTTTCAATCCTAAAAAAATTGCTATAATTGAACTTACTATCAATAGAGAAAAAGGAACTCCTATTATTCCAAATATATCTGTTAAAAATACCGCAAATATAACAAATAGTAGCCCTTCAATCAAAATCATATTTGAACTAAATTTAAATTTATTTAATCCAAAAAGCTGATTTCTCAAAAGTCTAGTCATTGAATAAGCTATTGCTCCAAATCCCATCATCAAAATTATTTCTTGCGAAAGTACAATATCTTTATTTATCCATAAACTTACAAATAAATGATTTGTAACTATATAAGTTCCAAATGCAATCATTAGTGCAAAAAAGCTTAATGAAATAATTTTTATAGATATTTTTTTAATTTTTTCTATATCACCTTCTCCAACTAAATGGGAAAATGGTCCAACAAGCGAAGAATTAAATGTATTTACTACTTGGTCTATTATCTCTACAGCTTTTCTTGTTACAGAATAAGCAGTAGTCATCTCAGCACCTAAAATGGTAGTGATTATCAAAGGATGTGATTTATTAGATAACATATTTCCTACCTCAAATCCAAAAAAATGGGGGCTAAAATGTAGATACTCAAAGATAATGTTTTTTTGCAAATTTGATTTTATATTCAGTTTTTTGTACTGAATAAAACAATAAATAGCATTTGAACTTAATATAAGTATTTCTGTTACAAATAATCCAATAGGAATAGAAAGAAGCCCTATATTTTGATAAAGTAATACTACTGTAAGTATAATTCCAATTATTCTTGAAAATACAGTACTATACACTCCAAAAAGAGGTTTAAGTAAAGCTTGAGAAAAACCTTTTACAGAACTACTCAATACAGTAAGAGTAGCTGTAAAAAGAGCTATAAAATATACTTGTCTTAAGAGATTGAGCTGTGCATCACCTAAGGATAAAATAGTTTGCAACCAAAAAGATAAAACTAAGCCTATTATAAACAAAATACAAGCAATAATATAATATAAAAATTGGCTATTGATAAAATAGTCTACTACAGCTTGAAAATTATGCTTTGCATAACTGCTTGAGATTCTTTGCATTACCATATTTTCTATACCAAAGTTTACAATGCCAAGCATTGCAATAATACTAGTTATAGTAACCCAATATCCATAAGTAGCAAAATCTATAAACTTAAAATATATTGGAAGTAGCAATAATCCTTGAGTTATAGATATACCTGTATTAAGGTATCCACCTACAACTTGAGTTATCACTGCTTTTTTTCTACTTGGTTGTTTTATCATCTATTTTACATACTTCTTTTAACGAATTTAAGTATTAGCCTTACTGCTTCATATACAGAATATTTAATAGATAATATTATATTTAAAATATGTTTTGAAGTTGGTTAAAATATATTATTTTTTAATTTTGACTAAAATATTATAAATATACCCTTTTATAATTTCCATTATTTTAATTGGGTATTTTTTCAAAATTACAAAGTGATTAGTTTTTATTCCATTTGATTTTATAGCTCTAATAACTTCAATATTACATGTAATTTTTGTCTTTATTCCACCAGAGCTAATACCTCCAACTCTCATTTTTATCAAAGGCAAATTAATATATGAATATGTTATTTTATTTATATAAAGAAGTCTTACAAACATTTCATAATCTGCAGCTATTTTATAATCAGTCTTATATTTACCATATTTTTTATAAATCTCTTTTTTTACAAAAAATGTTGGGTGTGGAGGCATAAACCCATATTTTAGTTTTTTGGGTGTAAATTTTTTTGCACTATAATATCTTAGTGCTCTTTTTGTATTATTATTTTTAATAAATAATAAATCAGCAAATATTGAATCTACATTTTTATTTTCAAATTCATCTACGACTTTTTGTATTACTGAAGTATTAAGATAAAAATCATCACTATGAATAAATCCAATAACATCCCCTGTAGCGATAGTTATCCCTTTATTTATAGCAGAATAAAGCCCATCATCATTCTCACATACTATCTTATCTATTTTATTTTTATATTCATTTACTATTTTCATAGTATTATCTGTACTTTTACCGTCAATAATAATATATTCAATATTATTGTAAGTTTGATTTAAAACTGATTCGATAGTATCTCTAATAGTTTTTTCTGCATTAAAAACAACCGTTACAATAGAAACTTTCATAAAAACTTCTTCTTTCTTATTTCATTATAAAAAGCAATAGTCTGGTCAAAACACCTATCCCAATTAAACTTCCTAGCTTGAAACAAGCCTTTTTTAATCATAGCATTTCTAATATTTTTATCTTCTAGTTTTAATATAAACTTTTTAAATTTTTCTATATCATAACTAGACACTAAAAAACCTGCATCTTGTACAACTTCAGGAATAGAAGATACATTTGTACTTATTATAGGACAGCCAGATTTCATAGCTTCTACTAAAGGTATACCAAAACCTTCATAAGAAGATGGATAAAATAATGCAAAAGAGTTATTATAAAGTATATTTAAGTTTTTATTATCAAGTCCTTGATAGTGATAAAACTGGCAATTTATGCTATTTTTTTCTTTTTTTGACAAATTCCCTCCTCCAATTATAACAAGATGATAATCTTTTAATTTGTCTACAACTTTTACTGCAATATCGAAGTTCTTATATTTACTTCTATCTCCTACAAATAAAAGATACTTTTTATTTGTAAGCTCTTCAAAGTTTTCTTTTAGTTCTTTTTTAGGCTCTTTTAATATATGATAATCTTCACTTACACCATTGTAAATCACTTTGATTTTTTCTTCTTCTATACTTGGGTAAAACTTCAAAAGATCATTTTTTGTATTTTCAGATATACAGATAATACCATCACTTCTTTTTATAGCTCTTTTCTTTTGCCATGAGTGAATAAATCTAGCTAAACCTTTTCTATAGTATTCATAAGTAAAATCATGTACTGTGGTGATATTTACTATGTCTTTTTGATTTGATATACGATAATAACTACTATGAAATATACTACCTTTTGGAAGCTTTTTTTGAAAGTTCAAATATCGAACTATTTTATAATTAATTGAAGATTCATTATATTGATTGATATCTAAGTTTTTCATAAAAATATTATCATTTTCATAGCCATAAAAAGTTATCTCAGCTGTTAACTTCTCAAATCTAGAACTAAGTTCACTCCAATATACAGATATTCCTCCAGCTTTTTGTAAAGAGTAGATAATATTATCATAAACTATTTTCATTATTTACTCTTTTTAGTAGTTTTTTTACAATAGGCTTAATATTTTCTAAGATGATTCTCAGACCATAATAAAAATATACTTTAATATCTTTATCTACGATTTTATACCAACCTAGAATACTTTGAACCCTTTTTATATCTGAAACTCCACCTGAACTTACGCTTGCCAAAGTCACAGGCAGATACCTAAAAATTTTATTTTCTTTATATAAAATATATAAAAGTTCAAAATCAGCTGTAATAGAACTAGATTCATTAAATCTATATTGTTTCAAAATATCTTTTTTTACAAAACAGCTTTGATGAGAAAAAATCATACCTTTCCAGATATTATTTACATTTTTATTAGCTTTTGCTATTCGTTTTTTATGCGGATATCTAACTTCCCAATTACCATATATAATATCTACACTACTATCAAGTTTTGGTAGTATATCTTTCAAAACATTTGAGTCAAAAAACATATCCCCACTATTCATAAAATTGACCCATTCTCCTGTGGCTAAATCTATAGCTTTATTCATAGCATTATAAATACCACTATCTTTTTCACTCACAAGCACATCTATCTTATCTTCATACTTTTTTATAATATCCAAAGTCCCATCACTAGAGCCACCATCTATGATAATATACTCTAACTCAATATTTTGTGATAAAACTGACTTTATAGTTTTCTCTATATTTTGTTTGTCATTTAAGACTATTGTGATAATTGATAATTTCATTTGAATATCTTTCTAAAAACTCTTGAAGGAAACTTGAATAATTTATCAATATACATATAAAGATAATCTCTTTTTATATTCTCACTTCTAAATGAACTTTCAATTAAAGTATATATCTCTTTTTTATTTTTTTTATATTCATCATAATATTTTTGATTCATTTTAAAAATTTCAATTTGATTTATATTTGAAAAATCTACTTTGTTATTAATAATATTGCTATATAAAAAACCATTTTTTTTATGAATTATATATTCATTCATAGTTGGTTTATCAAAGGCTACAATATATTTTCCCTGTTTCATTAACTCTAAAAATGACAAACCTATTCCTTCATATATTCTTGGTGCAAAATAAACATCAATTGATTTTAATAAATTTGTATACTCATCTTTAGACTCAAACCAATCTATAATTTCAATATTATATTTTTCTATATCTTCTTTAAAAATTTGTAATTTTTTTTGATTTGGATCAGGATGATTTTGTATATATATTTTTTTGAAACTATTTGGAGATATAAGCTCTTTGATTTTTTCCCAATTTATTGCTTCTATTCTATACCAAAAAAAAGCTGTTAAATTTTTTTTATCAATTTTTTTTGAACTTTTGTTTATTTCTGGAAAATACTTAATATATAAAGAATCCAATCCTTTATTATGCAAATAGTCATGCAAGTTTTTTGAAAAAGAGATAAATTTTATGCTATTAAACTGCTTCCAATAAAAAGGTGTAAAAGTATTTGCTATAAAATCATCATACATAGGTATATATATAATATTTTTACATTTTAACTTTTTTAGAAATTTAATATTGTAATTTATCTGCCAAAATATAATTATACTATAGTTTTTTTGATTTAAACTATCAAAGTCTAAAACTTTTTTATCTTCCCATTTAGTATCATAATATATATCTATTGTATATTTATCTTTTAACAAATCAAGAAAAAAATTTGATGATTTTGTTTTTTTATGAAAGGAATGATCTATAAATGCTATTTTTTTACTCAAAAAAAACCTTATCTAATTTTTTATATACACTCTCTTTTGAGAAGTTTTCTATAAAATACTTTTTTGCTTCATTTTGTAAATTTTTATACTTTTGCTCATCTTCTAAAATATTTTTTATTTCATTTGCAAAATTTTCTGGTTCATCTACTACTATACACCCATTGTATTTACTATCCATACCTACTATTCCATACTTTGTACTTACAACTGGTACTTCATAGGAAAGTGACTCTACAACTTTTATCTTAAGTCCTGTTCCACCTTGAAGTGGACAAATTGATATTTTAGATTTACTATAGATATCATCCAAGTTTTCAACATACTTTATAAACTCTATATTTTTATATCTGTTTTTATACTTTTCAAGATGCTCATTTACTCTACCTATAATTTTTATTTTATAGTTATCTCCTAAAATAGGCTTAACATTTTCTAAAAACCATATCATTCCATCTTTATTAAAAGGATTATCTGAACCGACAAATACTATATCTATATCTTTTTTTACTTCGCTAAATTTATTATCTAAAAAATGTGGAATATGATAAAACTCTACATCCTTACAAACTCTTTCAAAAAAATTAGTTTCTTCTTTAGAGATACATATAGCTTTGTCAAAAAGATTAATTCTTTCAATCTCTTCATTTATAGATTGTCCTAAATTATATTTTCCATTATTTCTTTCATAATTATTCATAGAGATAAAGTCTTCTAT
>NZ_PDKC01000032.1 GCF_004116495.1 Arcobacter sp. CECT 8985 | reverse complement strand
CTTCTAACTGTCCAGGATAATTTTCAATTTCAGAACTACCAGTAATTTGTCCTCCTGGCATTCCCATCTCAAACATTACTACATCTTTTAATCCACCTCTTGTTGAGTATAACCCAGCTGTTAATCCCGCTGGCCCTCCTCCTATTATTGCTAAATCTAACATTTTTAATTCCTTATTTTAATCTATTTTAATAATTATGATGGAATTATATCCTCTAAAGGATAAAAATTTTCTTAAGAAAAAGATTATAATTAAATAAAAAATATCTTAATTTTTTAATATAATAATTATTCAATAAAATAGATTAAAAAAAAATATGTACAATTTCGGCATAAAAACAAAAAATATTAAAGGAAAAAAAATGTTAGTAACAAACAAAGCTATAGATTTCACAGCAGCAGCTGTATTAGAAGATGGTCAAATTGTAGAGGATTTTAATTTATATAATAATATAGGAGAAAAAGGTGCAGTAGTATTTTTCTATCCAATGGACTTTACATTTGTATGCCCATCTGAAATTATTGCTTTCTCTAAAAGAATTGATGAGTTTAAAGAAAGAGGAATTAATGTAATTGGAGTATCAGTAGATTCACAATTTTCACACTTTGCATGGAGAGAAACACCAGTAGAACAAGGTGGAATTGGAAGAATAAGATTCCCATTAGTTGCAGATATAACAAAACAAATTTCAAAAGATTTTGATGTATTATTCGAAGAATCAGTAGCACTAAGAGGATCATTTTTATTAGACAAAGATGGAACAGTAAGACATTCAGTAATAAATGACTTACCATTAGGAAGAAATATAGATGAAATGGTAAGAATGGTAGATACTATGATATTTACAAATGAGCATGGTGAAGTTTGTCCTGCTGGATGGAACAAAGGTGATGAAGGAATGAAAGCAGATAAAGATGGTGTTGCTTCATATCTTTCTAAAAATGAAGGTAATTTATAATAAACACTAAAAGTGGTAGGTTTTCTGCCACTTTTATAAAATTAATTCAAAATAAAACTTTTTATGTAATTTAAATGTAAAATAATTAATAAATAAGTATAATTTATAAAAATAAAAAAAAGTTTTTATATGTTATCAAAAAAAGAAAAAAAAATCTTAACTCTGATAAAATTTTTTCCTATCGTAATAATATTTATTACTGCACTTACCACATCAACGCTTTTCTTAACAGAACATGAAAAACATTACAATGGACAATTACAAAATATTAGAAATACTTTCATAAAAACACAACAAATCAAAATAAAAAATGAAGTAGATAGAATTTATGAGTATATTTCATTTCATAAAAAAAATAGTGAAAAAAAAATAAAAGAAGTAGTAAAAGTACAAGTAAATGAAGCATATAGCATTTTAGAAGGTTTATATAATAATTATAAAGATACTAAAACTAAAAGACAAATTATTAAAATGTATAAAGCTTCATTGAGAAATATACGCTTTTTAAAAAATAGAGGATATTTTTATGTATATGATATGAATGGTACAAATATTTTTCATGGTCTATCTTCAGATTTAGAAGGCAGTTTTTTATATTATCATAAAGATATAGCAGGTAAAAGAGTTATTCAAAATATGATTGAAAAATTAAAGAAAAATTCTGAGACTTATGATGAATGGTATTGGGAAAAACCAAATAGTAATAAAGTTCAAAGAAAAATTGGTTATCAAAAATTATTTAAACCTTATAATATTTTTGTGGGTTCAGGAGAGTATGTAGAAGATTTTGAAAATGAATTAAAAGATAAAATACTAGAATATATTTCAAATATTAAATATTTAAATAATAGAAAGATTACAATTTTAGATAGACAAGGCAATGTAATAACTACTAAAAATAGTGATTTAGTTGGAAAAAATTTGTATAAAATTGATAAAAAAAACTCAAGTTTATATAAAAGAATACTCTCTTTTAAAGGTGATCAAAGTAAATATATAAGCGTTAATGATAATACAATTTTTAATGATACAAAATATAAAAAACTTACTTTATATTTAAGATCTTATAGCCAATGGAAATGGGTAATTCTTTCATCATTTTATGAAGAGACTTTAGAGCATGAAATTGAAACAAATGTTAATGTTTTAAAAAAAGGTGATAATAAAGTATTAACAAATTTTGTACTAATTGTCACTTTTTTATGTTTAATTATGATTATTTTGTCTTTATATGTTACTGATTTTTTAGAAAAGAGTTTCTTTAAGTATCAAAAGAAAATAATAGATGAAATGCAGATGAATAGAGATAAAGATAATATGATTGCACAACAATCAAAAATGGCAAGTATGGGAGAGATGATTGGTAATATTGCACATCAATGGAGACAGCCATTATCTGCAATTTCAACGGCTGTTACTGGATTAAAATTTGAAAAAGAGATGGGTATTTTAGAAGATGATAACTTTATAAGGGGAATGGATAGTATTCATGATTCTGTAATTTATTTATCTAAAACAATTGATGATTTTAGAAACTTTTTTAAACCAAATAAAATAAAAACAATCTTTCAATTAAAAGATACAATTCAAAAAACACTAAATATTTTGAGTTCACAGTTTAATATGAATGAGATATATTTTGTAAAAAATATTGAGGATGTAAAAGTTTTTGGTCAAGAAAATGAATTAATTCAAGTGTTAATAAATATATTAAATAATGCAAGAGATGAACTAAAAAAAATTCCAGATGATAGATTTATATTTATTGATGTTTTAAAAGAGGGTAATAAAGCTAAATTAATTATTAAAGATAGTGCAGGTGGAATTCCTCCTGATATTATAAAAAAAGTTTTTGAACCATATTTTACTACAAAACCCGAAAATGGCACAGGTATTGGTCTTCATATGTCAAAGCAGATTATTGAAGATAGTTTACAAGGAACAATCGAAGTTCAAAATAATACTTTTGAATATAAAAATAAAGAGTATAAAGGTGCTAAGTTTACAATGACTTTTGATATATCAAATTAAATAATTTGATATATCTTCTTGTGTTTGAAGAACAAAAGCACTATTTGTATTTATATTTGTACCTTTTTTTGCTTCATGTAAAAGTATTGATCCATTTATATTTTTATTGATATCTACTTGTCCTGTTTCAAATAAGCTTGCATCGTAAATATTGTAATCTTCGTAAGTACTATTTTTTAAAAGTTGTTCTTTTATTTCATTTGAACAAACGACTGCGATGCTTATTTTGTTGTTTAAATAATTCTTTAAATCTTCCCACGAGTCAATAAGTTTACCTTTATTTAATCCCGCTCTTGAATAAATAAGTGTGTAGTTTGATGGTAGTTTTTTTCTATTTTTTAATATATCATATTTTGTATAATCAAAAAAATCAACTTCAGGGAAAAGTTCCATTATATTACTATATTTTTTTTGTTTATATTCAAACTCTTCTTTTTCCCATAAAATATCAGAAGTTTTATTTAGTTGTACAAGAAGTTTTAGATTATCTTTTTTAGCTTTTCTTTTTAATGCTTTTATCTCTTTTATGAGTTTTTCAAAAAATTCATCTTTTTGTAATAAAAACTTAAATGTTCTTTTTATTCTTGCTTGTTTTATTTTATTTTTACTAAAGTGTGCATTTTGAAATAATCCATTATGATAAATGCAAGCTGCAACACATCCATTTGTAGATTTTTTACATAGATTAACTTTACTTAAATTTATTTTTTTTGGATCATATTCAATTCCATACATAGGTGCGTGCATAATATTTTTTTGTGCAGCTAAATATAAAGTGGCAGTTATTGTATTTTCTTTTATTTTTTTTGATAATAGATTTGTGGTATCGTAATTAAATTGCAAAACATTTCCTTTTAAGACTCAGTAAGGCGGGTATTATATAAAGATAAAGATTAAATAACATATAATAAAGTTTACAAACTAAGGTAAATTTTCAAATTAATCTATCTAGTTTTAATAAAGGTTTGTTATGACTAAAGTCGAAGAAGAAGAGCTTTACAACTATTTAAATATTACAAGAGGTTTATACCTTATTTTAGACAAAGAAGGAAATATTCTTTTTGCAAATGAAAAAGTATGTGAATTAGTAGAAGTCTCTTATAATAGAATAAAAAGGATGAATTGGATTGAAACATTTATCCCTAATGATTTAAAAAGCTATATAAAAAATATTATTAATCAAATATCAAGTAAAAATTTAGCTCTTTCTGAATATGTAGAAAATGAAATAGTTACAATAAAAGGTGAAAAAAAATTTATCTCTTGGAGAAATAGATATATAGAAGAAGATGGTGAAGTATCTAAAATCATATGTTCTGGAGAAGATAAGACAAAGACAAAAGAGATAGAAGAGTATATAGAAGAAAAAGAAGAGCGTTTAAAAGCAATTTTTGACTTTTCACCTTTAGGAATATTTATAACAGATAAAACAGGAAAAATATTAGAAGCTAACCTGTCTTTTTTAAATATGATTGGTTTTACTCAAGAAGAAATTTTAGGAAAAAGTTATTTAGACATTACATATGAGAATAGCATGAATGCTGATGAAGAGAGATTTAATAAGTTAATTGATAATGAAATTGGCATGTATAAAGTAACAAAAAAATATAAAACTAAAAATAATAAAACTCTTTGGGTAAATGTAACTGTATCAACAATAAAAGATCAACATAATGAAGTTTTATATGTATTAGCAATTATTGAAGATATTACAGATATAAAATTGACACAGAAAAAATTAAAAGATAATGAAGAGATGCTTCATCATCAATCAAAAATGGCAGCAATGGGTGAGATGCTTGAAAATATTGCACACCAATGGCGACAACCATTATCAGTAATTACTACAAGTGCTAGTAGCGTAAAACTTCATAAAGAACTAGGTACTTTAACAGATGATTTTTTAGATGAAATTTTAGATGCAATAGTAAAATCAGGAAATCACTTATCTCAAACTATAGATGATTTTAGAGATTTTTTTAAACCAAATAGACAAAAAGTTATTTTTGATATTAGTGATTGTTATAGAAAAGCACTATTTTTATTAAGTTCAAAACTTAAAAATAGAGAAATAAATATAGTAGAAAATATTGAAAGTATTTCAATAACAGGATTTGATAATGAACTTATTCAAGTTATTATGAATTTGATTAATAATGCAAGAGATGCATTAGAAGAGAATAAACAAATAGAAAAAAGGTATATTTTTATAAATATACATAAAGAAAATTCAAATGTAATCTTTGAAATAATAGATAATGCAGGTGGAATAAAAGAAGAAATTAAAAATAAAATCTTTGAACCATACTTTACTACAAAACATAAAAGTTTAGGTACAGGAATTGGACTTTATATGTCTGAAGAGATTCTTGTTAAACATATGAATGGACAAATAAATGTCAAAAATAGAAATTTTAAATATGAAGGTAAATCATATAAAGGTGCTCAATTTACTATTAAAATACCTATTGAAAATAATAATTAAAAGTGAATAGTAAGACTATTCACTTTTATATTTAGTCAGAAAAATTTTGAATTAATTTTTTTGCTTGTTCTAATGCTTTTTCACTACTATTTTTATCAAATGACAAGGCTACTGCCATTCTTCTTCCTTCATGACTTTGTGGTTTACCAAATACTCTAATATAAGAAGTATCTGTAAATACTTCATCTTTTATATTAATTAAAGGATTAAACGTGTCATTTTTAGCTTTATATGCTGCACTTGCTCCCGCTCCATAATCAATAAAATTTAATGGAAGACCAAGAACTGCTCTTATATGAAGTGCAAATTCACTCTGACTTTGAGTAATCATTGTAACCATTCCTGTATCATGAGGTCTTGGACTTACCTCACTAAAGTAAACTTCATCACCTTTTACAAATAGCTCAACACCAAAAATTCCTCTTCCACCTAAACCATCAGTGATTTTTTTAGCAATTTGCTTCGATTTTTCTTTTGCAATTTCACTCATATTCATTGGTTGCCACGAGAAAATATAGTCACCATCTTGTTGAATATGTCCTATTGGTTCACAAAATACAGTTTGATTTTCATTTCTTGCAGTTAATAGAGTTATTTCATAATCAAATTTAATAAATTCTTCAACAATTAATTCACTCGCATCTCCTCTTGCTTCTTTAGCAAGTTCCCAAGAATTAGGTAAATCTTCAGCACTTTTAGCAATACTTTGCCCATGTCCAGAAGAACTCATAACTGGTTTTATAACGCAAGGAAAGCCAATATTATTTGCTGATTTTTCTAATGCTTCATATGTAGATACAAACTCATATTTAGAAGTTGGAATATTTAAATCTACTGCAGCAAATTCTCTTATATTTTTTCTATTCATAGTTTTATTAACAGCATCTGCATTTGGAATTATATGAAATCCTTCTTCTTCAGCAGTAAAAAGCGCATCAATATTAATTGCTTCAACTTCTGGTAAAATAAAATCTGGTTTTTCTCTTCTAATTACATCAAGAATCTCATCTTTATTTTTCATATTAATTGTATATGATTTACTTGCTACAAGTTGTGCTGGAGCATTATTATAGCTGTCAACCGCAATTGTTTCAATTCCTAATCTTTGCGCTTCTATTATTACTTCTTTACCTAGTTCTCCACTTCCAAGAAGCATAACTTTTATTGAATCTGATTTTAATGGTGCACTAAATTTCATATTTCCTCTCTTTTAATTAATTGATGTTGTAAAAACTTTTTTTACAGCACCTTTGAAGTATAGTGTTTCTTCTTTTTTAGTAAGTGTTAATTCCTCATTACTTTTTGGATAAACATTTGCAATATTATCTACAAGGTTTAAATTATTAGCCCTTAAAAAACAAGCTGCCATTCCAGTTCCACAAGCTAATGTTTCACCTTCTACACCTCTTTCATAAGTTCTTACATAAATTTTTCTATTTTCTACTTTTGCAAAATTTACATTTGCATTGTATTCATATCTCATTTTAGAAGCAAGATTATTATCATATTTTTCTAAGTCATCAACAATAGTAACAAGGTGTGGAACTCCTGTATCAACTAAAAACCAAGTAAATCCCTCTTGTTCAAATTCATCTTTTATTAAAACAGGTTTTGTAAGTTGAGTTTCTACTATATCGCCTTGAACACTTGATTCTATAGTTCCTGCACCAGTTAAGAATTTCATATTTGAACAAGCCAATTTATTTGAATAAGCATAATGAGCACAAGCTCTAGTACCATTTCCACACATTGCAGCATGGCTTCCATCGCTATTATAAAATAGCCATTCAAAATCAAAATCATTATTTGGAATAAGTACAATTAGTCCATCTGCACCAATTCCTTCTGTTCTGTTACATAATTTTATGGCTTCATTTGAATAATCTTTTTTTGTAAATGAGTGGAATATAACAAAGTCATTTCCACTCGCACTATATTTTGTATATGTCATAAAATCTCTCCAATAATTCTCTCTACTTCTTTTTGTAGATTTTTTAAATCTTTTGAGTTATCAATAATTAAATCAGCTAACTCTTTTTTCTTTTCAATATCCATTTGATTTGAAATCTTTAATTTTGCTTCCTCTTTTGTTATATTATCTCTATTCATTAATCTTTCTATTTGGATATGATTAGGGGTATAAACAACTAAAGATTTAGCAATTGGATAATGCATCTTCTCAAAAAATAGAGGAATATCAATAAAATAAGGCTTGTTTGCATCTTCAAACACTTTTGATTCTTTAATTATTTCTTCTTTTATTAAAGGATGAAGTAATTGTTCAAGTTTCAATTTATTTTGTTCATTTGAAAATATTATTTTACCAAGCTTTTTTCTTAATACTTTTCCATTTTCAATATATTGGCTTCCAAACATAGAAGCTATCTTTGCACTATTTTCATCTAATAATCTATGTGCAATTTTATCTGCATCAATAGTTAGAAAACCGTGAAGTTTTAAAAGATTACAAACAGTGCTTTTACCTGTTGATATACCACCTGTTAAGGCTATTGCATTTTTAAACAAATCATTATTCATAGTAAGATTTTACTATAATAATGATTTATTTTTGTTTTAATTGAGAGTTATCTTTTTGCTATTGTTGTTAGTGCTTTATGAATACTTGCAGGAAATACAAAAGAAGCTGAATGAATTTCAGTAGAGTAATACTCTAAATCATCTAAAATATCAGATCTTTGTAAAATTATATCTGCAGTTGGATGATATTTTTTAGATGCAATAATAGATGTATTGTGACCAAATTTAAAAGGCATTGCTATCCAAAATTTAGTACCAACAAGTTTTAAATCATTAATTAATCTATCTTTATCTTTTTGAAAAGCAGCAGTAGAAAATGTAATTAACCCATCATCTTTTAAAATTCTATCAATATTTGCTAAAATCATTTCATCTAATTGAACATCAGTTAAGATAACCACATCAATATTTTTTTCATTTTTAGAAGTTAAAAGTGAAATATCTCCAAATTCAATATTTCCTGAGTGTTTTTTTGCTTGTTCTTTAAGATCTTGTGAATTTGATCCAATAATTAAAATATTTTTTGGCTCTTTATGCGTACATAAAGGAACATGTACCATCATTTCATTAAAAGCATGATTATCATTCATTGAAGCTGACATAAACCCGTCCTTTTTTTTTATAAAATTTTCGATATAATACCACAAAAATTTTAAATTACATAGATGTATTTGTATGTGTTAAAAAATTACAGAAAGTTTTAATATCAATTATGTTAATGCTTATTTGACTTTTTATAGATGCAAGTATATATTGCTTTAAACTCGTAAAACATAACAAAAAAGGTAAATAATGTCTAAAGTTAGCTATAAAGACGCCGGTGTTGATATTGATGCAGGAAATCAGTTTGTAGAAAATATTAAGCCACATGTAAAATCAACTCTAATCCCAGGTGTATTAGGTGGTATTGGTTCATTTGCAGGAGCATTTGAGTTACCATCAGGATATAAAAAACCAGTCCTTCTTTCTGGAACAGATGGTGTTGGAACAAAATTAAAATTAGCAATTGATGCAAAAAAATTTGATACAGTTGGTATTGATTTAGTTGCTATGTGCACAAATGATTTATTATGTAACTTTGGTGAACCTCTATTTTTCTTAGATTACTATGCAACTGCAAAACTTGAAGTTGAAGAAGCATCTGATGTTGTAAAAGGAATTGCACAAGGGTGTATTCAAAGTGAATGCGCATTAGTGGGTGGAGAAACTGCTGAAATGCCAGGAATGTATAAAGAGGGTGATTTTGATTTAGCAGGTTTTTGTGTAGGTATTGCAGAAAAAGATGAATTAAATAGAATAGAAAAAGTAAATGCAGGTGATACTTTAATTGCACTTCCAAGTTCAGGTATCCACTCAAATGGTTTCTCTTTAGTTAGAAAACTTCTTTTAGAAAAATTAGGAATGTCTTTAGAAGATGACTTCCAAGGAAAAACTTTAAAAGATGTATTATTAGAACCAACTAGAATATATGTAAAAGAGTTCAAAGCAAATAAAGATAATATTAATGCATTAGCACATATTACAGGTGGAGGAATAACTGAGAATCTTCCAAGAGTATTACCTGATAATCTTAAAGCAATTGTTTATAGAGATAAAATTAAAACATTACCAATTTTTGATTTTATGAGTGAACATGTAGAACTTGATGAAATGTATAGAACTTTTAATATGGGTGTTGGTATGGTATTAGTTGTTAATCCATCTAATGTTGATGCTATATTACAAAATACTGATGGTTATGTTATTGGTGAATTAGCAGAAGGTAAAAAAGAAGTAGAATTTAAATAATTTTATTTTATAAAAAGAGGAGATTTACTCCTCTTTCATCTCAATAAATAAAAAGTGAGAATTTTCAAGTGCAGTAATTGATAAATTATTATTTTTTGTTATTTCTAGTGCATCACCTTCATTTAATATTATTTCATTAATTTGGCAACTTCCTTCAATTTGTACAAAATAAACTTGTCTATTTTTTTCAATTTTATACTCTATTGTTTTATTCTCATTTAGTTCTGAAACAAATACATTAATATCTTGATATACATTTACCTTAGAATTTTGTTTTTTTGAAGATACAATATTTAATAACTTATTAGTTCTATGCTTTTTTTTGTATCTATAAGAAC
Organism: Arcobacter sp. CECT 8985; assembly: GCF_004116495.1. Taxonomy (GTDB): domain Bacteria; phylum Campylobacterota; class Campylobacteria; order Campylobacterales; family Arcobacteraceae; genus Malaciobacter. Next base: position 20,613 of record NZ_PDKC01000032.1, on the reverse strand, counting down.
CATAAAGTTTTTCTAAATTTCTTTTAGGAGGTATAATCCATATTTGCAATAATCTTAAATCTTCATCTTGAAGATTATGTTCACTATGAAATATTCCATCACCTGCACTTAAATATTGAACTTCACCTCTATTTAAAGTCTCTTCATTCCCCATAGAGTCTTTGTGCGTAATGCTTCCTTTTACTACATATGAAATTATTTCCATATTATCATGTGGATGTGTATCAAATCCACTATGAGGATGAATTATATCGTCATTTAATACTCTTAAAACACCAAAATTCATATTTGAAGGATTGTAATATTGAGCAAAAGAGAAATGAAATCTACTCTCAAGCCATCCTAAATTTGATGTTCCCATATTTTCTTTTGGTATTTTCTTTAACATCTATTTTCCTATATGAATATATTCATTAATAATAGTTTTTAATTCATATTCATCAATTTTTAGTGAATAAGTAGTGATAATTTCTCTTGGTGCAACAATTGCTCCAAGTTTTGTGAATTGATTTCTTGTTGAATTCATAAAATCTTTTCCATTACTTCCAGAGTGAGTAGCTAATTGAATTGTTTTTAAAGAAAATAGTTCTCTAAAATTTTCCCCAATTCTTGAAATCCATGCGATAAAGTTCACTAAAACTGGTGGTACATTAAAGTTATATTCTGGAGAAACAAATATATATCCTTTAGCAGTTTTCATTTGTTCTGCTAAATCAAGTGCAACTTTTGGTATTCCATCATTTTGCTCTTTTGTTGTATCATACATTGGTAAATTTAGATTAACTAGATTAATTATTTCACAATTTTCCCCATGATCTTTTAACTCATCTTTTATTCTATTTGCTAATTTTACATTTTCATTTAAACTTGAAACAAAAATTAAATACATTTAATATCCTTTATTACTAGTTAGTATTATAATTGTTATTATAATACTAATTAATACTAATGTCAAGTTTTAATAAATTTTTTTTGGATTTTAATTATAAAATGAATAAAGAGGAGAAAGAAAATATCTCCTCTTTTTTAGGTTTTTTATGCAGCTTTTTTAGCAGCTTTTTTAGCAGCTTTTTTAGCTTTGCTAGGTTTAGTTAATTTTAATTTAGAAACTTTTTTAGTTACTTTTTTAGCAACTTTTTTTATATCTTTTTTCTTGTTTGCTACCTTTTTAGCAGCTTTTTTAGCTATTTTAGCAACTTTTTTTTCTTTTAATTCTTTAGCCATGTCCCATTCCTCTATTTATTTATATTTTATATAAAAAAGTTATATAATATGGTGATTATATATAAAGAAAATGTGAATGTCAATACTTTGTAATTAAATTTACAAAAAAATGTGAATTTGTTACAATAAAACACTTAACCTCTTCATAATAAAAAATTAGATAACATATTGAGTTTTACATGAAATAGATATGTTTAAGGATAAGAAATGTTATTAACACCAGGTCCAACTCCTGTACCAGAGTTTGTTAGAAAAGCAATGGCAGATGTAACTATACATCACAGAACTCCTGAATTTGAACAGATTTTTAAAGAAACAAGAGAATTACTATTTGAATTATTCCAAATGGATGAGGTAGTAATGCTTGCATCAAGTGGTTCTGGCGCAATGGAAGCTTGTGTAACAAACTTAACTCACAAAAAAGCATTAACTGTTAATTCAGGAAAGTTTGGTGAGAGATTTGGAAAAATTTGTAAAGCCTTTGATATTGACTATACTGAAATAAAAAATGAGTGGAATACACCAGTAAGTGTTGAAGCAATAGTTGAAGCTGTTAAAAATGATAATGAAATTGATGCTATATTTATTCAACTATGTGAAAGTGCTGGAGGATTAAGACATCCAGTAGAAGACATAGCAAGAGAAGTTAAAAAAATTAATAAAAACATTATGATTGTTGCAGATGGAATTACAGCAGTAGGAGTAGAAAATATTGATACTACTAATCTAGATGCAGTAATTACAGGAAGTCAAAAGGCATTAATGTTACCACCAGGTTTAGCTATAATTGGTTTCAGTAATGAAGCTGTTAATAAAATAGAAGAGAAACCAAAAGGTTTCTATTTTAATTTAGCTACAGAAATTAAAAAACAAAAAACAAATACAACTGCATGGACAGCAGCTACTACATTAATTATTGGATTAAAAGAGATTTTATCTTATATCAAAGAAAATATAGGATTTGAAAAATTATATGAAGATACTGCTAAAAGAGCTGATGCAACTAAAGAAGCTTTAAAAGCTATAGGATTTGAAATTTATCCAAAAGTTCCTGCAAAGGCAATGACTGCAGTTTATTGTGAAAAATCAAATGATATTAGAAAGATTTTAAAAGAAAAATATGATGTAAATATTGCTGGTGGTCAAGATCATCTTAAAGGCAATTTATTTAGAATTAATCATATGGGATTAGTTGAAGATTTTGAAGCAGCGTGGGTTGTAAATGCTGTTGAGTTAGCATTAGATGAATTAGGCATTAGAACTTTTGATGGAAGTGCTAATAAAGTATTTCTTTCTAAGATGTTTAAGGCATAAAAATGATTTTTGAGCATGAAATACCAAACGGAAGTAGACTTTATTTTGGCAAAAAAGCTAAACAAAAAAGAGATTTAGAAAATCAAGTAAGTAATATCTTGCATAGTCATGATTTTGAAGAGATTATTACTCCAAATTTCTCTTACTCTCAACATCAATCAATTCAAAATGCAAAAAAACTAATTAAGTTTTCAGATACAAATAATGAACAAGTATCATTAAGAGCAGACTCAACGTTAGATGTTGTAAGAATTATTACAAAAAGACTTGGAAGAACAACAAGCCATAAAAAATGGTTTTATATTCAACCAATTTTTACATATCCTTCAACTGAAGAGTATCAAATTGGATGCGAATGGATAGGTCATGATAATATTTGTGATATTATTAATCTAAATGTTGAAATATTAAAGCAATTAAATATAAATCCAGTTTTACAAATTGCAAATATAAAAATACCTAGATTGATTAGTGAAGAGTTAAATGTCGATATAGAGTTATTTAAAAATGGTGAGATTGCTCAATTATTTGAGTTAGAAAATGAGTGGTTAACAAAATTACTAGAAGTTAAAGATATTAGTGATTTAAAACAGGTTGTAAACTTAGTACCAGAAAGTATAAGACCTGAAGTTGAATGCTTAATAAATAAAGCATCAGAAATTGATTATGAAAATATTGTAATATCACCTTTATATTATGGTTCATTGAAATATTATGATGGAATATATTACAGAGTAATTGATAATAATTTAATATTAAGTAGAGGTGGAATGTATAGTAGTGAAGGATTAACTTCACTAGGATTCGCACTTTATACAGATAGTTTATTAAAAATTTTAGAGGATTAAAGATTATGAAAGCAGATTTAATAGTTGGAATTCAATGGGGAGATGAAGGGAAAGGTAAAATAGTTGATATGCTAGCCCAAAAATATGACATTGTATGTAGAAGTCAAGGTGGACACAATGCAGGTCATACGATATGGGTAGATGGTGTAAGATATGCACTACAACTTGTTCCTTCGGGAATTTTAAATCCTAATGCTATAAATGTTATAGGTAATGGTGTTGTGTTATCACCTGAAGCAATAATGAAAGAGATGTCACAATTTCAAAATCTTGAAGGAAGATTATTTATCTCTGATAAAGCACATCTAAATTTACCTTACCACTCATTAATTGATCAAGCAAAAGAGAGATTAAAAGGTGATAAAGCAATTGGAACAACAGGAAAGGGAATTGGACCAGCATATGCTGAAAAAATTTCAAGAACTGGTTTTAGAGTTGGTGAACTATTAAATCCTAGTAAACTTGCAGAAAATATTGTTGAATACTTTAAACAAAATAGAGCTATTTTTGATGTTTTAGAAATTAATACTCCAAATAAAGATGAATTAATTGCTTTATTAAATGAGTATAAAAAAGCATTAGCACCATTTATTACTAATACAACAAATTTAGTTTGGAATGCTTTAGATGAAGATAAAAAAGTACTATTAGAAGGTGCTCAAGGAACACTACTAGATATTGACCATGGTACATATCCATATGTTACAAGTTCAAGTACAGTAAGTGCAGGGGCTTGTACTGGTCTTGGACTTAGTCCAAAAGATATTGGTGTTGTTACTGGAATTGTAAAAGCTTATTGTACAAGAGTAGGAAATGGGCCATTCCCTTCTGAAGATTTCACAGAAGATGGTAAAAAAATTGCAGATATTGGAAAAGAGTTTGGTACTGTAACTGGAAGAGCTAGAAGATGTGGATGGTTTGATGCAATTGCAGTTAAACATGCAAGTAGATTAAATGGTTGTGATCAATTAGCATTAATGAAACTTGATGTTTTAGATGGATTTCCTAAAATCAAAATTTGTGTTGCATATGATTTAGATGGACAAAGAATTGATTATATGCCATCTGATTTAGAATCAGTAACACCAATCTATGAAGAATTTGATGGATGGGATAGTGTTGTTGGAATTAGAGAATTTGATAAACTTCCTTCAAATGCAAAAAAATATATAGAAAAAATTGAGGAATTAACTGGTGTAAAAGTAGGTATTATTTCAACTTCACCAGAGAGAGTAGATACAATTATAAGAGGGTAGGTTATGAGAATAAAATTACATCACACAAAATATATCGCAAGAAGAGTAGCTAGAGATTTAGTTAATTGCGATTTTGTAGAGATTAGAAAGACAAAAGAAGAAATAACTCAAGAGATTGAAAGAATTTTAGTTGAAGACATAGAAAATGAATATGACTTAGACGAAAAAGTTGCTGAAATTTTAGATGCTCAAGAAGATGAAATTGAGTTTTTACATGCAGATTATAGACAATTATTTTGGATGACTAAAAAAAGAATGGCAAATGAGTTTGGTGTAATTTTAAATAATGAAGATAGATTTTCAGATGTTGCACACCAAATTCTAGACTTCTTGTGGGAAGAGGATTATATTCATTATGATTGTTCAGATAATAAGATAAAAAATGTTATCTTTACTTCAATTGATGAATTTTTAAAAGGGTTTGAAAAAGCAGATGCTGTTGTACTTGAAAAAGTTAAAAATTATAAAAGAAAACTTATTCCAGGTACTGAAGAATATGACATTGTTTACAATAGACTTTATGAAGAAGAACTAATTAAAAAAGGGTTAATGTAATATGCAAAAAGTTTGGATATATTTAGAAAATGACGTGTTTTTAGAAGCTAACTCATTTGGTGCAACAGGTACAAGTGTTGGAGAAATTGTATTTAATACATCGTTAACAGGATACCAAGAGATAATTTCTGATCCTTCATATGCAGGACAATTTATAACTTTTACAATGCCAGAAATTGGTAATGTAGGTGTAAATGAAAATGATATGGAGAGCTCAACTTGCCATTGTAAAGGTGTAATTGTAAGAAATTATCATCATGAATATTCAAACTATAGAGCACAAGCAGATTTAGATTCATTATTAAAAGAGAATAATGTATTAGGAATTTGTGATATTGATACTAGATATTTAACTAAGATTGTAAGAGATGAAGGTGCTATGATGATGATAGCATCAACAGAGATTTATGATAAAGAAGAGTTGAAAAAATTACTAGAACAAACTCCAAGAATAGAAGATATAAATTATATTGAAGAAGTAACTACGAAAGAGCCATATATTCATAAAAATGGTGCATGGAATCATAAAAATCTTGCTTATAATAAAGCAGTAATGAGTGATAAAAAAGTTGTAGTAGTTGACTTTGGTGTAAAAAGAAATATATTAAATGAATTAGTTGAATCAGGACTTGAAGTGGAAGTTGTTCCAGCAAGTTTTAAAGCAGATGATTTAATTGCTAGATTTGAAGCTGGTGAAATTGGTGGAATATTTTTGTCAAATGGACCTGGTGATCCATTAACATTAACAAAAGAAAAAGAACAAGTTCAAAAATTAATAAATACAAATATTCCAATATTCGCGATTTGTTTAGGACACCAAATGCTATCTATTGCACATGGTTATGATACTTATAAGCTAAAATTTGGTCAACATGGAGGTAACCATCCAGTTGCAAATCCTGATACAAAAATAGTTGAAATCACTGCACAAAATCACAATTACAATGTACCAGATACAATTGTTGAAATTGCAGAAATAACGCATAAAAATCTTTTTGACAATACAATAGAGGGTGTTAAATATAAAAATAAAGAGATATTCTCTGTTCAACATCACCCAGAAGCTAGTCCTGGACCACATGAATCAAAATATATTTTTGATGAATTTGCAAAGATTGTAAAATAAGTTTTCTTATTTTACAATCAAGCTTTATAAAACATACATACTCAATAATTTAAATGTACCAGCAGCGGCAATTCCAGCAGCAATACCAGCGATAATATCATCACCCATTACTCCCCAACCACCTTTTACATTTTTATCTATTCTTCCAATAATTGAAGGCTTCCAAATATCAAATATTCTAAAGAATACAAAAGAAAGAACAGACATAATCATAATATTAGAACTATTTACTCCACAAATAGATAAGGCTATCCACATTCCTGCAAGTTCATCAATAACTATCTCTTTACTATCATGTTCATTAACTTCTTTTTCATATATATCTATTTGTTTTACTGCAATAACTGTAATTAGTAATGCAAGTAAAAATAGAGTTGATTCATGAATATATTGTAATAAAAATATTGCAAAAAGTAATGAAACAAAACTTCCTGCAGTTCCTGGTGCTTTTGGACTTAATCCACTATAACATACTGTTAAGAAAAATTTTCTCAAATTCATTCCTTATTTTTTCTTTTCTATACCAAGTTTTTTTCTTTTTTCCCATAAAGATTTTCTAGAGATACCAAGTTTTTTACTTAATTCTGTGTCTGGATATTTTGATTGAAATGATAATACCATAAGCTTAACATAATCATTAATAGTCATTATGTTATTGTTTAAAACAACTAAATCAGAATTATTAAATTCTATTTTTTTATAAGGAAAGTCTTCTTCTTTTTCTAATGAAGTCAAAATACATTTTTTATCTTCAATAAGTTTTATAAGATTATCTTTTGCATTTTTCTTTAATGTATGAAAATCTGTAAGATAATATATTCCTTTAAACGAGTTACTATTTAGCTCTTTTTGCCAGTTATCAGTGCTTAATGAAATAAACTGTACACCCATTTGCATTTTTTTAGATAAATCAAATACAAGTTTATCTGCACATTTTTGTGAATTTGTTTCAATTAGTATAGGAAATGTTGGAGGTAAAGTTGTATCTTGTAAATCTATATCTTTAAACATAAAATCTAAATATCTTCTCATTGTATATAGTTCTTGTCTTAATGCTCTACACTCTTTATAATGATAAATTTTTCTTAATAATTCATCCATTATAAATGGCTTCATAATATAATCTTTTGCACCATCTTTAATAGGGTTTGTAACTGTTTCATCTGAAATATAAGATACTAAAAGAATAATAATAGAGTCTTTGTATTTTTTTATAATACTTTTACACTGTGCACTGGGAAGAGAAGTTGATAATAATACAATATCATAGTCTTTTGTTAAACTTTCAAGGTTTGGTGATTCAACAAAATCACAACTATGCCCATCATCTAGTAACCTTGATACAACTTTTTGCGCTAAATAAATTTCACTTTCAATTATTAGTATATTCATATTTCTTTCTTCCAATCATAATATTTTAATGTTGCAATACTTTGTACTGCAACTCCCTCGCTTCTTCCAATAAAACCTAATTTTTCAGCAGTAGTTGCTTTAATATTAACAAACTGTTTTTCAATATTTAGTAAGTTTGAAATTTTAGATTTTATCTCTTGTTTATATGGATTAATTTTTGGTTTTTGTGCAATTATTGTTAAGTCAACATTTACAATTTCATATCCAACATTATTAATAAAATTGACAATATTTTCTAATAGAATTTTAGAATCAGCACCTTTATATTTTTCATCTGTATCTGGGAAAAATTCCCCAATATCTCCTGCTCCAATAGCTCCTAGTAGTGCATCAATTAATGAGTGAATAAGAACATCACCATCACTATGAGCTTTAAAACCATAATTTACATCTATATTTACACCACCTAAATACATTTTTTTATCACTTTCAAAAGGGTGTATATCAAATCCTGTTCCAGTGAAGAAATTTTTTGATGGATTAGGAAGCCCTTTTAAAATTTCTAAGTCTTGACCAAAAGTAATTTTTTTACTTTTAACACTACCTTGAATATATTTGATATTGCCATATATCGCTTTTATAGCAGAACTATCATCTGTAAATTCGATATTTGTATTTAATGCATTTTTTAAAACATTGGTATTTGAAAGTTGAGGAGTTTGTATAAGTTTTACATTGTCTCTATTAATTGTTTCTTCTTCATATATAACTGTATCTGATACATTTAAAACAGGAACGATACAATCTGCTTGAGCTTTTTCCTTTATTAAGTTATCAATGATTTTAAAAGGAACATTAACTCTTGCAACATCAGTAACCATTACATAATCACTTTCTACTTCTAAAAGAGCATTCTTTATTGATTTTTGTCGAGTATCGCCACCTTCTACATAAATAATGTCATCAGAGAAGTTTTTCATGTAATTTAATTCAAGTTTATTTGAGGTTACAATTACTTTGTCAAAAGAGTAATGTGAAGTGAGTCTTTTTGAAACATATAGCCAAATGGGATCATTATCTATACGAAGCCATTGTTTTTTAGAAGTTTGTTTAAATCTAGTTGAGTTACCAGCACAGAGAATAATTAGTGAAACATTAGACAAACTTTTTCCTCCTTGTGTAAAAAAGTTACAAATTATAGTCTAATGTAACTTATGCGAAATTTAAGCTTACTTACTAGTTTTGGCTTTCAAGTTATCAATTGCATTAATTAATGGCTCAATATCGAAGTTATATTCAATTGCTTTTTCTAATGCTTTTTGAACACTTTTATCTGAAAGTGGTGCAGTAATATCACAAGCACATTTAACAATTTCTAAAATTTGTGCTTTTTTAACATAGTCTTTTGGGCATTCTTTTAAGTCATTAACAAAACCAATAGAAAATATTAAGTCTGTACTTAGATTCCAATGTTTAAATATATTTGCAGTAATTCTTGCGCATGTATAGCCTGTAAAATTTTTTTCTGCATCTTCTGTACTATTTTTTAATAATTTTTGGAAATCTTGTATTTCATTCTCTTCACAAATTACATCAGATATGATAAATTTGCCAACTTCTTGTAAAAATGCTGCTAAAATTAAATCATCTTTTGATTCATAATCAAGAGTAGAAATCCAAGTATTTACAAGTTGTGATGATAAATTAGAAACATACATAAAATCATCAGTTGTTACATCATAAGCTTCAAGATTTGTTTTAATTAAATCTTGAACTACAGAACCAAGTGCAATTGATATGCAAAAATTCATACCCAATAGTGCAATTGCTCTATGTGTTGTATTTACTGGATCTCTAAAAGCAAAAATTGCTGAATTGGCAACTCTTAATAAAGTGGTTACTATTAAAGGGTCTTTTTCTATAATCTTAAGTAAGTCTTCTGGGTCTTTATTTGGTAACTTCCTAAATTCTTCTAACTCAATTACACTTTTTGGTAAAGGAGGAAGAGAATCTATTTTGTTAATAAGCAATTTACTCATAATTAATCCTACTTTTAAATGTTGTTATTAATCTTATATTTTATGTACTATACACAAAATTAAGTAATATATATATGAAACAAGATAACTAATCTTAATATAGCAAATTTACATTTTATAATTAAGTTTATATAAAAAAAATTTGATATAATCAAAATAAATTTTATGATAGGATTTATAATGAGAAATTGGCTTGAAACTCATAAGAATGATGAAGTAAGAACACAAATGCATTATGCAAAAAAAGGCATTATTACTCCAGATATGGAATATGTAGCTAAGGTTGAAAAAATTGAGCCTGAATTAGTTAGAAGTGAAGTTGCAAGAGGAAGATTAATTATTCCTGCAAATGTTAATCACACACACTTAAACCCAATGGCAATTGGATTAGCTTCAAGTTGTAAAATAAATGCAAATATAGGATCATCTGCATTGGCTTCAGATGTACAAACAGAAATAGAAAAAGTTGATGTATCGTTAAAATATGGTGCAGATACAATAATGGATTTAAGTACAGGTGGAGATTTAGATGAAATTAGAAAATCTATAATTAAACACTCAACAGTTCCAATTGGTACAGTACCAATTTATCAAATCTTACATGATGTTAAAGATAAAATTGAAGATTTAACAATTGAAAAAATGTTAGAAACATTAGAAAAACAAGCTCAACAAGGTGTCTCTTATTTTACAATTCATGCAGGTTTTTTACTTAGATTTATGCCACATATTGCAAAAAGAAAAATGGGAATAGTTTCAAGAGGTGGTTCATTGATGGCAGCATGGATGATGCATTATCATAGAGAAAATCCATTTTATGAAGCATTTGATGATATTTTAGAAATTTGTAGAAAATATGATGTTTCTTTATCTTTAGGTGATTCTTTAAGACCAGGATGTCTTGCAGATGCAAGTGATGAAGCACAATTAAGTGAACTTAAAATATTAGGGGAACTTACTTTAAGAGCTTGGGAAAAAGATGTACAAGTAATGATTGAAGGGCCAGGACATGTTCCATTAAATCAAATTGAAAGAAATATGAAACTTGAACGAGAATATTGTCATGAAGCACCATTTTATATTTTAGGACCACTTACAACAGATATTGCAGCTGGGTATGATCATATTTCTTCAGCAATTGGGGCAGCTGTTGGTGGATGGCATGGGGCAAGTATGCTTTGTTATGTTACTCCAAAAGAGCATTTAGGATTACCTAATGCAGAAGATGTAAGAAATGGAATTATCGCATATAAAATTGCAGCACATAGTGCAGATATTGCAAGAGGTAGAGAAGGTGCAAGAGATATTGATGATGAGATGTCAGATGCAAGATATGGATTTGATTGGAATAGACAATTTGAGTTATGCTTAGATCCAGATAGAGCAAAAGAGTACCATGATGAAACTCTACCTCAAGATGTATTTAAAGAAGCAGAGTTTTGTTCTATGTGTGGACCTAAATTTTGTTCATATAAAATTACTCAAAAAATTGTTAATGAACATAAAGATAAAATGGTAGAAGCAGTATAAAAAGAGTTTTACTCTTTTTATATAACTTTTTATTATAATAATTATATAACTTTTAATTAATAATTTTGGAAAAATAGCATAGAATTAAAATGTTAAAATGTATTGGTTTAAATTAAGACAAAGATTATCCTAATTAGATATAATACAAAAAATAATTTTAAATAAGGAATTTATATGGCAACAGTAGCAGATATAAAAAGTGCATTAGAAAATGTAAAATATCCTGGCTTTGCTAAATCAATTGTAGAATTTGGTTTTGTTAAAGACGTGCAAGTTGATGGTTCTGCCTGTAGTATTTTGCTTGATATTACTTCAAGTGCTCAAGAAGTAGAAGATCAATTAAGAAAAGATATAACAGAATCATTAAGTACATTAGTGGAAAATATAACTGTAAATATCAAAAAACCACAACCTCAAAAACAAAATAGTAATAGTGTAAGTGGTAAAAATATAGCACCACATATTAAAAACTTTGTAATGGTAAGTTCTGGTAAAGGTGGAGTTGGAAAATCAACTACTACAGTTAATTTAGCAGTAGCTGCAGCAATGCAAGGTAAAAAAGTTGGTATATTAGATGCTGATATTTATGGTCCAAATATTCCAAGAATGATGGGATTACAAGGTCAAGAAGTAGAAGTTATTGGGAATAAAGCAAAACCTTTTAACGCTTATGGTGTTGATGTTATGTCTATGGGTTCTTTAATGCAAGAGGGTCAAGCACTAATTTGGAGAGGTGCAATGATTATGAAAGCTATTGAACAACTATTAAGAGATATTTTATGGGAAGAGTTAGATATTTTATTTATTGATATGCCTCCAGGAACTGGTGATGCACAACTTACTCTAGCTCAAAGTGTACCAGTTACTTGTGGTGTTAATGTAACTACTCCTCAACATGTTGCACTTGATGATAGTAGAAGAAGTTTAGATATGTTCCAAAAACTTCATATTCCAATTGGTGGTATTATTGAAAATATGAGTGGATTTATTTGTCCTAAATGTGGTGAAGAATCTGATATCTTTGGTATGGGAACTTGTGATGCATTAGCTGAACAATATAATACACAAGTATTAGGAAACTTACCAATTGAACCTGCAATTAGAGAAGGTGGAGATGCTGGTAAACCAGTTGTATATTTCCAACCAGAATCAGAATCTGCAAAAAGATATATGCAAGCGACTCAAAAACTTATTTCTTATATTGATGAAGTAAGTGATAAAGTAGAAAATGCTTCAATTCAACCAACAACACCTCCAGGTGTTAGTGCTTGTAGTACTGCAGGTGCTGCATCAAAAGATAATAATTCAGGTGGATGTGGTTGCCACTAAATAAATTAAGTAAAGAGTTCTTCTCTTTACTTGTTTTTTAATAAATCTTTCTTATAGTATTCATATATTATTAAAAGGTAAAATATGAATATTGAAAAAATCTATCAAGATATAAAAGAGTTCTCAAAACAAAGAGATTGGGACAAACATCATAATCCAAAAAATTTAGCAATGGCATTAAGTGTAGAGACAGCTGAGTTAGTTGAAATATTTCAATGGTTAGACTTAGAAGAATCAAAATCATTAAATGGAAGTAAAAAGATACACTTAAAAGAAGAAATAGCAGATGTTGCAATATATTTACTGCGAATTTGTATGTCTTATGATATTGACTTAGAAGAGGCTATATTTGAAAAAATGAAAAAAAATGAGATTAAATATCCTCTTTATGATGAACAAGGCAATAAAATAAAATATGGTAAAAACTAATTTTTTCTTATAAAATATTTAGATTATTTTATTAATAAATAACATTCTTCTTTTTTTGCAAAAAATAATAATAAAATCTATTAAAAGAAAAAGGAGAAAATATGTTCTTAGGAAAAATTGCATTGTTAATTCTAGGTGGTTTATTTGTATTTATGGGATTAAGTTTTATAGTTAAAACATTTATTAGAAAAGAGGATTAAATTTAATCCTCTTTTCTAGAGTTTTTTTCTTCAATTCCTGATAAGCCAAATCTTCGAGCTAACTCTTGTTTTACTCTGTCAGGACTTATATTTTTACTAGCCATTGCAACTAAACAGTGATAAACTAAATCAGCTGCTTCATATACAATCTCTTCTTCATCATTGTCTTTTACTGCAAATGTAAGTTCTCCAGCTTCTTCAACTATTTTTTTTAGCATTGAATTCTCTTTGCCATTTAACAGTTTAGAAGTATAAGACTCTTTAGGATTAGCATTTTTTCTTTCACAAATTGTATGATAAAGTGTATCAATTACACCATAAGCACTAGTTGTATCAACTTCTACTTTTGTAATTTCTTCATTTGTTTCTAAGTTAGTGAAAAAACATGTTTTTCTACCTGTATGGCAAGCAACGCCTATTTGTTCTACTTTTAATAAAACAGTATCATTGTCACAATCTAAAAGAATTTCATGTACATTTTGAATATGTCCAGATGATTCACCTTTTTTCCATATTCTTTGTTTACTTCTACTAAAATAGTGCGCAACTTTTGTCTTTAATGTTAATTCTAAAGCTTCTTCATTCATGTATGCAAGCATTAAAACTTCATTTGTATTTACTTCTTGAGTAACTACTGGAATTAAATTATTCATCTTTTCCCAGTCAATTCTATCTATCATACTCATGTGGAATTTTCCTTGTCTTTTTTTAATGCAGTTTTGAAGTAATAAAATAAGAAGTTAAACTTCTTATTTTATTTATTTATAGAGCTATTTATTGCTTTGTCTTTAGTATCAACCCAAATATTTGGAGTTGAACCACCTGGTGTTAAGAAAATTTTAGCATCTTTATTAGTTTTAAGTGCTTCATTAAATTTACCTTGAACCTGAATTTGTTGCATTTTAAGTAAATTTGATGTTAAAGATAGTGCAATTTCTTTATTTGCTGCTGCTTGTGCTTTAGCTTCAATTGTTACTGCATCTGCTCTACCTTGAGCTTCAATTCTGTTTTTATCAGCTTCACCTTTTGCTAAAGCAGCTTTTTTCTCAGCTTCTTGTTTTGCTCTTTGAACTTCATATCTTACTCTTTGTGCTTCTTGATTTGCAATTTGAACTCTTTCAATTTGATCTTTGATTTTTTGTGGTAATACAATTTCTGTTAGTTGTACTGATTCAATAGAAACAGGTTTACCTTCAAGAGACTCTATTTCTTTTCTTATACCATTTTCAATCATAGTTGCAATTTCATTTCTTTTTGTAGGAAGTGTTTCTGCATTAAATCCACCTACAACATTTCTTACAATATTTCTTACAACTGGATCAACAATTTTATCTTCCCATCCAAGTCCCCAAGTCTCAATAGTCTTTGGAGCACCTTGTGCAGTAAGTCTATATTGAACTGTTAATTCAATAGAAACTGGTAATCCTCTTGCATCTAAAATGTTAATAGCAGGATATAATCTAATACTTTTATCAAATTTACCTGAATCTTCATATGTTTTATAGTTGATTAGTCTTACTTTTGTATCAACAACTGTAACTTTTTGGAAAACTGGAATATAAAGGTGAAGACCTGGATATAAAGGTGTCTCATCATATTTACCCGCAGTCGCTTTAATCCCTACTTGTCCTGATTCAATAATAACAAATGGTTTGAAAACAAATAACATTATCGCAACAATAATTATTGCATAAATAAATCCTGCTTTTTTCCCAAAGTTTTTAAAAAATTCAGGTGGTTCGAAAGGTGGTTGATAATTGCCCTTATTCCCGCCTCCAGAATTATTACCTTGTTGTCTATTTTTAAAGTAATCGTTGTCAATTGGCATATTTTTCCTTTTTATTAATTAATATATGTCAAATATTTTAAATACTTTTCATTTCTTCCAGATACAACATCAAAATATGCACTTTGAAGTTTTTCTGTAATTGGTCCTCTTGAGCCACATCCAATAATTCTGCTATCTACATCTCTAATTGGAGTAACTTCTGCAGCAGTTCCTGTGAAGAAAGCTTCATCTGCAATATATATCTCTTCTCTTGTAATTCTTCTTCTTTGAACATCATACCCAAAATCTTTGGCTAATTCAATAACTGTTGATTGAGTAATTGATTCTAATGAGTTATCATTAGGAGGAGTAATTACAACACCATCTCTTACAATAAATAAACACTCACCACTTGCTTCTGCGATATATCCATCATCATCTTTTAATAATGCTTCATCATAACCAGCTTCAACTGCTTCAAATTTTGCCATTTGAGAATTTAAATAATTTGCTGAGGCTTTTGCTTTACCCATAGTAGAAGTATTTGATGGTTTATTAAATGAACTAATTTTCACTCTAACACCATTTTTCATTCCTTCTTCACCAAGATATGCACCCCATTCCCAAGCAGAAATAGAAACATTAACAGGACACTCTTTATGGTAAATACCCATAACACCATATCCTAAATATACAAGTGGTCTAATATAAGCACCATTTGTTAATTCATTTTTTTGTAATAACTCAACTTGAGCATCTTTTAATTCTTCAAATGTAAAAGGTATATCTAAAAGTAACATTTTTGCTGAATTAAAAAGTCTTTTAGTATGTTCTTCTAATCTAAAAATAGCACATCTACCATCAGCTGTTTTATAAGCTTTTGTTCCCTCAAATATTCCATTTCCATAGTGTAATGTATGTGTCAAAACATGAACTTTTGCGTCATGCCAATCTACAAATTTTCCATCCATCCAGATGTATTTAGCTTCTGTCATTTTCTTTAATCCTGAATAAAATTTTTGTGCTTAGTGTACCTAAGATTATATTAAAGAAAAGTGAAGTTATTTTTATAGAATGATTTAAAATTATTATTTAAATTTATTTTGATATTATTTGCAAATTTATCACAGTGAAGGTCTTATTATGACGCAACAAGAGTTTTGGAATAAAAAATTCTCAAAAGAAGAGTTTTTTTATGGAGATTATGCAAACGAGTTTTTAATATCTAATAAAAATTTATTGAAAAATGCAAAAAGTTTACTTTTTTTAGGAGAAGGAGAAGGACGAAATGCAATTGAATTTGCAAAAAATGATACTTCTTTATTAGTTGATGCAATTGATGCATCGGACATTGGGCTTAATAAACTAAAAGTTCAAGCTAAAAAACTTAATTTAAATAATATTTATACTACATGTTTAGATTTAAATAATTGGGTACCACAAAAAAAATATGATGGAATTTTATCTTCTTATTTACATATGCATGAACAAGATAGAGATTTATTATTTGATAAAATTGAAGTTTCATTAGAAAAAAATGCATATTTTATGATAGAAGTGTTCTCAAAAAAACAGATTAATTATACAAGTGGTGGGCCAAAAGATTTGAGTTTATTGTATGAAAAAGATGATTTTTTAAAAAGATTTAATTCTTGTGAAAAGATTAAAATTGATGAAGAAATTATTATGTTAAATGAAGGCAATGGCCATAAAGGTGAAGCTTGTGTAATCAGAGTGATTTTAAAGAAGAAGTAGTGCTTAACTACTTCTTAACAACTAATAATATATACTTTAAGTAATTAAGAATAAAAATAATTATACTAGAGAAATAAATGATTAAAAAAATTGAAGAACTAATAAAAGAGAAAATATTAGTAATTGATGGTGCAATGGGTACTCAATTACAACTTGCAGAGATAAAAGATGAGTATTGGCAGTATAATGGTGAGAATTTAGAAGGATGTAATGAACTTTTAAATATTACTGCTCCTGAAGTAATTGAAAAGATTTATAATGCATATGCATTTGCAGATGCAAACTTAATTAGTACAAATACATTTGGTGCTATGCCTTGGGTATTAGATGAGTATAATATTGGGAAAGATGCTTATGCAATATCAAAAGCAAGTGCTAAAATAGCAAAAAAAGTATGTGATGAGTATCAAAGTGATGATAAACCAAGATTTGTTTTAGGTGCTATAGGTCCAGGGACAAAACTTCCTTCTTTAGGGCATATCGATTATGATGAGATGTATGATGGATATAAAATAGTTGCACAAGGATTAGTTGATGGAGGAGTGGATGTTTTTTTATTAGAAACTTGTCAAGATCCTCTTCAAATAAAAGCAGCACTTCATGCTTTAAATGATATTGCACCTAAAATACCTATTATGGTTTCAGTTACAATTGAACTTAGTGGTACAATGCTAATAGGAACAGATGCAACTACAATTGCTACAATTTTAGAGCCTTTTAATATATTATCTTTAGGGTTTAACTGTGGTACTGGACCAAAGCAGGTTCATAAGCATGTAAAAAGTTTAAGTGAAGTATCTAAATTTCCTATTTCTGTTCACGCAAATGCAGGGTTACCACAAAATAGAGGTGGTTACACATATTATCCAATGGGACCAAAAGAGTTTGTAGAATTAGAAGAGAAGTTTTTACAAATAGATGGAGTTGCTCTTTTAGGAGGGTGTTGTGGTACAACTCCTCAACATATTAAAGCATTAGCAGATGCTGTAAAAGGAAGAAAACCTTTATCTGCAAAAGGTAAACACGAACCATCTTTAGCTTCATTATTTAATAGTGTTCCTTTAAATCAAGAATCAACTGCTTTATTGATTGGTGAAAGAAGTAATGCTACAGGAAGTAAAGCCTTTAGAGAAATTTTAAAAGCTGAAAATTATGAAGGTACTTTAAGTGTAGGACAACAGCAAGTAAGAGCAGGTGCCCATGTAATTGACGTAAGTGTAGGTTTTGCTGGACGTGATGAAAGTAAAGATATGAATGAAGTAATATCTTTATATTCACAAAAAATTTCTTTGCCTTTGATGCCAGATTCAACACAAATTGCAGCTTTAGAAGTTGCACTAAAAAAAATTGGTGGTAGACCAATTATTAACTCAGTAAATTTAGAAGATGGAGAAGAAAAATTTGATGCAGTTTGTAAACTAGCAAAAAAATTTGGTGCAGCCTTAGTTTGTCTTGTAATTGATGAAGTGGGAATGGCAAAAACAAAAGAAAGAAAAGTAGAAGTAGCACAAAGAATATATGATTTAGCAGTAAATAGACATGGATTTAGACCAGAAGATTTGGTTTTTGATATGCTTGTATTTACTGTTGGATCTGGTGATGATGAATATAGAACAGCTGCAATTGAAACAATAGAAGCTATACGAGAGTTTCAACAACTGCATCCAAATGTAGGAACTACTCTTGGCTTATCAAATATCTCTTTTGGACTTGATGCAAAAGCAAGAATATATTTAAACTCAATGTTTTTACACCATTGTACAGAGGCTGGTCTTACAAGTGCTATTGTAAATGTAAAACATATCTTACCAATGAATAAAATATCTGATGAAGATAAACAAGCATGTAATGATTTACTTTTTAATAATCAAGAAGATGGTGATCCATTATTTAAGTTTATTGATCATTTCTCAAATTTAGAAGAGCAAGAAGAAGAGAGTGATGAAGAGTTCCAAAAACTAAAGCCAATTGAAAAAGTTAAAAAGCTACTTTTAGATGGTGATAAAGATAGAATGCTTCCTTTAGTTGAAGAGTTAAGACATGATGTGAAACCTGAGATTATAGTTAATGAATGGCTAATTGATGGAATGAAAGTAATTGGTGATTTGTTTGGAAGTGGTCAAATGCAGTTACCATTTGTTCTTCAAAGTGCAGAAACAATGAAAGCTACTGTTGATAGTTTAAATCCATATTTACCAAAAGAGGATAAAGCTAGTGAAACAGTACTAGTATTAGGAACAGTTAAAGGTGATGTTCATGATGTTGGTAAAAATCTAGTTGATATTATTTTAAGTAATAATGGATTTAAAGTTATTAACATTGGTATTAAAGCAGATATAAATGAGTTTATTATTGCTGTAAAAGAGCATAAAGCTCAAGCAATTGGAATGAGTGGATTATTAGTTAAAAGTACAGCTGTTATGAAAGATAATTTAGAAGAGTTACAAAGACAAGGAATTGATATACCAGTTTTACTTGGAGGTGCTGCACTTACAAAATCTTTTATAAATGATTTTTGTAGACCAATATATGATGGACCAATATTTTATTGTAGAGATGCTTTTGATGGTGTTGTTTCAATGCAAAGAATTGAAGAAGGTGATTTAAACAATACTGCATTGGCAGCTGATTTAATACAAGTTGCAGATACTACTTCTAAAAAAGAAGAAAAAGAAGTTGTAATTCCACCATATGAAGAGATAAAACTTCCTAAAAAAACAGAGTTCACGTTTCCTCCATATTGGGGAAGAAGCGTAAAACAAAGTAATCAAATAGATAATGAATTAGTATTTAAATGGATAAACCATAGAGTTTTATTTAGACAAAGATGGGGATATAAAAGAGCTGGACAAAAAACAGAAGATTTTATTAAACATGAAGAAGAAGTAGTAAAACCTTTATACGAAAAATTAAAAGAAGAGTTAGTAACTAAAGATGTATTCAAACCTATATCTATTATGGCATACTATCCTTGTATCTCACATGATAATAAATTATATATTTTTGATGAGAAAAAATATGGATTTCATTCTATAGAAGAAGCTCAAAATATTCCACCTTTAGAAGAAGCCATAAAAGTATTAGAATTCCCTAGACAAAGAAGAAAACCATTTAGATGTATTGCAGACTTTTTTGCAAATGATAGATTAGATGTTGTTGCATTTACTTTAGCAACAGCAGGGTTAAAAATTACATCATATGAAAGAGAGTTATATGATGCAGGTAAATTTAGCGAATATTTTCAAGTACATGGATTAGGTGTTGAATTAGCAGAAGCACTAGCTGAGGTTATACATAAACAAATTAGACTTGATCTAGATATTGTACCAAAAGAGGGACCAACATTAAACGATGTACAAATGAAACAATATGTTGGTTGTAGATATTCTCCTGGCTATGCTGCTTGTCCTGAACTTAGTCAAAATAGAGACTTTTATGATTTACTTGGTCCTGAAGAGTTTGGAATTACTCTTAGTGAAACTTTTCAAATGGATCCAGAACAAACAACTTGTGCTATTGTTGTTCATCACCCAGAGGCAAATTACTACAACGTATAACTACACAATAATAAGATAAGTAGATTCTCTACTTATCTTTCATTAATACTATATATCCTCCAATAAAATTCAAACCCACAAAAATACTTTAAAACAACCCCAAACAAAAAAAATATCAAAAAGAAAAAGAGAGAAAACGAAAAGCAAAAGAAGGCAATAAAAAGCGGAGAAAAGCAATAAAAATAGCAAAGGAATGATAGTAAAAAGAGGGAGAGTATAAAGAATTAAAAAATTTAAGTTAATATTAAGGTGTAAGTGTTGACAAAAGTAAAAAAAGATACTATAATTCCCGTCCAAATTCGCTGAGGCCGAAAGGAATAAGTGAGAGTT
>NZ_PDKC01000031.1 GCF_004116495.1 Arcobacter sp. CECT 8985 | reverse complement strand
CTTCTAACTGTCCAGGATAATTTTCAATTTCAGAACTACCAGTAATTTGTCCTCCTGGCATTCCCATCTCAAACATTACTACATCTTTTAATCCACCTCTTGTTGAGTATAACCCAGCTGTTAATCCTGCTGGCCCTCCTCCTATTATTGCTAAATCTAACATTTGAAGATCCTTTATTTTATTAAGAAGGAATAATACTAAAAAAATATTAAGTAGTAGGTTAATTATAGACCCCTAATTTAATTACTTAAGTTTATCTTTTATAAGCTGAACCTAAGTCTTCACTTAATTTTAATTTAATTTTTGATATTTTATAAGCCTTCAAAGGAGAAAATTGTCATGGAAACATTGAATAATGTTATTTCTAGTATCTCATCATTTGTATGGGGTGTTCCTATGCTAACACTTTTAGTTGGGACAGGATTATATTTAACAATAAGATTAAAGGGAATGCAATTTTGGGCACTAGGGCATGCTCTTAAATTAATATTTATAAAAGAAAAAGGTGCAAAAGGAGATATATCTCACTTTTCTGCATTAACAACTGCACTTGCAGCAACTGTTGGTATTGGTAATATTGTAGGAGTTGCAACAGCAATTACTTTAGGTGGTCCAGGTTCAGTATTTTGGATGTGGGTAACTGGTTTAGTTGGTATGGCAACAAAATATTCAGAAGCAATTTTAGCAGTAAAATATAGAGAAGAAGGTAAACATGGCTTTAAGGGTGGGCCTATGTATTATATTACAAAAGGTGCAAACTTGCCAAAGCTTGGAGCACTTTTTGCTTTTTTTACTATTCTTGCATCATTTGGTATTGGTAATATGTCACAATCAAATGCGGTTGCAAAAGCTTTAGATGTACAATTTGCTGTTCCTACATGGCTAACAGGTATAGTACTTTTAACAATCACTTCTTTTGTTATTTTAGGTGGTATTAAATCAATTGGAAAAACAACATCATTTTTAATTCCATTTATGATTGCAATATATTTAATTACTGCATTTTTTATTGTTTTTTCTAACCTAGATAAAGTAGGTGATGCATTTTCACTTATTTTTTATCATGCAGTAAATCCAATTGCAGCAGGTGGTGGATTTGCAGGTGCAGTTGTTGCTACTGCTATTAGATATGGTCTTGCAAGAGGTGTATTTTCAAATGAATCAGGTTTAGGTTCTGCGCCAATTGCTGCAGCAGCAGCCAAAACAAATGACCCAGTTAAACAAGCATTAGTATCAATGACTCAAACATTTATTGATACATTAGTTGTTTGTACAACAACTGCATTAATTATTTTAATGGCTCCTATTTGGCACCAAGGTATTAATGCAGGAGAATTAACTTTAAAAAGTTTTGAGTTTTTCTTAGGTGACACTGGTGCAATTGTAATTGTAATTGCAACTGTACTTTTTGGTTATTCAACTATTCTTGGGTGGTCTTATTATGGGGAAAGAGCATTTGAATATCTATTTGGACATAAATCAGTAAAATTATATAAAATTGTTTTTGTAAGTTTTATTCTTATAGGAGCTATGCTAAAAATTGATTTAGTATGGGATTTTTCTGATGTAGCAAATGGATTAATGGCTATACCAAACTTAATAGGTCTTCTTTTACTATCTAATGTTGTAACAAAAGAGACAAAAAGATATTTTAAAAATAAATAACTAATATAAGAGGCTTAGCCCTCTTATATAGCTAAATAGACTTAACACTTTTATTTAATGAATAACCAATACCTTTAATAATAGTAATACTATCTGTTGGTAATTTTTTTCTTAATCTTTTAATCATCGAACGAATATTTGCTAAAGTCGTATCTTCACCTTCCCATACATACTCTTCAATATTTTCATATGTGGCAACAAAATGTATATTTCTTGAAAAAAGCTCTAAAAATAAAATCTCTTTTTTGGTTAATTCAATTTCCTCGTCACCTTTGTAAAGTCTATGATCTATATAGCTATACTTAAATGAATCTTCAAATATTAAATACTGTTTTCTTTCTCCACACAACTTTTTTACTTTTTGAAGAAGTTCTATAATATAAAAAGGTTTTTTTAAATAATCATCACAACCTTTTTCATATGATTCTTTAACTTTATCTAATTCATGATTTGAGCTAATTATTAATACTGGTGTATTTTCATGATTTAATCTTATATACTCTAAAATAGATATACCATCTGCATTTGGTACATTAATATCTAAAATAAAACATGAATAACCATTACCAATTGAGTCTAAAGCTTCATCCCCATCAAAAAAACAATCTACACTATAACCTTCATCAAGTAGTGCATATTTAACTACATTTGATAATCTTTCATTATCTTCAAGTAATAATATTTTCATTTATGCTGTGCCAACCTTATTGTAAACATTGCTCCATCATCTACATTCTCTACATCTATTTTACCATTCATTTTATCTTCAATAATAACTTTTGTCATATATAATCCTATTCCATGACCTTTCTGTTTTGTTGTATAGTATGGTTCAAATATTTTATTAATATATTTATCTTTTATACCTAAAGCATTATCTTTAATCTTAATTACTAAATCATTTTTTTCATTAAAAAGTATTATTTCTATTTTTCTATTTTTATAACTAATCTTTGATAAAGCATCCCTTGCATTATTTATAATATTTAAAAGAGACTGCATTACTTCATTTTTATATCCATTAACTATTAAATTTGTATCTTCTTTAATATCTATTGACATTTTTATATTATTATACTTTAAATTATGATTAACTATTTCAAGCATAGTTTTAATTGCTTCTTCAACATTAAAATCTATTTTTTTATTTGATGGCATTATAAATTTCTGAAACTCATTTATGGTGTCTGTCATATAAGTAACTTGTTGCATTATATCTTTTACAAAACTATCATCTTCATTTTTATTTTCAATTTTTTTTACATAAAATAGTTCTTGTGCTATAGCAGTTATTTCAATTAATGGTGTTTTCCATTGATGTGCAATAGAAGAAAATATTTCACCAATTTCAGCTAATTTACTTTGCTGAATTGCAAATTGTCTATTTTTTTGCTTTTCAATAATGATTTCACGTTCTCTTGTAATATCCGTAAAAATAGTTACATAACCCTCATATTTATACTTTTTTTCATAAAATTTTGCTTGTTTTATTAAAAAAATTCTCTTTTTTAAATTTTCATCAATAAAATCAAATTCATTATTGTTTTTATTCACTTTATAAATATTTATCATTGTATTAATTTGTCTTATTGAATCAATATCTAATAAATCTGATAATCTTCTTTTATACAAATATTCAGATTCAACACCAACTAATTTAGAAAAGGTATTATTTGAATCTACAATTTGACCCATTGCATCTTGCCAAAATATTGGACTTTCAATTGCATTTAGCATTGTTACATCAAATTCAATTCTTTTTCTTAAATCTTTTTCTAAACTCTTTCTTTTATATATATTATGAATTAATCCTAATATCAAAAATACCAGTAAAGGAGAGATTGTAAAAACAAAATCAATTAAATTTCTATAGCTATCAAAAAAACTTTTCTTTTTATGAACAATTGTATATGGAACATCTAAATTAACAATAGAAAGTAAAAATTCATTTAATTTTTTATAATCAAAATAGTATTCGAACTCTTTATAAGAGACAATTTTAATAGAAGCACCATTTAAAATTTTTTCTGCCATTTTTCCTGCATCATAACCTAATTTATAAAGATCAACTATTTTTCCACCTGTTGCACCTTTTTTTATAAATAAAGAGTCCGTAACAAATATAGGAATTTTTACATTATTTATAAATTTAGCAATATCACTATTTTTGTTTAAAGTTCCATCTTTATTTTTATAAAATCTAATAAATAATCCAGCACTTCCTTCTTCAAAAGGAAATTTTTTTAATAATGATAGATTATTCTCTTTTATATATTCTAATTTTATTCTTCCTTTAAAACTTTTTAAAAGATTTTCAATTAAAGGTTCTGTATGCATACCATTTATACTTTTATCATTTATAATATAAAGTTTTTTGATACTATAAAAATTATCTTCAATCATTTTTACATTACCAAGTAAATCTCTTTTTTCTAGAATTGCAGATATTTTGTCTTCTAGTGAATATTTTTTTGCTTTTTGATATGAAAATTTTTCAATTCCTACAGCAAGTATTGGTTCAGTTTCAAAAAGTTCTGCATAATTTTCAACAACAAAATCATATGCAAATCTATCAATAGGAATAATTAAATCATATTTTCTATTTTTTAATTGTATTTTATAAAGTTTTTTTAAACTTATAAAATACTCCTTTGAAGAGATTCTTTTTGAATCCATATATAGTATATTAAAGTCTATATTGTCATTTTTTAATAATACATTTTCTAAGCCAGAAATAACCTTATCACTCCATTGATAACCTTTGTGATAGGAGTTTATTACAAGAATAGAATATGCAAATAGTTGAATATTTATAAAAATTAAAAACAATAATATTTTTTTCATGTATTCATTATACTAAATAGATTATTAATAATTAGAAGCCACCAAACTTAATTTTAAATTAAATTATTTTATAAGTTTATTATTTTTATAAAATATTCAAATTGTCATACTAATGACATATTACACATATACAATTCCAACATGAATACATATTCAGGTATGTAAAATAAAGGACAAATTATGGAATTTACAATACAATTAATCATTGTTTTGGCTGTTTTATTCCTAGGTGCTAGAAAAGGTGGATTAGCATTAGGTTTATTCGGTGGTATTGGTGTTGTTATTTTAGTTTTTGGATTCGGAATGACTCCTGGTAATCCTCCAATTAAAGTAATGTTAGTTATGCTTGCAGTTATTACTGCTGGTGCAACACTTCAAGCATCAGGTGGGTTAGATGTTATGCTTCAATTAGCAGAAAAATTGTTAAGAAAACATCCTAAACATATTACATTTTTGGCTCCATTAACTACATTAACATTAACATTCCTATGTGGAACTGGACATGTTGTGTATACAATGTTACCAATTATCTATGATATTGCAATTAGAAAAGGTGTAAGACCTGAAAGACCTATGGCAGCAAGTACAATTGCAGCACAAATGGGAATTGTTACTTCTCCTGTATCAGTAGCAGTTGTTTCATTAGTTGCTATGTTATCTGGTCATGCTATGATTAATGGTAAAGAATTAGATTTAGTTCAATTATTATCAATCACAATTCCTGGTGCAATATGTGGTGTTTTAGTTGTAGGTTTCTGGAGTATGTTTAGAGGAAAAAATCTTGAAGATGATCAAGAATTCCAAGAAAAAATCAAAGATCCAGAAATGAAAAAATACATCTATGGTGAAGATAAAACATTATTAAATAATAAATTACCTCAAACTCAATGGAATGCTATGTGGATATTCCTTGGTTCAATTGCTGTAGTTGCTATTTTAGGTGCATTTCCTGAACTTAGACCTGTAATTCATGGTAAACCTCTATCAATGGTTTACGTTATTCAAATGTTCATGTTATCAGCTGGTGCTATTATCTTTGTTGTTGCTAAAGTTAAACCTTCTGCAATTTCAAGTAATGAAGTATTCAAATCTGGTATGGTTGCATTAATTGCAGTATATGGTGTTGCATGGATGACTAAAACAATGTTTGGTGCACACATTGGTGATATTAAAGAAGTACTTGGTGGAGTTGTTGCTCAATATCCATGGGCATATGCATTAGTATTAATCTTTGTTTCAAAATTGGTTAACTCACAAGGTGCTGCGTTAGCTGCTATTGTACCAATTGCACTTTCAGTTGGTGTTGACCCTGGTGTTATTGCTGCATTTGCTGCTGCTTGTTATGGGTATTATATTTTACCAACTTACCCAAGTGACTTAGCTGCAATTAGTTTTGATAGATCTGGAACTACAAGAATTGGTAAATTTGTTATCAATCACAGTTTCATTATCCCTGGTATAATTGGAGTAGGTACTGCTTCAACTGTAGGATTTATCTTAGCAAAATTATATGGAATTATTTAATAAAGTAAAGAGAACAATCTCTTTACTTTTATTTTAAATTTAGTGAATTTCTTTCCTTTTATAATCGTAAATTTATCACTAAATAAAAAAATATAAGAGGAGTTCCCACCTCTTATATATATTTTGCACTCTTATTAAGTGAATATCCCATTCCTTTTACAATTACAATACTATCTTCAGGAAGTTTTTTTCTCAATCTTTTTATCATTGCTCTAATATTTGTTAGGTTTGTTTCTTCACCTTGCCATACATAATCTATCATTTCATCATAACTTGCAATTTTATTTAAATTTTGAGCAAATAGTTCTAAAAATAAAATCTCTTTTTTTGTAAGTTCTACTTCTACCTCATCAATATACAATTTATGTTTTTTTAAATCAAAAATTGTTCCTTGTGATAATTCAAACTTATTAGACTCTGGACTACATAATTTTTTTACTTTTTCAACTAGTTCAATTATATAAAAAGGTTTTTTTATATAATCATTACATCCAAATTTATAAGATTTTTCTATTTTTTCTAAATCATGATTTGAACTTATAATTAAAACTGGCACATCTTTTGATTTGATTCTAATATATTCTAATAGGGTAATTCCATCTATTGAAGGAACATTTATATCTAAAATAAAACAGTTATATCCATTTTCTAATACATTTAAAGCATCATCACCATTTGCATAACAATCAACTTCATAACCTTCTTTTTCTAAAGAACTCTTTATAAGTTTTAAAAGCCTCTCATTATCCTCTAATGCCAATATTTTCATCTGTTTTGCTCCAGTATAATAGTAAAACAAGCCCCGATTTTTGTATTTTTAACTCTTATTTTACCATTCATTTTATCTTCTATTATTACTTTTGTCATATATAAACCTATCCCACTTCCATGTTTTTTAGTTGAATAATATGGAGTAAAAATTGTATGTATATTTTTTGTACTTATTCCACCTGCATTATCTTTTATATTTACATATAGACTATTTTGTTTATTAAATATCTCTATATTTATTTTTCTATTTTTAAAATCATTTTTAATAAGTTCATCTTTTGCATTATTTATAATATTTAATAAACTTTGCATAAATTCATTTCTATATCCATTTACCATAACATTTGTATTGTCTTTTAAATCTATAGTTATATCTATATAATTAAATCTAATAGTATGGTCAATTATTTTAAGTAAAGAAGTAATTGCCTCATATATATCAAAAGTACTCTTTTTATTTGATGGCTTTATAAACTCTTGAAAATCATTTATTGTATCATTCATATATTTAACTTGAGTCATAATATCTTTTACATAAGACTCTCTTTCTTTATCATCATCCTCACTTGAATAAAAACTCTCTTGTGCTATTGTTGTAATCTCTAATAAAGGAGCTTTCCATTGATGTGCAATTGCAGAAAAAATTTCACCAATTTCTGCTAATTTTGACTGTTGAATTAAAAATTCTTGATTTCTCTCTTTTTCTTTTTCAATTTGTCTTTCTTTTGTTACATCAGTCAAAATAGTCACAGTTCCATAACTTTGAGATTTTTCATCTTTAAACTTTGCTTGATTAACTAAATATATTTTCTTTTTATTATCTTCTACTTCTATTGTGAAAAATATATTTTTTCTACCTTTATTATTATACGATTCTAATGCTTCTAAAAGTTTTTTTACTCTTGGATAACTTCTTAGTTTTTTTAAAGTTGAATAATATAATTTCTCTTCAGGAAGTGCTAACATTGAACTAAATTTATTATTAAAATCTACTATTTGTTCATCTTTATTTTGCCAAAAAATTGGATTTTTAATTGTATTTAATAAAGTTTCATCAAAATCAATTCTCTCTTTTAGAAGTTTTTCTGTTTGTTTTCTATAATGAATATTATGTAAAAGTCCAACTACTAAAAGTAAAAGTAAAGGAAATAATAAAAATAGTATTTCAAAAAGATCTTTATTTTTTTCAAAAAAATCTTGGGGTTTATTTACTATTTTATAACTATTATAAAAATAATATGGCTTTATATTGTATTTTCTTAAAATAATACTATCAAACTCATGATTATATTTTAAATTATTATGTTTTTTTGGTTTTTTATTATCTAATATATTTTTTGCTAATTGTGCAGTTTTTTCACCCAAATTATAAATTGATACCAATTTACCACCAACAACACCTTTTTTTAAATATAAATCATTGGATACAAAGATAGGTAAGTGAGCATTTTTTATAAAATCATAAACATGTGTTGAACTAATAATATTTTTTGAGTCATCTTTTAATAAGTTAATAAGAAATATTGCTTGATTTTTTTTAAAATGATTAAATTCATTTTTTAATTTTTCAATATTTGTATGCTCAATATATACAATTTCAAAGCGTTTTTTTAAATTTTTTAGTGCTTTTTCTACTTCTAAATTACTTTTATCTTCTTCTAGTGATGTATCAATAATATAAAGTTTTTTTAGCTTTTTCATAACTGAATAAATAAATTGTATATTCTCTTTAATATCAGCAATTGCGCTCAAAGTATATATATTATTATCAGTTACTTTTGGTTTTTGTGTTCCTGCATAAACAATTGGAATATTTTTAAAAAGATTATGTTTATTATTTCTGGTAAAATTATAAGCAAACTTATCTATACAAATAACTAAATCAATATCAATATGTTTTAATTTTTTAGTATAAAAATCTAATAATACATTGTCATAATTATCTATTTTTACTCTATTAGAATCCATATATAAAATTGTTGTATCAATATCTTTACTTTCATTCAAAGTATTTTCTATACCATTTATTATATTATCACTGTATAAAAATCCTTTATGATATGAATTTAAAATAAGTATGTTTTTTAAATCTTTTGCATATAAAAAGTAGTTATTAAAAATAAATAATATAAAAAATAATTTAAGGTATTTCATTATTAAAATAGAAGATTAAAACCTAAGAGGAGAATTTTCTCCTCTTAATATAGTTTTATTATAGAAGTGAATTAATTTTATCAGCAAGTGCTTGTTTAGATGTTGCACCAACCATTTGATCTACAACTTCTCCATCTTTAGTAAAGATGATTGTTGGGATTGATCTAATTCCATATTTAACAGCTAAGTCTTGTTGCTCATCTGTATTTACTTTACAAATGTTTGCTTTTCCGTCAAACTCTTCACCTAATTCTTCAATTACAGGTGCTAGCATTCTACAAGGTCCACACCATGGAGCCCAGAAATCTACTAACGATACACCGTTTGAAACTGTACTATCAAAGTTTTCTTGAGTTAATTCAATATACTTACCCATATTAATTCCCTTATTTCAAAATATTAATTACAAATTATACTAAGCTAAACTTAAATGTAAGTTGTACTAATCTTCTATAAATTATTATTTGGGTAAAATGTAATTTTTAAATTAATAATGGATAAATAAATGGATGTAAGAAAAGAGTATTTAGAATTTTTTAAAAGTAAAGGACATGAGGTAATCTCTAGTATGCCTTTGGTTCCAGACGATCCTACTTTACTATTCACAAATGCAGGTATGGTACAATTTAAAGATATATTCACAGGAGCTGTTCCTACGCCTGAAAATAAAACTGCTACAAGTTGCCAATTATGTGTAAGAGCTGGTGGGAAACATAATGACTTAGAAAATGTGGGATACACTGCAAGACATCATACACTTTTTGAGATGCTAGGAAATTTCTCTTTTGGAGATTATTTCAAGAAAGATGCAATTGCATATGCATGGGAATTTATCACTAAAAATCTTGAATTACCTATTGACAAATTATGGGTTACAATTCATGATAGTGATGATGAAGCTTTTGAACTATGGAAAAATCATATAAGTGAAGATAGAATCAAAAGATTTGGGGATAAAGACAACTTTTGGTCAATGGGAGATACAGGTGCTTGTGGACCATGTTCAGAGATTTTCTATGACCAAGGAGAAGAGAACTTTAATAGTGATGAAGATTACTTAGGTGGAGAAGGAGATAGATTTTTAGAAATTTGGAATCTTGTTTTCATGCAGTATGAAAGAGATAATGAAGGTAATTTAAACCCTCTACCAAAACCATCAATTGATACAGGAATGGGTCTTGAAAGAGTTGTTGCTATTAAAGAAGGAAAATTTAATAACTTTGATTCATCACTATTTATGCCTCTAATTACTAAAACTCAAGAATTAGCTAATAAAAAAATTACTAACTCTAATATTGGAAGTTTTAGAGTAATCGCAGATCACTTAAGAGCAGTTAGCTTTATGATAAGTCAAGGTATTTTATTTGATAAAGAAGGTAGAGGTTATGTTCTTAGAAGAATCCTAAGAAGAGCTGTAAGACATGGTTATTTACTAGGATTAAAAGAGCCATTTTTAGCAAAACTTGTAGATACATTAGATGATTTAATGGGTTCTCATTACACTGCAATAAAAGAACAAAAAGAGTATATAAAAGAGCAAATCACACTTGAAGAAGCAAGATTTTTCAAAACTATTGATTCAGGAATGTCTTTATTTGAAGAAGAGTTAAAAAAGACAAAAGAAAAATTTTCAGGTGAAATTGCATTTAAACTTTATGATACATTTGGATTCCCTTTAGATTTAACACAAGATATGCTAAGAGATAAAAACTTAGATATTGATATTGCAAAATTTGAAGAGCTTATGAATGAACAAAGAACAAAAGCCAAAGCAGCTTGGAAAGGAAGTGGAGATACTCTTGCAGAGGGTGATTTCAAATCACTACTTGAAAAGTATGGTAAAAATGAATTTGTTGGATATGAAAAAACTGCACAAACTTGTAAAATTGTTAGTATTTTAGATGAAAACTTCAAAGAAGTTGAGCAATTAAAAAAGGGTGATGAAGGTTGGGTTATGTTAGATAAAACTCCTTTCTATGCACAATCTGGTGGTCAATGTGGTGATATTGGTATTATAGAAGAGGAAAGCCATATTGCAGAAGTATTAGACACTAAGAAATTTTTTGATTTAAATTTATCACAAGTAAAAGTTACAAACTCAATATTAAAAATAAATGAAACTTTACATGCAGTTGTAGTAAATAGATATGAAGTTGCTAAACACCATAGTGCAACACACCTTTTACAAACAGCATTAAAAATGGTTTTAGGTGAAAATGTAGCACAGGCTGGTTCTTTAAATGAATCTTCTAGATTAAGATTTGATTTCACTTATGCAAAAGCAATGACAAATGAACAAATTAAAGAAGTTCAAGATTTAGTTAATTCTATGATTGCAAGAGGAATAGCTTCAACAACTGAAGAATTACCAATAGAAGAAGCTAAGAAAAAAGGTGCTATTGCTATGTTTGGTGAAAAATATGGTGATAAAGTAAGAGTAGTTGATTTTGGAGGAGTAAGTGTTGAATTTTGTGGAGGAACCCATGTAAGAAACACATCTGATATTGGAAGCTTTTATATTACAAAAGAATCAGGTGTTAGTGCAGGTGTAAGAAGAATAGAAGCTGTATGTGGTCTTGCAGCAATTAACTACACAAATGAAATAATCAATAGTTATAACCATTTACAAGTAGAAGTTAAAAACCAAGATGTATTAGCAGGTGTAAAAAAATTAAAAGATCAAATTAAAGATTTGAAAAAAGAGTTAGAAGTTGCACAAAACCAATCTCAAGCACCAATTAAAGAAGAGATGATAAATGATACAAAAGTTGTTGTTGATGTTGTAAAAAATGGTGATATCAAAAAAATTGTTGATGATTTAAAAAATGCTAATGAAAAACTTGCAGTTTTACTTTTACAACCAAAAGGTGAAAAAGTAATGATTGTTGCAGGTTGTAAAAATACAACAGTTAAAGCTGGTGATTGGATTAAAAACATTGCACCAATCGTTGGTGGTGGAGGTGGAGGAAGACCTGACTTCGCACAAGCTGGTGGAAAAGATGTATCAAAAATAGATGAAGCTAAAGTTAAAGCTTTAGAGTTTGTTAAAGCACAATTATAATGCAATCATTATTTAATAACTATTCATCATTAATTGTATTTTTACATGTTATTAGTGCTGTTTTATGGGTAGGAGGAATGATAGCAATTAGATTTGCTATTCATTACTCTATTCAAGATATTAAAGAACCAAAAATAAAACTAGAAAGAACATTAGAAAATCTTAGAAGATTTTTTAATATGGTTATTCCAGCAATAATCACAATATTAATCACTGCAATTATCATGATAATAGCTCTAAATTTAAAACAGAGTAGTTTATACTCTACAGCAATTGCAAAAGAGAGTATTTGGACAATTATGACAATTGTTTTTATAACAATTTATATAAAAAGAAACAAAGCACAAAAATATTTTAATGCAAATGATCTACAAAATTGCAAAAACCAATTAGCTCCTATAGCTAAATTTTACATTCCATTAAACATTATTTTAGGTATTATTGCAATATATCTAGGAGTAGTTCTTAGAGGATTTTAATTATCCTCTAAAACTCTTTTTATCTTCCAAAAATGTCTTTTAAAATAAACATTATTTAATGTTGAGATAATTACACCTTTTCGTGAAGATACATGCATAAATTTTCCATCGCCTAAGTATATTCCAACATGTCTACTTTTTCTTCCAGTTTTAAAAAATACTAAATCACCAGGCTTTGCATTTTTTCTACTTACTTTTTTACCTATTTTTGATTGATAGTATGTAGTTCTTGGTATTTTCTTATTTAATTTATTATAAAAAGTTCTTTGAGCAAAGGCAGAACAATCTATTCCATCTTTTGAATCTCCACCATACTTGTATCCTACACCTTTCCATTCTTTATATTGAGATAATAAAACTCTTGTAATTGGCGTATCTTCAATACCTTTTGTTAAATCTTTTTTAGGTTTAGAAGAGAAAGGATTTGAAAAAGACACGAATGAACTAGAACATCCAGTAAAAATAATAGGTAATAATACTAATGTAAACTTAATAACTATTCTTTTCATATGCTACCTCAACAAATAATTAGAAACCACCATATAGTACTATCATACATGGTATATAAACTACTGAGAATATTGTACTTAACAATACAGTAACAATTGCTTTTTCTGGTTTTAATCCATTTATTATAGCTAATGTTACACCATTATTTGCAATAGGCACAATTGAGAAAAGAAATATGATTTGATAAATATGTTCATCATTAAATATATGTATTATATTTTTATCTATAAAAATAAAAAGCAATGCACATATTGGCCAATAAATAAATTTAAAGAAGAAATTAAAAAAAACAAACTTTTTATCTAATTCTCCACTTTGTTTTAAACCAACAAGTCCCATTCCTAATATCATTATACCCAAAATCCCATACACAGCTTTAAATTGAGATGTGTAAACTATTAATTCATCTGGAATTGATAATCCATAAAAATTACATGCAAGACCAAAGATAAAAGCATAAATAACAGGTAATCTAAGTACTTTTTTTAGTGATTGTTTAACTGTAAAATTACCCTTTGCAGTGATATAAAACCCTGTAGTATTTCCATAAAAAATAAACGCAAGTTGGGCAAAAATAAAAATATTTACAACATGAGGTTCAAAAAATAACAATGCCAAAGGAAC
This sequence comes from Arcobacter sp. CECT 8985, assembly GCF_004116495.1. Taxonomy (GTDB): domain Bacteria; phylum Campylobacterota; class Campylobacteria; order Campylobacterales; family Arcobacteraceae; genus Malaciobacter. The sequence goes on along the minus strand of NZ_PDKC01000031.1, from coordinate 17,183 downwards.
ACCAAAATATCCTGCATTACCTGTTCCTGCATTAAATGCTAAAATATTTGATGTTGCATCTGCCCATTGATTTCTAAAAATTCTATATACCAAAATTGCCGTTATAGAACAAAATAAATAAATTATTATTGGCAATAATGCTAATTTTGTATCAATTTTTACACTTATTGTAGAAGAAAATACAACTAATGGTGTTATTATATAAATAACCAAAGTTGCAATTGATTCTTTTTTTACGTTTAGAAATTTAACGCTTAAATAACCTAAAATAATATTAATATATATAGGTGCAATTTTTAATATTAAAATAAAAAATAGACTCAATTTTAATCACCTAAAAATCTATTACTATCTCTTGAAAAATAGTTATAAAAATTCCCCATAGTCACTAAGCTCTTCTCGTAGTCTTTAGAATATCTTTTTTTATCAATATATTTGCTAATGTAATCTTTATTATATGATTTAATATACTCATTTGACAATTTACCACTATAATCTAAAATGAAAATAGATTTTGAAGTTGTAAAATTATATATTAAATTTACATAACTACTATTATCAATTAAATATGTTGTAAATTCAAAATTATCATAATCATACTGTTCTACAATTTTCATACTTTTTACTTTTTGAGTCGATTTAAAAAGTTCTTCAAAAAAACTTCTTGCAAAACCATTCCACATACAATTTGAGTTTAAATCAATATACTCAATAAAAAGTTTTCCATATTTTTTATTATCTTCTTTCACATAATATGAAAATGTTGTGCAAGGGTTAAATGTAGTAGTTACATTTTTATTTGTCAATTTTAAGTTTTTACTCCACATTGAAATATTATCAACCTGAAAAGGAGTACATCCAGAAAACAAAAATAGTAAACATATTGTATATAAATATTTATTCATTTAAAATCCTTGATATATACTTAAAGTTAAAGGTATATATATTATAGATACTAAGTTACTTAAAAGTACTGTAAAACTTGCTTTTTCAGGTTTTGCTTTTAATAAAATTGCTAAAGTTACTGTGTTTCCAGCTAATGGAACTATTGACATCAAAAATAACACATCATAAATATCTTCATTTAAAAACATGAAAATATTTTTATCCAAATTTATTACAGCTAGCATAAATAAAGGCCAAATAAAAAACTTATAAAAATATGCAATTTTTATATACTTTTTATCAAAATCTTCATCTAAGTCAAACCCTTTTAAGCCCATTCCTAGCATCATCATACCCAATATTCCATAAATCCATTTTAAATTTTCAAAATATGGAACAATATTTGAAGATAGTTCAACTCCTAAAATATTTAAAGTCACTCCTAAAATAAATGCATATACTAAGGGTAATCTTAATATTTTGTGTATTGATTGCTTAGCAGAAAAAGCTCCTTTTGCAGTTACAAAAAAACCTGTTGTATTTTCATATAATAAAGAAGCTAAAGTTACAAATATAAATATATTTACTGCATTTTCATTAAGAAGAATCATAGCTAAAGGAATTCCAAAATAACCAGTATTACCAGTACCACAAGTAAAAGCAAGAGTATTTACACTTGAATCTTTCCAAGTTTTACTATGTTTCATTAGTACAAAAAAAGCAATAAAACTTCCAAATAAAAATACCATTATAGGCAAAAAAGCGATTTGTAAATCAATTTTAATAGATAATGTTGCAAAAAATATAACTGCAGGACCCAAAATATACACTAACAAAAAAGCTACAATATCTCTTCTAACTTTGAGATATTTACTTAAGATATATCCAATACCTATATTGAGATATAAAGGTATGATTTTCCCTAATAATACAAAAAACAGTGACATTTCTTCCCTTATTTTAAAAGAATAATATATCAGAAAAATTATTTATAGTTGATTATGATTTTATTTATGTAGTTTAGAAGAAAGTAAATGTGATAATAAAAATCATGGAGAGGGAGAAAAATCCAGAATAAGTTTATAATAATTACACTATGTATATATATTTTGTAGTAACAAATATACGTCACATTTACTTCAACTGGTGTAATTATAGTATATGTAGGTGACTTTAGTATGACTTTGAGTGACTTTTATATAATTTTACTAATTTTTTCTATTTTTTTCATATAAAAAAGATAAAATTGAGGAAATTGACCTAGTATAAGATGCATCAATCCCTTGCTTTTCACAGTTTTTAATAACAACACCACAAATATCATCTAACTCTAAATCTCTGTTATTTATTTTATCCATCCACATTGATGGTACAATTGATTCAAAACTTTTCATTAATTCAAACATTTCATTTACATCATCTTCAGAAATATTCACTCCTTCAATTGCATTTGATGCAATTGCTGCTTCTTTCATTAGATTATATACCAAAATTGAAGTTTTTTCATCGTTTATCAATTTTCCTGATTTTTCTTCAAGTAAAGCACATATTGCATTTACACCATTATTTATTATTAACTTCTTCCATAATTCAAGTTTTATATTATCTGTTAATATTGTTGTAGTGTTAGTTTTATCTAAAACATCTTTTAAACTGTGTAAAAAATTCTTATTTTTATCATCTTTATATACTGCTCCTAAGATTGTCTGAACTTCTCCTACTGATTCTACTTCTCCCAATTTTATTATGTGTGCAGCAATTAATCTTGTCAAACCACCAATAACTTTTTGTTTAGGTAAATATTCACACATTTTATCTTCATTTTCTACACCATTTTGCAAAGATATAAAATAAGGAGTTTTATGTTCATTTTTAATCCAATTAGATAAGCTTTTGCAAACACTAACAGTACTCATTGATTTTGTAGCTAAGATTACTGCATCTACTTCACTTGGTTTGATATGTTTTAAATCTTCAATTCCTATTACATCAACATAATCTTCAAATATAAAATCTGAATGAGTTAATTTTAATTTATTGTTTTTTAAATATTTTAGATTTTCATTTCTAGCTACAAATGTAACTTCATTTCCTATCATTTTAAGTTTTATTCCATAAAACGATCCTACTCCACCTGCTCCAATTACAATAAATCTCATTTCTTTTCCTAATATTTTTTTTAAATCTAATTATATACTAATTGTGTATAATAAAAATAAAAAGGATTTTTTTGATAAGACTAGGTTCTAATTCACCAACAAGAGCATTACTTTTAAATAAGTTTAATATTGATTTTATACAAAATGGTGGTAATTTTGATGAAGATAGCATAAAAACATTAAACCCAAAATCATTTTGTTTTGAAGCAACAAAAGGTAAATTTGAGGAACTATTTAATAAATATGGAGTTGAACAAATGCCTTTACTTGTTGCAGATAGTGTAGTAACTTGCAATGGGAAACTATTAAGAAAAGCAAAAGACTTAAATGATGCAAGAGAAATGTTACAATTACAAAGTGAAAATAAAACTTCTGTAATTACTTGTATGATATATAAAAAGAAAGATTTAGAATTAATTGATATTTCTTCTACTACTTATAGTTTCAATAAATTTGACAAAGAAGATATGAATAGGTATATTAATTCAGGTGAATGTATGGGAAAAGCAGGTGCGATTATGGTAGAAGGTTTTTGTAAGCCTTATATTAAAGATGTACGAGGTTACGAATCAACAGCTATGGGACTTTGTGTAGAGAAATTAATTCCATATTTATAAAAAGGAAATTTATTATGCCACATTTACAATTTGATGTTAACAAAAAGATAATTGATGGAATAAAAAGAGAATTTATAAAACAAATTCAACAAAGTTATGAAGAAGTAACTCATAACAAAAATGAAAATATTGCTATTAGTATAAAAGAGATGGAAAGATATGATATTAGTCTTTCAAAAGCTGTGGAAGGTGCTGATATATGTCTAATGCAATTAGATATTATTGAAGGTAAAACAAAAGAGCAAAAAAAAGAGTTAGCATTAAGATTTATGGCAATAACAAATAAACTATTTGAAATAGATAATAGAAATCAGTTTATTACTTTTACACAACATGATGAACAAGAGTTTCAACTAATAAAAAATTATATATCTTCCTGGGAAGAACCTATAGCATAAAAGTAAACTATTTTACTTTTTTTACTAACTGACATGGTAATAATTGCATATTTTCTTCTACTTTTTTTGTATCACCATGTTGAATAAAGCTATCTTCATATTCAAATGAAGTTACTTTTACATTTCTAATTTCTTGCTCATTTAGAAGTTCTAAAATAGCACTTGCAACTCCACCTTGTTTTTGAGAATCACTAAAAATATACCAATCATTATATTTTTTAGATAATTCTACAAGAAGCTTTTTATCAAGTGGCTTTACAAATCTTAAATCAACAATAGCAATATCTTCTTCATGCAATTTCTCAGTTTCACAGGCTCTTGATACACCTGCTCCATACCCAATAAATACCTTATTTGAATCTGAATGTTTTAAAACTTCTGCTTTTCCTAACTCAAAAGGTGAAGATTTAAACTCAAGTTCAGAAAATGCACCCCTTGGATATCTAATTGCACATGGCTTTTCTAAAGTATAAGAAAATTTTATTGCTTCATTTAATGTTTCATTATCCCTTGGTGCAAAAAGTATCATATTAGGCAAAAATCTTAAATATGAAATATCAAATGCACCTTGATGAGTTTCTCCATCATTTCCAACAATTCCTGCTCTATCTATTGCAAATACTACAGGAAGTCCCATAATACATACGTCATGTATTATTTGATCATATCCTCTTTGTAAAAAAGTTGAATAAATAGTAATAAATGGTTTAAATCCCTCTTTTGCCATTGCTGCCATTGAAGTAACAGCATGTTGTTCTGCTATTGCAACATCCCAAAATCTATCAGGAAACTTATCCATTAATTTATCTATTCCTGTTCCACTTGGCATTGCTGCTGTTACACCAACTACATTTTCATGTGCAGTTGCAAGTTCTATTAAAGCATCTGCAAATACTGCTGTTGCAGCTTTTGCTGAAGCTTTTTTCTTAAATATTCCAGTACTTGGATCAAAAGGACCTACTCCATGCCATTTTTCATTTTGTCCTTCTGCAATTTCATAACCTTTACCTTTTACAGTTTTTGCATGAACTATTACAGGTTTATTCATACTTTTTGCAATTTCAAGTGTTTCTATAACTTCTTCTAAATTATGTCCATCAATTGGACCAATATAATCAACACCCATCTCTTCAAAAATAATTCCAGGAGTAATTAATTTCATACTCTCTTCTATTTTTTTTGCTAAATATGTTGCTCCTTGAGGAAGTTTTTGAATAATACTTTTATCAATTCTTTCTCTTAGTTTTTGGTAGAATCTTCCAGCTAATATTTTACTTAAATATTTAGAAATTGAACCTATTGGTTTTGCAATACTCATCTCATTGTCATTTAAAATAATTACAACTGGAAGTTTAATATCACCCAATTCATTTAAAGCTTCATATACCATTCCTGCTGTCATTGAGCCATCGCCAATCATAACAACTGGAATACTATTTTCTTTTTTTAATTTTTTAGCCTTTGCAGCTCCCACTGCTAATGAAATAGATGTAGAGCTATGTCCTGCTACAAAATAATCAGAACTACTCTCTTTAGGTTTTGTAAATCCACTTAATCCATCAAACTGTCTAATTGTTTCAAATTCTTCCCATCTATTAGTTAATAACTTGTGGGGATAACATTGATGGGATACATCAAAGATAAATGGATCTTTTTGAACATCAAAAACTTTGTGCATTGCAACTGTCAATTCAACAGCTCCTAATGTAGAACTAAAATGTCCTCCTTTTCGGGAAACAACATCAATTATTCGTTCTCTAATATCTTGACAAAGTTCTTCTAATTCACCTAAATTTTTATTTTTTATTTTCATACCACTCTTCTATTTTAAAATATCTAACACTTCATCTAAATTTTCAAATACTTTTGTATTTTGTTCATTTGTTCCAATTGTAATTCTAATTGCATTCATTGAATAGCTTGTTAAATCTCTAACAATTATACCTCTTTGAAGTAAATTTTGTGCTATCTCTGAAGATATATATTTATCATCAAATTTTATCGTAATAAAATTTGTATAACTTTCAATATACTCAAATCCTCTATCTTTTGCAAATTTTTCATATCTTTTCATCTCATCAAAATTCTTTGCAATACACTCTTGTACAAATTCTTCATCTTTTATTGCTTCAATTGCAGCTGCTAATGATAAAGTTGTAATATTAAAAGGAGGTCTTAGTTTATAGAAATTTTGAATAACTTCTTTTTTACCAATTCCATAACCAACTCTCATTCCACCTAATGCATATGCTTTAGAAAATGTTCCTAAATATATAGCATTTGGAAATTTCGAAATTAATTCATCAACTTTTATTTTTTTATTTTCATCTTTAAATGCTGCGTACTCTTGATATGCTCCATCTACAATTACTAAAGTCTCTTCATCTACTTCACTTAAAAAATCATATACATCTTTTGTATCTAAACACTCACCCACAGGATTATTTGGTAAACATAAAAATACAATATCAGGTTTATGCTCTTTATATAATTTACTAAATTGTTCTAAATTATGTTTTGCATCTTCAGTTTTTATAATTGTTGCACCTGCTTGTTTACTATAAATTTCATACATTGCAAATGTTGTTTTGCTCATAAGTACTTTTGAGTCTTTATTACATTTAGCATGCACTGCAAACTCTATAATTTGGTCGCTTCCTGCTCCAATTATTATATTTGAACTGTTTACATTATACTTATTTGATAATGCCTCTTTTAATTGAAACATTGAATCATCTGGATACATAAACATATTTGTTGCTATTTCTTGTATTTTTTTTACAACTTTTGGTGATGTACCATATGGATTTTCATTTGATGCAAGTTTAATAATATCTTTACTATCTACGCCATACTCTCTAACAACTAGTTCAATTGGTTTTCCAGCTTCATATATTTTTACTTCATCTAATACTTTATTAAATTTCATATTTTTTCCCTACTTAATTATACTTTGATTTTAACAATTTAGTTTTAAATAAAACTAAATTCTAAACTTAAATATCATCAGCTTCTTTTACATAAGAACCTAAGAATTTTATATTATCTTTATATTTATCAAATACTTCTTTTATATGTTCATCTTCTTTATGTCCATCAAAATCAATAAAGAAAATTGAATTACCTTCAATAATATGTGATTTAATTTTAGTCAAGTTGATTCCAGCTTTATCAAAATCTGTTAAAAACTCTACAAGAATACCTTTTCTATTTGGAAGCTTAACAAGAATTGATGTTTTATCATTTCCACTTTTTTCATTTTCAAAATCACTTACAATAAAAAATCTTGTTCTATTATTATCTTTATCTTCAATATTCTCAAAAAGTATTGGAAGATTGTACATTTTTGCTCCTACATGGGAACAAATCGCTGCACTTCCTTTTTCTTTTAATGCATATTTAGCTGCTTTTGTAGTTGATTCAACAGGAATATGTTCAACCTCATCTAATCCAACATTTTCTAAAAATCTTCTACATTGTTCAAATGCAATATCTTTAGAATAAATTCTTTTAATATCTTTTACTCTATCACAAGTTGTTGCTAAAGTATGGTGAATATCAAGTATCACTTCTGCAATAATTTTAAGATTATATTTTGTTAAGCAGTTTATTGTATCACTAACTATTCCATTTGAAGAGTTTTCAATAGGAACTACTCCAAATCTTGCTTTTTTGGTATTTACTTCTCTAAACACACCCTTTATTGAACCAATAGGTAAATAAGAACTCATTGCACCAAATCTTGTCTCTGCTGCTTGATGAGTAAAACTTCCAGCAGGACCTAAAAATGCAATATTTTCTGGTAATTCAATATTTCTAGAAATAGCAAATACTTCTAAAAAAAGTGCCTCAATTGCACTTTTATTTAACCTACCTTTATTAATCTCAGTTAATCTTTCAATTATTTGTTTTTCTCTTTCAGGTCTATAAATTGAACCACCACTATGTGATTTTAATACTCCAACTTTATAAACAATGTCCATTCTTTTATTTATAAGTTCAAGTAAATCATCATCAATTTTATCTAATTGATCTCTTAATTGCTTTAATCCCTCTTCAGCCATAATTTTTCCTTATGTAACAACTGTAAAACTTCACTCATATTTTTACAGATATATTCTGGTTTCTCTTCCTCTTTTAATGTTGGTATTACTTCATTTGCATCTTTAATTTTTCCACTTAAAACTAAAACTGTTTTCATACCAAGTTTTTTTGCACCTACTAAATCTCCCATCATATCATCACTAATTATAGTAATATCTTTAAAATCTTCAGTTCCTAATAATTTTCTTGCTTCATTATAAAAATTAAAACTTGGTTTTCCTACAACTTTATAATCTTTATTTACAGCAAATTTTATCATACTCATAATAGCACCAACACCTGGATACCTTGAACCATCTTTAGAGTAAATTGATGTTTCATGCATTCCAATTAAATCATCAGTTTTTAATGCGCATTCTATCATCTTTGAGTAATCTTCATTTGTATAATCTTTACTAATTGAAACCATAACTGTTTGTGGTTTCTCATACTCTAATTCATAACCCATTTTTTGTAATACTTTTGGAAAACTCTCTTGACCAAAAGCCGCAACTTTTTTATTTTTTGCTATATCTTTTAATATCACAAAAGGATCAATATAATTATTTTCTTTTATATTAAATCCTAACCCTTTTAAAAAATCAAAAAAATCACTACTTAATTTTTTAGTATTATTTGTAATAATGACATAAGGTATTTTTTCTTCATTTAATTTGTCAATAAACTCACATGCGCCAGCTATTGGCTTTTTATTTATGTCATCAATTAATGTACCTTGAACGTCAATAAAAAACATATTATTTTATAAATTCCTCTTCTAATGATATGATATTTTCAAAAGTTTCTCTTCTTCTTATTAATCTATCTTCTTGATTTTCAAAAGCAATCTCAGCAACTCTACCTCTTGTATTATAATTAGATGCCATTGTAAAACAATAAGCTCCAGCAGAATAAATAGCTACAATGTCATTATGTTCAGTTTTTGGTAATTGAATATTTTTTGCAAAAAAATCTCCACTTTCACAAACAGGACCTACTAAGTTACAATCACTTATATCCTTATTTTCATTTAATACTTCTATTTTATGATATGCATTATAAAGTGATGGTCTAATTAAATCATTCATAGCCCCATCAACAATTACAAATCTTTTATTCCCATTTACTTTTTCATATAAAACTTTTGTAACAAATGTTCCAGCATTACCTACTATAAATCTTCCTGGCTCACAAACAACAGTAATATCTAAACCAAATAAACATTCTAAAATAGATTGTGCATATTCATTTGTATCAATTAATTTTTCATCATCATAAATAATTCCTAATCCTCCACCAACATCAAAAAAACTAAGTTCAATTTTTATTGCAGCAAGATTTCTAACTAAATCTGCAACAATTTTTACTGATTCTTTAATTGGTTCTAATTGAGTTAATTGTGAACCAATATGCAAATGAATTCCAGTTGGCTCTAAATGTTCAGAATTTTTACATTGAATATACATTCTTTTTGCTGTATCAATATCTACACCAAATTTATTTTCATGTAATCCAGTTGATATATAAGGATGTGTTTGAGGATCAATATTTGGATTTACTCTAATAGAGATTCTTGCAACTAAATTTAACTCTCTTGCAATTAATTCAACTCTATTTAATTCTGCATCGCTCTCTACATTTATCATCAAAATTCCAAGTTCTAATGCTTGTCTTATTTCACTATCTATTTTTCCAACACCTGAAAATATTATTTTATATGGTGCAATTCCAACTTTAAGTGCTCTTTTTACTTCGCCAATACTAACACAATCAGCACCTGCTCCAAGATTAGCCAAATGTTTTATTACACTTAAATTTGAATTTGCTTTAACTGCATATGCAATTAATGATTTTCTTGCTTTAAAAGCAGTTTTTAATTCAGTGTATTTTTCACTTATATAATCAAAATCATATACATAATATGGTGTATCATATTTTTTTGCTAGTTCTTTAAAATTTATACTCATTCTTTTCCCTGTAATTATTAAAATCTTAATTTAAAATTTAAATAAATTCTAAATAAAAACTTCATTTTAAATAACTAATAAATTTTACATTTATTAGTTATTTAATTATTGGCTTTTGTCTATTTGTCTGTACCATTCCATGCGATAGTTGGTCTACCATTTTCATCAAAATTAACTGCTGGCATACCCATAACATTAAATCCGCTATCTACATAATGAATTTCACCTGTTACTGCACTACTTAAATCTGAAAGTAAATACATTCCTGAATTTCCAACTTCAGTAGTTGTTACATTTTTCTTTAATGGAGAGTGAGCTTCATTCCATTTTAACATAAATCTAAAATCACCAATTCCTGCTGCTGCTAATGTTTTAATAGGACCAGCTGATATTGCATTAACTCTTGTTCCATCTTTTCCTAAATCTTCAGCTAAATATTTAGTTGTCATTTCTAAAGCTGCTTTTGCGATACCCATTAAATTATAATTTGGAATATATTTTGCTCCACCATAATAAGTTAATGTTAATACTGAAGAGTTATCACTTAATAGTGGTTTTAATTCTCTTACAACTTCAATAAGTGAATATACTGAAATATCCATTGCAACATCAAATGCTTCTTTAGAAATATCATAAAATCTACCTGAAAGTCCCTCTTTTGGTGCAAATGCAATTGAATGAACAATAAAATCAATTTGACCTAAATCTTTTTCTAAAGACTCTTTTAAAGCTTTAATTTCTTCTGGTTTACTTACGTCACAAGGGTAAACTAAATTTTCACTACCAAATTCAGCTGCGATTGGTTCAACTCTTTTCTTTAAAGCATCATTTAAATAAGTAAATGCAATCTGTGCACCTTGTTCTGCGCATGCCTTTGCAATTCCGTATGCAATTGATTTATTATTTGCAACCCCTAAAATAACACCTTTCTTACCTTTCATTAACATCTATATATCCTTTGTATTTTCTATTATTTTTATAAAATCTTCTTGATTCCAAGAAGCTGTGCCAATTAAGGCTCCATCAACATTATCTAAAGAGCAAATTTCTCTTACATTATTTACTTTTACACTTCCACCATAAAGTAGAGGTTTAGAAATCTTTTCTTTTATAGCATTGTGGATATTTATGATATCCTCATTTGTAGCAGTAACTCCTGTTCCTATAGCCCAAACAGGTTCATATGCTAAAATTAAATTTTCATAATTTGTATCAATTCCTACAAATTGCTCATATATATATTCTAAAGTATTTTGTAAACCTTCTTTTTTCACCTCTAAAGGTTCACCAATACAATAAACTATTTTATAACCTAATTGTTTATAGAAATTAAATTTTTGGGCTACTTCTTCTTGTGTTTCACCCAAGATATGTCTTCTTTCACTATGGCCAATTAAAATTGTTTTAATTGAAAATTCATCTAGTTGCTCTGTTCCAATTTCACCAGTATATGAACCTTTATGTACAGCGTATGCATTTTGAGTTCCTATAATAAGATTAGATACAGTATCGAAATTATCTAATGATGTTGAAGTAGGGAAAACTATAACTTCACTTAAAATTTCATTGTTTTTCAAATATTCATTTACATTACAAACAAATTCTTTTGTTGTTTTTCTTGTATGGTTTGTTTTAAAATTAGATGCTATTATTGCCATTATTAACCTTCAATCAATAAAGCTTTTACACCAGGAAGTATTTTACCTTCAATTAATTCTAATGAAGCTCCACCGCCTGTACTTATAAAAGTCATATTATCTTCATCGCCAGTAACTCTAACTAAATCAGCAGTATCTCCACCACCAACTACAGTTGTAGCATAAGAGCTTGCAACAGCATGTGAAACTTTTGCACTACCTTTTGCAAATTTTTCCATTTCATATACACCCATAGGTCCATTCCATAATATAGTATTTGCATCAGCAATGGCTTGCTCAAATAATACAGCAGATGCAGGACCAATATCTAATCCCATCCAATCACTTGGAATTTCTTGAATTGTTGTTGCCTTTGCTACTGCTTCAGAATCAAAAGTCTCTGCAGCTACAACATCAACTGGTAAATAAAATTTAACTCCAAGTTCTTTTGCTTGATTCATAATTTTAAGAGCTTCAGGAATCAAATCATCTTCAACTAAAGATTTTCCAACTTCATAACCTAATGCTTTTAAAAATGTAAATGCCATTCCTCCACCAATAATTATTTTATCAACTTTTGGTACTAAATTATGCAAAGCTTCTAATTTGCCTGAAACTTTTGAACCACCAACAATTGAAACAAATGGTCTATTTGGATTATGCACAATATGATGAAAAAATTTAATCTCTTTTGCAAGCAAAAAGCCAGCTGCTTTATGTTCTATATCAAAATATTTTGCAATACCTTCAACTGAAGCATGCGCTCTATGAGATACTCCAAAAGCATCGTTTATATAAACATCTGCCATTGAAGCTAGAGTTTTACTTAATAATTCATCATTTTTAGTCTCACCCTCTTCAAACCTCATATTCTCAAGTAACAATATTTCACCAGTTTTTAATTCTTTTGCTGTTTTTACTGTTTTTTCTCCAATTACATCTTCTGCCATTTTTATATCTTGTTTCAATAAAGTATGTAATCTTTTTGCAATTGGTTTCAAAGAATATTTTTCTTCATATCCATTTTTTGGTCTTCCAAAATGAGATGCAAGAATTACAGAACAATCATTATCAATACAATATCTTATTGTATTTAATGCACTTCTAATTCTTCTATCATCAGTAATATTACTATATTCATCAATAGGAACATTAAAATCACATCTAATGAATATTCTTTTACCTGTGATATCTAAATTTTTAATCTCTTGTAAATTCATTGACTTCCCTATTTATCAGATACAAAAATTGCCATATCAATCAATCTTGAAGAGTAACCCCATTCATTGTCATACCAAGTCATAACTTTTATCATATTTCCACCAATAACTTGAGTTAAATCAGCTGCAATAATTGTAGAGTTTGTATTTCCTACTAAATCACTTGAAACCATCATATCATTATCAACAGCTATTATTCCCGCTAACTCTTTTGATCTTTTCTCAAATAAAGCATTAACTTCTTCTTTTGTTGTATCTTTTTTTACAAGTAAATTAACATCTACCATAGATACATTTGGCGTTGGAACCCTTACACTTTGTCCATGTAATTTTCCATCAAGTTGAGGCATTACAAGTTTCATAGCTTTTGCAGCACCAGTTGTAGTTGGTATCATATTTAATGCACCTGCTCTTGATCTTCTTTTATCTTTTTTATGTTTTACATCTAAAATATTTTGGTCATTTGTATATGAATGGATTGTTGTCATTAAACCTTTTTCAATTTCAAATGCATCATCAATTGCTTTTGCTACTGGACCTAGACAGTTTGTTGTACAAGAAGCATTTGAAACTATTGCTTGACCTTCATATTTATCTTCATTTACACCAAGAACAAAAGTTGGTGTATCATCTTTTGCAGGTGCAGACATAACTACTTTTTTTGCACCATTATCTAAATGTACTTGGCATTTTTCTGTAGTAAGGTAAGCTCCTGTACACTCTAAAATTATCTCAGCACCACAATCTTTTGTAAATGTAAGTTCACTTGCGTCTCTAGTTGAATATAATTTGGCATTTATTTTTCCCATTTTTAAATACCCATTTTCAACTTTTACATCACCATCAAATGTACCATGAACAGTATCATATTTAGTGATATATTCTAGCATCTCATTAGATGCAGTGTCATTAATTGCTACTAATTCAACATCATCTCTATTAGCAATAATTCTTGCAACGCATCTTCCAATTCTTCCAAAACCATTTATTGCAACTTTTACAGCCATAATATACCTTTATATTTATTTGTAATTTTGAGAGATTTTATCCAAAAATTGCTATAATATAATTTAATCATAAAATAAAAGGACAAATTAAGTGCGTATAGCAGTATTTGGAGGAAGTTTTGACCCACCTCATATTGCACATGAAAAAATTGTTAATATTGCATTAGAACAACTAGATATTGATAAAATTTTTATAGTGCCAACTTATCTAAATCCCTTTAAAGATGATTTTCATTTAAAACCAGAAAAAAGATTTTCTCTTTTAACAAGACTTTTTAAAGATAATAAAAAAGTTATAATTAGTGATTATGAAATCAATCAAAAAAGAAAAGTGCCCTCTTTTGAAACTATTCAATTTTTAAAGCATAGGTATAATATCTCTAAAATTTACTTTATTATAGGAACAGACAACTATAGTAATTTAAATAAATGGTATAAATATGAAGAGTTAAAAAATGAAGTTGAATTTGTTATAGCAAAAAGAATAGGTTTTTTAAATGAAAATTTAGATAAGATAAAAACTTTAGATGTTGACATTGATATAAGTTCAACACATTTAAGAAACTCTATAAATTTAGAGTTTATTTCAGACAAAATAAAAGATGATGTAAAATCATTATATAAAATAAAAAAAGGTAACTAATTTGAACGAACGAATTGAAAAGATAAAAGCTATTCTTGATGATAAAAAAGCAGAGAATATCGAAATTGTTGATTTAACAAAAAAAGAGTATATTGTTGATTATGTAGTAATTGCTACAACATTAAACTCTAAACATGCATTCTCTTTATTAAACTATTTAAAAACTGATTTAAAACCTTTAGGTGAAGAATTTTTAAGAGTTGATGATAATGAAGATTGGACTATTATTGACTTAGGTGATATTTTTATTCACTTAATGAGTGAAGAGCATAGAGAAAAATATAATCTTGAAGAGTTTTTAGAAGAGCTAGGAGAACACAAAGCCTAAACTTTGTTACTCTCCTCTTCCTGTAAGAAGTTTATTGTAATTTCCTGCGGCATGTTTTGCACCGCCCATATTGCCAGTAATTATTGCATAACCAACAATGACAATAAAAATTATAATAAACCATTTCATCTTACATTATCTCCTTAGCCTTTATTCCAAGTAAGTTTAAAGCAACTTTAATACTTAAAGCAACCAAACTTAATACTTTTAAATATTGATTTTGTTCTTCTGAATCTATAATTTTATACTCGTTATAAAATCTATGCACAGATGCAGATATTGAATGTAAATAATCAGTAATTTTTTGCATATCTCTTTTAGTAAATGCTTCTTGTAAAATAGAAGGTAAAAGTAATGATTCATAAACCAAGTTTAAAGCATCTTGATTTAAATTATCAAAACTTTCACCTTCAACATCTGCAAATGTCAATTCAGCTTTATTAAATACTTGATTAATTCTTGCATATGCATAATTAATATAAAATATTGGATTTGAACTATCTTGATTTTTTAAGATATCTAAATCAAACTCTAAATGAGTGTCGCTTTTTTTTGTTAAAAAAACAAATCTTAATGCATCAGAACCAATTTCTTTTGCAATATCACTCATTAAAATAACATTACCTGCTCTTTTACTCATTTTATATGGTTCTCCACCTTTTAGTAGTTGTACCATTTGAGAAAGTAATACTTCTAATTTAGAAGAGTCATAACCTAAAAACTCAATTGCAGCTTTAACTCTAGTGATATATCCATGATGATCTGCACCCCAAATATTTATATATTTATCAAAATCTCTATCATACTTATTTTTATGATAAATAATATCACCTGCTAAATATGTTGGGATTTTGTTATCTCTTACAACAACTCTATCAACATCATCACCATACTCAGTAGATTTTATCCATATTTTTTCATCTTTTTCATATAAAGAGCCATTCTTTTCTAATACGCTTTTTGTCTCTTCCCATGAAGAGTATAAAGATTTTTCACTAACATAGTTATCAAATTCAATTCCTATATCAGACATATCTCTCTTTATAATATCAAGAACTTTATCCTTTGCAAATAATGCTAATTCTTTATATCTTGATTCATCATTAAAAATATCTTTGCCAAACTCTTTTTCAACATCTTTTGCAATATCAAAAAGATAATCACCTCTATAATATTTTTCAGGATATTCAACTTTTTGCTTTAAAATAGACTCTTGTCCAGCTAATGCTAAAGAAAGTCCTAATAAATCCATTTGTGCACCAGCATCATTTACATAATATTCAGTACTTATATCATATCCTAAATGCCTACCAACTCTTGCTATTGTATCTCCTGCAATTGCACCTCTTGCATGACCAATATGTAATGGACCAGTTGGATTTGCACTAACATATTCTAATAATATTTTTTCTTTTTTCTTTTCGCCTTTTGCAAATGCAAAATCTAATTTTAATGATTCTTCACATAAACTTTGTAAAAAAGCATTTGATAATGTAAAATTAATAAAACCTTTTATAGCTTCAACTTTTTCAAACATCTCTGTATTATCAAATTTTAAAACTAAATCCTGTGCAATAGCCATGGGAGACTTTCTTAATTCTTTTGCTAAAGAAAATGCTACAGGTGTTGCAAAGTGACCTAAAGACAAGTCTTTAGGCTTTTCTAAGACAATTTGTCTTTCTAATATTTCTTCTATATATTTTTTTACTATTTTTTGCAAGATATACTCTTATACTGTTTTATTTTCTTCTTTTTTAGTTTCTGTAGAAGTATCAGCTTTTTTTTCTATTTCTTCATTTTTATCAGCAGTTACAGTCTCTTCATCATCTTTTACTGCTTTTTTAAAATTTTTAATTCCACTTCCTAATCCTTTAGCAAGTTCTGGTATTTTTTTACCTCCAAATAATAATAATATTACTAATGCGATTAAAATCCATTCCATACCACCTGGCATACCCATAGTAGACTCCTTATATTTTTTATTTATTATATCTTTTTAATACTTAAAAATTTTTTCTTAATAGAAAATTAGTATATAAAATAAGAGTTAACACAAGATGTGACACAATAGTGTCATAAGATTTATTTTTAATTATATTTTATAGTTAAGTAATATGCTATTTTAGAATATTACAACTTATCAATATTTATATATTTTCTCATTATTTTTTTATTATTTTGTAAATAAAATAGATATTTTCTTCAAATTAATAAACATTTATATTTTTTTATATTACTA
>NZ_PDKC01000030.1 GCF_004116495.1 Arcobacter sp. CECT 8985 | reverse complement strand
GAATTATAATTTTTAATTAAAACTAAATCATCATAAATAACAGGAATCTGATCTTTATTAGTTTTTACATTATGAAGTCCATATTTATCATTTTGATTTACTATTTGTAAATCTTTATTTGAAGTACATCCTATAAGTAAAATACCAATAAATAACCCACCTAATAAACTTCTAATGTTCATAATTATCCCCTTATTTTTTAGTTACTTCTATTTTAAATATTATTTTATTCATATTTTGTACTTCTGAACTTTTTAATTCTTCAGGAAAAATATTTTTTTCAATCCACATAACATTACTGCTTATTATGCTACTTTTTATATTTTTTAAATATTGATAAACTTTTTCTGCACTAGCGATATTCCCTTCATCTTTAGAAACTTTTTCATTTGAAACAATAATAACATTTACAATTTGATCTTCATATTTTTTTATTACTGAAATATATTTTGGAATAAATTGATCTAAAATAATTTTAAAGTCTGTTTTTATTTTATCTTCATAAAAAAAACTTTTTTTATTTTTAAATGTTATTTCAAGATTATTTTCATCAAAAGTTGCATTCCACACTGGCAATTCAACTTTTATTTGATTATATAAATCTTTATATAAATCATCCAAAACATAAATAGAAATGTCCTCTTGTTTTATATCTTGGTAATCATCATATGAAGCCATTACACTTAATGAATATGAACCATTGTCTAATTTATCATCAATTTTAGCACACCAAGTGTTACCTTTAATTTTTGCATTGTATGTTTTATCTTTTAAAGACAAAATTATTTTTTTTACATTTAAATCAATCAGGTCTCCACAAATTTTTGGTTTTTTATTATTTATTGATGTATAATTATCAACACTAATTAAATCTTTTTTTCGGATAGTTAAATCTTTTTTATCTTGATTTATTTTTTCATCATCTTTAGAAGTTAATGCATTAATTTTAGTATGTAATGCTTCATTTTCTTTACATAATAACTCTTTATTATCTGAATTAATTAATTCAAGTAAAAATTCATTATCAATTTTTTTTATATAATCTTTAGTTGATAAATTAAATTTATCTTTTATATTTATATTTGCACCTTTACAAATCAAAATCTTTGTCATATCTATATATTTGCTTTTTATTGCATCTAAAAGTGCCGTATCTTTAAAATCATCTTTTTCATCAATTTTTGTTAAATTATTATTTAAAAGATATTTAGCAAGTTCAATATAATTATATCTTGCAGCTATATGTAATGGAGTGTATCCATAATTATCTTTTTGATTTATATTATTTTTTGAAATTAATTGTTTTACTTTATCAAAATTATTTGTTCTTAAAGCCATTGACAAGTTATTATTAACTATAACTTTTTTATTTTCAAAATTAGGAGCTACACATCCACTTATAAAAATCAAAAGAAAAAAAATAAAAAGATATCTAATCATAAATTTTACCTTTCAGTAAATGCATTTTGTTTCACTTTTAAAATTGGTTTTAAAATGAAATCTAATATTGTTTTTTTACCTGTAATAATATCTACAGTTGCAACCATTCCTGGGATAATTGGAAGTCTTTTACCATCTTTCTCTAAATAGTTTTTATCTGTTTTTACTAAAACCCTATAATAACTTTTTTGGTCTTTTGACTCTTTATCTACAATACTATCTGCAGAAATATCTACAATTTTTCCTTCTAATCCACCATATATAGAAAAATCATATGCAGTAATTTTAACAATTGCTTTATGACTTGGATTTATAAAGGCAATATCTTTTGGATCAATTTTTGCTTCTACTAGTAAACTATTACTATTTGGTACAATCTCAACTAAATCCATACCAGATTGAACTACACCACCAATTGTATTTAAATATATCTGTTTTACAATACCATCAACAGGTGATTTTATGATTGTTTTTGCAACTTTATCTTTATCAGATATTAGTTTTGCTTCTACTTTATTTAATTCCCCAACTGTTTTTTGTAAAGTATCAGAAGCTTCTCTTTTAAAAGTATTTATTTTCTCTTCAATTTTAAACTTTGCTTCATTTATTGCAAGTTTTGATTTATGTACAGAAAGTAATGCAGAATCCAAATCACCACTAGTTTTGTTATACTCTTTTTCAATATTTAAAACATCATATTTTGACTTAGCACCTTTTTGAGCTAACATCTGGATTGTTCGTCTTTGTTCTTTAATAATTCTAAAACTTTTTCTTAAGTTTTTAATTGTATATCTTACTTCTTTAAGCTCTTGTTGTTTTTGTCTATATTGATTTTTTAATACATCAATAGAAGATTTCAACTCATTATATTGACTTTTTAAAAGACTTCTTTCAGATTCAGCATAATCTTTACCATCTTTTATAACTTCTTTTGGAAATTTTAATTTTGGAAGAGGTTTATTTATATCTATATTTGCTTCAGCTTCTAATCTTTCTTTAACTGCTAGTAAACTTAAATATGCTTCTTTATTTTCATCAAATAATGCTCTAAATCTTGTAGTGTCAATTTTCAATAAAGGATCACCTTTTTTTACTTGTTGCCCCTCTTTTATTAGAATTTTAGAGATTATTCCTCCATCAAAAGATTGCACTTTTTGAATTTTGTCATAAGGAATAACTTTACCTTGACCTTTTGCTTGTTCATCAATTTTTGCAAATGCTGCCCAAAGTACAAAAAGAGTCAAAACACTAATAACAACAGTAAATACTACTTTTGATACATATGTTGGCTCTTCATTTGCATAACTATAACTTGTATATACAAAATCTAAATCCTCTTTTTCATTTCCATTTAAGCCATATATATCTTTTATCCATGTTTTAAGAGTTCTTCTTTTTTTACTCTTTTTATTAGAAGTATTATTATGATTTTTAAATTTATTTTCTTGCTCTTTCATTTTACTTACTCATTTTATTAAATACTTCTTCTTTAGGACCATCTAGTATAATTTGTCCATTTTCTACAATAATAACTCTATTAACTAATCTTAAAAGCGATGTTTTATGAGTTACAACAATTAAAGTTTTATCCTCTACAATTTTTTCTACTCTATCTATAAACATTTTTTCAGTTTGTCTATCCATTGAATTTGTTGGCTCATCTAACATTAAAATATTTGGATTTGAGATAAGTGCTCTTGCAAGAGTAACTGATTGTCTCTCTCCTCCACTTAAACCTTCACCTCTTTCACCAACAACTAAATCATATCCAGCTTCATGCTTTCCTAAAAAATCATCAAGTCCTGCTACTTTTGAAGCTCTTAATAACTCTTCATCTGAAACATATTGCTCACCAATTGTAATATTATCTTTTATTGTTCCCATAAATAAAAATGGTTCTTGAGGAACTGAACCAATGGATTGTCTCAAATCAACAGGATCAATTTGTCTAATATCAACTCCATCAACTAATACTGATCCTTTTGTTGGTTCATAAAGATTCAACAATAGCTTTAAAAGTGTAGATTTACCTGAACCAATTTTCCCCAAAATAGCAACTCTTTCACCTTGTTTTATTGTTAAGTTTATATCTTTTAAAGTTTGGTGGTTTTGATTTTTATACGAAAATTGAACATCTTTAAACTCAATCGTTCCTGCTAAATTTGGTCTACTTATATATGATTTATTTTCTTTTTCAACTGGCATATTCATAACCTCATCAAGATTATTTAAAGATAACATTGTTTTATCATATTTTATAATCATCCCAACAAGTTGCGAAACTGGTGCAATTACTCTTCCATTTAACATCATAGAAGCAATAATAGCACCCATAGTCATTTCACCTTTCCCTGCTAAATAAACACCCGATGCAACTATTAAAATATTAGAAAATTGTGAAATAAATGCAGTTAAAAATGTAATAGTTTGAGATAAAAACTGTCCTTTATCTGAATAATGTGTTGTTTTATTTACAGCTTGATCCCAATGCGTTCTCATTCTATTTTGAGCTCTAATACTTTTAATAATTTCAAGACCAGTTACTGTTTCTATTAAAGTAGTATGTTTTATCTGCTCTTCTTTTACAGAGTTTTCAATTATCTCTTTTAATGGTCTTTGAATATACCACGAAATTCCAACAGATAATAAAACTGTAAGAATTGTAATATAGCCTAAAGGTCCACCAATATAAAAAATAACAGTAATAAAAATAATAATAAAAGGAAAATCAACAGCTGCAGCAATACTAGCACTTGTAAAAAACTCTCTAACACTTTCAAAAGATTGTAATCTACTTACAAATTGTCCCGTTGAAGAAGGTTTTGCATCTATTTTAATGTTTAATAATTGATTAAATATATTGTTTGAGATTAAAGTATCTGCTCTTTTACTTGCAAGCCCTAAAAAATATGAACGCAGAAGTTTTAGAATAAAATCAAATATCATTGCTAAAGAAATACCAAAAAAAAGTGCCCATAAAGTTTCCATAGCATTATTTGGAAGAACTCTATCATAAACATTCATAGTAAATAATGGTGTTGCTAATATAAGCATATTTACAAATAATGATACAATAACTACTTGTTTATATATTCCTTTATTTCTTCTTAATGTACCCCAAAACCACTCTTTTGGTTGTTCTACAAGAACTTCATTTTCAACTCTATTATTAAAATTAAATTCTGGCTTGACAATTATTAATTCACCTGTATATTCTGATTCTAATTTTTCTAAAGTAAGATTTGTAACACCAGAACTAAGTCCTGGTATAATAACTTCAACACTCTTTGCTTCAATATCATAATCTAGTAAAATACAAGCTCTACCTTTTCCTAAAATAAGAACAGAAGGTAAAGCTAGTTTTGTAATATTGGGAATTGCTCTTTTTACAACTTTTGTTGTTAATCCAATTCTATTTGCTGCTTGCAAGAACATATCTGTGTTCATTGAAGACTTATGAATTGGTAATCCAAAAGTCAAAGATTGGTGAGAAGTCTCTCTTTTGTGATACTTAGATAAAAAGACAAGACACTCTAATAAATCATCTACTTGTCTTCTATCTTTTAGATTTTTTAATGTACTATCTTCTTTTTTTTCATCTAAATTTTCACTACTCACAAAAAGGTACCGCCTTATTAGTTATACTTAGAATAAAGTCTTTGATGCTTTGATATATTATCTATACTATATATGGATTAGAAGATAATATATTTTTTGGTAAATTATTTAAAGCCTCTTTTGCTTCACTATATTTACTAAATATACCTAATAATACCTTTGAATTCTTTTTATTTTTTCCAAATCCAAATGTAATAACTTTCTTTTTTAAATTATTTTTTTCTAAATATTTATCTAAATATTTTGTTTCAACAGTTGAAATATTCATTGTATAATCATTTGAAGGAGTATTCATTAATTTTCCTATAATATTATTATTTTCTTTTTTTACTGTTTGTTTTTTTTTAAATGTATGAAGTTTACTTGTTGAAGTACTTACTTTTTCTTCATTGAAATTTACTGAATTATCAGTTTGTAAAAGATCTTTTAACTCATCAGAAAATTCTTCTTGTTTTTTGTCAGGACTTATTTTATAAACTCTTGGTTTTATTTTACTACAATCTTGATTTTGTGATACCAAAATAGTATCACCTAAATTTGAAAGAGTATATAGTAAATCATAATAATTTTCATATAAAGCATATTCTCTTTCAATTAAACTTTCTGTTGATTGATATAGCTCTGTTTGTGCATTCAAAATATCAACAAATGTTCTTGTTCCAGCTTCAAATTCATTTTTGTAAACTTCTACTATATTTGCATTTGCATCTACATATTTTTTAAGTACTTCAACTCTTTTTTTATTATTTAGATAATGAAAATATTTATCTTTTGCATCTTTAATTATCTTGTTAGTAATCTCATCTAATGTCTTTTTTTGTTCTTGTAAAAAAAGTTTTTCTTTAGAGGCTGTAGCTTTATTAGCTCCCCCATTAAATAAGTTCCAATTAAAATTTAATCTTGCATAATGTTCATCTTCTACACCATCACCATCTAACTCAATATCATTATCTTTACTAGTTTTTAATTCAAATGTAATTGTAGGTAAAAATGCAGCTTTATTTTGTGCTATTTTTTCCCTTTGAATTTTTATTTTTTCTAATTGTTCTTTTATTTCATAATTATTTAATACTGCTTTTTTTATAACAGTTGTAAGTTTATTTGGAATTATTTTTTCATTTATTACAGGTCTACATACAGGAGTTTTTACATCTTCTCCCACATATTTTTTTAAAGCATTTAATTGTTCTTGTTTGCTACTTTTTTCTTCAAAAAGCTTATCTTTTGCAAAATATAGTTTTGATGATACTTGATATGTTTCTAAAACCTCACCACTAATTTCTTCTTTTTCTTTTGCAATTGTTAAATTATTTTCGTTTGTTTTAATCATAGCTTTTGATAAAGCAATTAGTTCATTAAACTTAACTAAAGAAGTATATGCTTTTGAAGTTTCTAATACAGTATTTTCAATTGCATTTAAACTTCTATATTTATTTGATAGATCTTGATGTGTCATCTCTCTTATTTCACTAGGAGTTAATCCTCCATCGTATATTAATTGCTTTAAAGTTAGTCCAACATTATAACCATGTTTCGTCGTATCAGTATCTTCTCTATCACTTTTATATTTATCTTTAACCCTTGATTTTTCTATAAATGCACTTAAATCTAAAGTTGGAAGATATTTGCTTTCTTTTTCATCAACATAATATTTATATGCTTCTTGATTTTTTCTTTCCGCAATTATATCAGGATTTGAAACCAATGTTTTTTCAACACTTTCTTTTAAACTCATTGCATTCAAAGTAGAAATCAACAATGAAAATAAACAGAAGATTACTAATAACTTTTTCATGTCATACCTTTTTTTAAAAAAATAATTAATAGAATTATTTCACATCTAATATTTAAACAAACTTAAATCTTTATATTATATAATAAAATGAATTATTAGTAAATCATAAGAGTGGATAAAGCATTGTATAATTTAAACTATAAAGAAGTATTAAAAAATCTTGTAATTTTATATATAGAAGATGAGAAAACAATCAATACAAATCTTACAAAAGTCCTAGAAATGGTCTTTAAAAAATGTGTAAGCTTTGAAAGAGGAAAAGATGCCTTAGATTATTTTGAAAGCAATCATATTGATATTGTATTAAGTGACATCACCCTTCCAGATATAAATGGTATAGATATTATAAAAACAATTAGATTAAAAAATGAAGATATTCCAATAATTATTTTAACTGCATATTTAGAAACTGAATACTTACTCGATGCAATAAAATATGAAGTAATAGAGTACTTAAATAAGCCTGCTAGTTATGAAGATTTAATTTGTGTATTTGACAAATGTGCAAAAAAACTTATAAATAAAGGAAATTATTTTATTTCATTAAATAGTGATTTAGAATATGATGTTCTAAAAAAGCAATTATTTGATAAAAAAAATAATAAAATTATAATGCTCACATCAAATGAATTAAAATTTTTTGAACTTCTTATTAAAAATAGTAATCGTGTTGTAACTTATGATGAAATAAAAAATGTTGTATGGGAAGATGCATTTGAAGTAACAGATTCTGCTTTAAAAAATCTCTTAACAAAACTAAGACAAAAAATAGGTAAAAATATAATAACAAATATATCAAAGATAGGATATAAACTAGAAATTAAAAACTAGTGTATATGCCCTTTTTTTCTACTCAAATCAGATAGTAATACTCCTATCCACTTTGTATTTCTCGTAGATTCAAATGCAATTTTTAATGTCATTGTGATAGGAACAGCTAAAAACATTCCAACTATTCCCAAAATCCAACCCCAAAATATTAATGAAAAAAAGATTATCATAGGAGAAAGACCAAGCTCTTTTCCCATAAATTTTGGCTCTAAGACATTACTTATAGTAATATTTACAATCATGTATATTAATATTAACCAAAGAGTAATCTCAAAATTCCCTGTTATTAAAGATAACAAAACAGCTGGGATTGCTGCAACTATGGAACCAATAACAGGAATAAAGTTAAATAAAAATGCAATTACAGCCCAAAGAATAGGATATTCAATATCAAAAAATATTAATGTTATAAAAATAAAAAGTCCAGTTAAAAAACTAGTAAATGTTTTTACTATAAAATATTTTTGTAGATTTTGAGAAAAAAGTTTAAAGTTTGTTAATCTATTATTATCACTTTTAAATATTACTTTTAATTTTTTTTCAAATACTTTTGTTTCTGATAAAATAAAAGCTATTCCAATAAGTACTAAAAGTGCTTTTGAAAAAATTGCACTAATATTTCCTAATAAACCTGTAGTAAAGTTAAAAAAGTAACTAAAATTTAATGCTTTTAATATCTGTTCTTTATTTACTGTAAAACCAAAACTTTCAATATAAGATATGATTTTTACTATTGATGATTTAATTTTAACTTCATATGTAGGAAGATTTTGACTAAAACTAGATAATGAAGTATTAACCATATATGCTAAAAGCAAAGTGATAATAGTAAGAACAAAAAGAAGAATGATATATGCTAAAAGTTTAGGAACGCTTCTATTTTCTAAAACTTTCAAAAATGCAGATAAAATTGAAGCTATAAATACTGATAACAAGAGTATTATTACAATTTCTGAAGATGCTTTAATTCCTGCAATTATAACAACTGCAGTTGCCAAATAAAAAAAATAATTCTGTACAGTTGTTTTCTCTGCCATTTTCTCACTCTTTAAGTATTGGGATTTCAAGTATAAACATTGCGCCTTTATACTTATTATTTTCATAAGTGAAATTATAGTTCTTTACAAATAAATTACCCTTTAAATGCTTATGAACTATTTGATGGCTCATGTAAAGTCCTATTCCTGTTCCTATACTCTTTTCTTTTGTTGTAAAATAAGGCTCAAAAACTTTTGTAAGATTATCTTGTTTTATTCCTCCTGCATTATCATATATCTCAATTAATAAATTTTCATCTTTTATTTTTGTTTTAATAAAAATATATCTTTGCATATTTAATTTTATTAATTCATCCCTTGCATTATTTAATATATTTATTAAAACTTGCAAAAGTTCATTTTTTAATGTGAAAAATTCTACATTTTGAATTTCTTTAACTATATTAATACTTTTTGATTTCAACTGTGCATCAAGAAGTTTTATTGTTTGATTTAATGTATCTTCAATATTAATTAACTCTTTATTTTTGTGTGGACTAAAAAAGTTTTTGAAATCATCAATAGTTTTTGATAAATATTGAGATGACTCATTTATCTTTGCTGTAGATTTAAAAAACTCTTCATCTGTTAAGATTCCCATCTCTTTTTGCAAACTAATTCCTGTTGCTGCAGTTGAAATTACGGAAAGTGGTTGTCTCCACTGATGAGCGATATTTGCAATCATTTCTCCCATACTTGCCATTTTTGATTGTTGTGCAAGAATATTTTGTTGTTGTTCTAGTTCATTTTTATATTTTATAAATTTTTGTTCAATTAACTTTGAAACATAATATGAAATAAAAAGTAATAAGATTGTCAATAAACTAGATAAGATTGCAACATGTTTTATGCTTTTAAAAAATTGAGAATTTAACTGATTTTGTTTTTTTTCTAATTTTTCATATAAATCATCTTCATAAAAACCACTACCGATTATCCAATTCCAATCTTTTTCACCTTTTATAAAACTTATTTTTTTAACTGCATTGTTAGTTTCTGGTTTATTACTTTGAATATATGAGTAGTAACCTTCTTTACTTTTTGCAATGATTTTCATATTTTCTAAATCATTTTTGGGGTTTGGAGTTTTTATTATATCAAGTAGATTTTTCCCAATAAAATCTTTATTTATGTAGCTTAATACATTATAATCATAATCAAGCACAAAAACATACCCTATATTAAAATATCTTATTTTATTTATATACGATAAAATTTTCTTTTTTACTTCTTTCTCAAAATCATCAAAATATATTCCTGTTCCTATAACTACATTATAAGGAGCAAAATATTTGTAATAAGTAATTTTTTCAGAAGGTTTATTATGATTTTTTTTATGCAAATAATATGTATTAAATGTTTCTGATTTATTTTTTATAGTTTTTACTATTTTTTTTACAAAATTATAACCATTAACATCTTTATAATTTAAAAGATTTTTATTTTGCCACTGTTTATGAAAAGGTTTAAGAAGAGTTTTTCCATTAATATCAGTAATAAAATAATATGCTTTTTCTTCATTGAAAGTTATTGCACCTAAAGTATCTTTTATAATTTGAAAAATCTCTTTTTTTGATTTTTGATTTTTATATTTTTCATAAATAGAAGTTGCAAGTCTATGAGCTTCATAAACTCTATTTTTAATCAATCTTTTCAACTCAACTTTTGTATTTTTTTTTACAAAAGCAATATATGAGTAAACTCTTTGAACTTCATCATAAACAATTTTTTTATTTTGTTTTATAAATTCATACTTTAATTTACTTTTTTCTTCTTCATAATCACTTTTATTTTGCAAATATAAAGAGTATGTGATAAAAAATGAAATAAATATTGTTACGATTGGTAAACTATACTTAATAAGATTTAATAATGCACGCTCGCTCTTATAATTCATAAGAATCCTCTTACTATTTTTCTCACTTAATTGAAATTTTTTTTGTTTAATTGTATTTTTTTAATTTAATTTAATGTTATTTTTATATTCTACTATAATAAGTTGTATTTTCAAAGGACTTCTAATGAAAAGAAAAATTTATCTAAAACATTTTTTTAATGCACTTTTTACTATTTTATGTCTTGGGGGTTTTCTTTCTTTAACTCTTTTCTTGTTACTTCTGTCTTTTGAAAAAGAGTCCATATATAAGAAGAACATGGAGTTTGCAAATTACGAAATTAAAAGTAATATACATACAATAAAACAAACAATTGATATTTATAAAAGAGAATTAACAACATTAAATGAAGAAATAAAAAGTGATAATCTTTTAAAAAAACTGCCTACCTTTGAAAAATATATTAAATTACTTATTAGTTCAAATAATTCACTTTTTCAAGCTAGATACATTGATAAAAATGGTAATGAAATAATTAGATTCGAAAAAAATTCGAAAAATAATATACACAAAGCTACAAAACTACAAAATAAAAAAAATAGATATTATTTCTTAAAAACAAAAACGTTAAATGATGGTCAATTTTATATTTCGAAACTCGATTTAAATATTGAAAATGAAAAAATTGAAACTCCCCTTAGACCTACAATTAGAGTTTCAACTCCAGTTTATTTAAAAAATGAATTTAAAGGTATTTTGATATTTAATTTTAATGCACAAATATTACTTAATGAAATTACAAAAAGTAAACTATTTGATATTTATTATTTTGATAAAAAGGGAAACTATTTAATTCACCCAGATAAAAACAAATCATGGAGTAGACAACTTAAAACAAACTATAATATATCTGATATGATTAAAAATGTAAATATAAATGATATGACTAATATAGTAGATTATATTAAAAAAAGTAAAAGTAATTTATATGTAAAAAAAGTAAATATTACAGATAATACTTTTTTTATATTATTAAAAACAAAAGATGTTTACTATAATAAATCTGTCAATGAATTAGAAGAAGAAATTTTATTTCTATTTTTATTAATCACTGCTATTGCTATTCCAATATCTATTTTTATAAGCTTAATAATTTCACGTCATGTAATATTATTAGAATATATTGTAAATTCAATTCCACACCCATTTTATATTAAAAATATAAAAGGCGAATTTATCATAGTAAATGATGCACTAGTTGATTTTTATGATTTAAAAAATAAAAAAGAATTATTAGGTAAGAGTTCTTATGTAATTGATACAAAATACAATTTGTCAAATACAAAACAAAAAGATATGAAAGTATTAGAACATGGGAAATTAAAAAGTATAGAAAAAATTAAATCAAAAAATGATGAAATTTTCTATTATGAAATATTAAGAGTAAAGATTCCTTATTTCTATTTTAGAAAAAAAACTTATATTTTAGGTATTGCTATTGATATAACACAAATAAAAGAGTTAAATGAAAAATTGAACCAAAAAGTTGAAGAAGAATCATCTGCTAGAATAAAATCTGAGCAACTTTTAGCACAACAATCTAAAATGGCTTTAATGGGTGAAATGATTGGAAATATTGCCCACCAATGGAGACAACCACTTTCAAATATTGCAACTTATTCTACGGGAATGAAACTACAAAAAGAGATGGAAATCCTTAAAGATGATGAACTTTTAAAAGGTTTAGAACAAATAAATGAATCAGCTCAATATCTATCACAAACAATTGATGACTTTAGAAATTTCTTTAAGCCTTACAAAATAAAAACAGACTTTACAATTAATTTCATTATAAATAAAGCACTAAAACTTGTTAGCGCACAACTTCAAGATAGAAACATAGAAATAATAAAAGATATCCAAGATGCCCATCTAAAAAATTTAGAAAATGAATTTACACAAGTTTTACTAAACCTTTTAAATAATGCAAGAGATGAATTAACAAATCAAGATATAAAAGAAAAATTGATTTTTATATCTAGTAAAATAGAAAAAAATAGATTAATAATTGAAATAAAAGATAATGCAGGTGGAGTTGAGGATCAAATAAAAGAGAAGATATTTGATGCTTATTTTACAACAAAAGATGATTCTAAAGGTACAGGTATTGGTCTTTATATGTCAAAAGAGATAATCGAAAAACATATGAATGGAAAATTAAGTTTTGAAAATGTATCTATAAAATACAACGAAAAAATATATACTGGAGCTTGTTTTAAAATTGAATTAGATTTATAAAGTTAATGGAGGAGGTAACCGGACTCGAACCGATGAATATCTGATTTGCAATCAGGTGCATTACCAACTTTGCTATACCTCCAAAAAAAGGAATAGAATTATAGCAAATATTTCTTAATATTCATTTAAATTTTATATTATGTTTTCTTCTTTTCTTATAAATACAATATATTTTTAAACTAAATACTACTTAAATATTAAATTAATCTTTTGAAAAATAAAAGTGGCATGATAAGATAAATAGTAAAGCTATTAAAAGATATAATTCCATTAATATAATAGCAATAATAAGAAAGGTTTGAATGATTTATAATTTTAATTCACCTATTAGAACTATAAAAGGTGGTAAAATTAGTTTAATAGTTAGTGCAATTCTTAGCTCTTCATTATCATGTTTTGGGGCTCCAACAGGTGGAACTGTTACTTCTGGAAGTGCAACTATTACTCAAAATAAAACAGTAACAAATATTAATCAAACATCCAACAAGGCAACTATTAATTGGAAAAATTTTTCTATTGCAAAAAATGAATCAGTTAATTTTAAGCAACCAAACTCTAATTCCATTACACTAAATAGAGTTATAGGAAATGAAAAAAGTATTATAAATGGTACATTAAATGCAAATGGGCAAGTTTGGATATTAAACTCAAATGGTGTTTTATTTGGTAAAAATGCAAGTATTAATACAAGTGGAATAATAGCAACAACTGCAAAACTTTCTGATGAAGATTTTAATGAAGGAAAATATAACTTTAAAAATGCAACAGCAAATTCAGTAATAAATCAAGGAACAATTGAAGTAGTAAACAAGGGTTCAGTGATATTAGCTTCAAATGAAGTTGTAAATGAAGGAACAATTAAAGCAATTAAAGGAAGTATTCATTTAGTTGGAACTGACTCTTATTCACTTAATTTAAATGGAAACTCATTAGTTAATCTTAAAGTAGATAAAGGAGTACTTGATGCTATGGTTTCAAACTCAGGAACTATTATTTCAAATGGTGGGAAAATTTATCTAACAACAAATGCAGTTGATGAATTATTAAAAGGAGTTGTTAACAACACAGGTATTCTTGAGGCAAATAGTATCGATGATATAACAGGGCATATAGAAGTTTTTGCACATGGTGGCGAAGCACAAGTTAGTGGAAGTATAAATGCAGAGAGTGGTTTTATTGAAACCTCTGGTAAAAAAATTAAGTTTTCAGATACTCTTGCTCTTAATGCAGGGGAAAATGGTACTTGGCTTATTGATCCAAATAATATAAAAATTGTATCTGATGCAAGTGCTGAAGCAAATGTGGACTCATCAGGTGCGCCAATATACTCATCATTAGATGATACAACAGTATTGCGTGCTTCAACTATTGAAACTCAATTAAATAATGGAACTAATGTAATTGTTGAAACAGCTGAAGCTGGAACAAACTCTCAAGATGGTGATATCTTTTTAGAGACAAGTGTCAATAAAACTTCAGGTGGTGATGCAGTTTTAACACTAAAAGCACACAGAAATATAGTATTTGCTAATAGTTATACTGGTTTAACTTCATATGGAAGTATTACAAGTAGTAGTAATAAATTACATGTTGTTTTATGGTCAGATAGTCATGTAAATAAAGATAAGAAAAATGATGGTTCAGTTTGGATACCTGAAAACTCATCTATTTCAACAAATGGAGGGAATGTTTGGATAGGTGGCGGAGCTGGTTCTACAATTTGGAATGGAATAACTGTTGGAGACTCTTATGCTGTTGGAAGTAGTTCTACTTCTTCTGCTGAAGGAAATGCAATAGCAAGAGGTGCTTCAATAAATGGTGATATAAGTGCAAATGGCTCAACTTCAGGTGGAAATATTTTTATAAATGGTCATGCTTATTTTGGTAGTGCTAGTGCTAGAGGTGTTTCAGTAGCAGGTTCAATAATAACAAACCATCAAGGAAATATTACAATAGAAGGAACAGCAAAAGGTGGTTCTGATGCTGTTGCTATTGGAGATACTGCGAATTCTTTAACAAATGGGTCAGCTATTTTAAGAGTTAAAGAAGGAACTATTTTAATAAATGGACATTCAACAAGTAATAGTTCAAGTGATTCTTTTTATTTAAATAATGGCTCTATTATAGATGATAATCAAACAGGATTAGGAACACTGATTATAAATGGTAACAATGATAATATCTTGTCTGATTCTAGTTCATATATAAAGATTGGTAACTTATTATTAAAAAATGGCTCTGTAACCTTAGAAAATACAAATAATAATATCTCTGTACTTGCAGGAGATAATTTAAGTAGTTTATCTTATGTTGATGCTGATTCTCTTACTATTGGAACAATAGATACTATAAATGGAATAACTGCCCAAGGTTCTATAAATATTGCAACAAATACGGGTGATTTGATAATTGATGGTGATATAAACACTTCAGATAACGGAACTTCTGCAATTATTCTAAATGCTGGACAAAGTGAATCTGCTGGAACATCAACAGGTGGTGATATTAAATATATTTCAGGAAATATTTCAATGGGTACAGCTGGTGGTGGTAGAGCAACTTTTTATACAGGTAGTGTAAATGGAAGTTCAATATCTTCTTTAATATCTAATGGTAACTTTAGATATAACAGTGATGAAAGTTCAAATGGATATGATACAGTAAATGCAGCTTTAGGTTCAGGATTTTATACTCTTTATAGAGAACAACCAATTATTGAAGTTACTGCTAATAATGATTCATTTGTATATGATGGTAGAGTTTATACAGGTGGTAATGGAGCTATTTATTCTGGCTTTGTAAACAATGATTCATCTTCAATTTTAAATGGTGTATTAAATTATAGTGGAACTGCTCAAGGTGCAACTAAAGTGGGAACATATACAATATCTCTAAATGGTTTATCAAATTATCTTGGATATAATATTAATTTTATAAATGGCAAATTAGATATAAAAAGTCCTGTCGTTCCAAAAGATGATTCAATAATAAAAATAAAAGATTCTATAATACCAAAAAGTGACTCAATTCCAAAAATAAAAGTACCAATAAAAAAGAATTTAAAAAAACCTAATAATGCACTAAAGATTTTCAATGAAAATCAAGATAAACAAAATATTAATTTTGATTTTCCAAGTGAAAACTCAGATATACTACAAACAAATAAAGACACTAAGACAAGTAGTCCAATAAAAAATAAGCCTGTAAAGAAAACAGAACAAATCAATAAAACAAAGAATATAGTAAAAGATAAACCAAAACAACAAATCAAAGAAAAAATCAAAACAAATAAACAAATAGAAGATAAAAAGATAACTAAAACACAAAAAAACACAAAAATAAGTGTTGTAAATAATAAACAAATAAAACAAGAGCAAACACAAAAAAATGATAAAACATCTAATATAGCTGAACAATCAAATGAAAAACAAAATAAAGATAATCTTGATACAAATAACTCAACAAAAACAAATAAGCAAAACAGATATAAATTAGATAAAGCACAAATAGAAATTCGTGTTAATAAAAATGGTGAGATTGCATTTATTCAATCTAAAATTGAAGTAGCTATTCAGGATAATGCAGAATTATTCTTACCAAGTGATGCAGTAGATATATTAGAAGTAATGGGTATGTCAATAAAAACAATTTCTCTAAAAAATAATAAAATTGAAATTAATATTTTAGATAAAAAAGAAGATACATCTAAATATAGTGCAACTTTAGCAAATGGTAATCCACTACCGAAATATTTAAAAATAGATGAAAAAACAGGTAAAATTACTGGAACTTTACCAAAAGGAATAAAAAAACCAAATATTAGTATAAAAGCTATTGGTAAAGATGATACACTTAGAATTATAAATTTAAAAATGAGGATAAAAGAGCATGAATAGAAAAAATTATATTATTTTTTCAGGAGTATTAATATTATGTATTATTGGATTTATATATTATAAAATTGAGTACTCTAAAAATATATTTGCTCAAATTGTTTCTAAAGTAGGAGAAGTTTATTTAGTTAATGAAAAAGGTGAACTCTTATCAAAAGTAAAAGAAGGCTATAAGATTAAAACAGGAGAGATAATACAAACAAAAAAGAACTCTTCTGCAACAATAAAATTTATAGATAATTCAATAGCAATTATTTCAGAAAACTCATTAGTTTCTATGAAAAAGCTAAAATATGATAAAGACTCTAAAAAATCCACTACTAATCTATTAATTTTAAAAGGAAAAGTTGAATCTACTGTAACAAATCAAGATACTTTTGGTTCTGAATATAAAGTTGTGACTCCATCTTTACAATTAGCAGTTAGAGGAACTATATTTAATGTAGCAGTAGAAGGTAAAGAATCAAGAGCATTTGTAACAAAGGGAAAAATTCTAGCTACAGATGGGAAAAAATCTTTGATGTTAAATACTGGATATGGTGCAGTAGTAAATGAAAAAACTAAATTAACTTCACCAATAAAATTATTAAGTAAACCAACAATAGATTTAAATGAATTAAATATTAAATATTATAAGAAGTATATATCGTGGGAAATACTTGCAAACGCAGTTAAATATCACGTTCAAATCTATTCTATATCAAAATATAAAACATTAATTCATGATAAATATGTTAGTGGTACAGAAATAAACATAGATAACTTAAAAGATGGAAAATATGAGATAAATGTACAAGCTGTTGATAAATATAACTTAGAAGGATTTAAAATTGAAGAAATTTTCAATGTTAAATCAAATCCACTTCCACCAAAAATAAAAGAGCCTAAAACTGATTTAAAATCAAAAAAGATTTTACTTAGATGGGAGCGTTCATCAGAAGCAAGTAAATATATATTAGAAATATCAAGAACAAGAAGTTTTGATAATATATTAATTAGAGTGACTAATCTAAACTCTTCATTAGAAAAGATGTTATTACCATTACAAAAAGGAAAATATTTTATTAGAATGTCAAGTATTAATAGCTCTGGCATTCGAGGACCATATAGTCAAATGTATCCATTTAAAGTAGATATAAAATGAGAAAAACAGACAAAATATACTGGAAATATCAAATTTGGATAGTTTTACTATCTTTAATTATAAGTTATGCTTTTTCATATACAACAATATATAATAAATTAAAAAACTACTTTAATGATACAATACA
The DNA here is from genome assembly GCF_004116495.1 of Arcobacter sp. CECT 8985. Classification (GTDB taxonomy): domain Bacteria; phylum Campylobacterota; class Campylobacteria; order Campylobacterales; family Arcobacteraceae; genus Malaciobacter. The sequence goes on along the minus strand of NZ_PDKC01000030.1, from coordinate 14,195 downwards.
ATATTTAGCATCAGAAGAGATTTATTTTACAGATTCTGTTGTTATTGATATAAATGACAACTCTTTAAAAATTTTAGAAAAAGATTTTGGGCACTGGCCTTATACAAGAGATAAATATTCATCAATAATTGAATTCTTAGAGTCTATGAAAGTCAAAAATATTGTATTTGATATTAAGTTTTTAGATCCAAGAGTTGGTGATGATGTTTTTAAGAAAACTATAAATAAATATAATAATATTTTCTTTGTAACAAATGCGTTAGAAGAGGATATTCAAATAAACAAAGAAGAACAAAAAATACTAAAAAAAATGTCATGGGATACAAATTTAAATATACCTGCATTAAAATATAACAGTTTACTTATACCACATATTAGTATATTTGATGAAAATAACATTTATAAATTTGGAATTACTTCAGTTTTAGAAGATAAAGATAGTTTAATAAGATCAATTCCATTACTTTATAATATAGATTCTAATATATTGCCATCATTACTTCTTCGAATTCAATCTTTAGATAAACATATACCAAAAATAAAATATAACTCAAAAACAGATGAACTTTCCGTAGATAAAAAAACATGGAATGTTGATAAAAAAAATAGAATTAAACTATTTTACCCTCAAAATGCAAATTCTATTATGACTATTCCTTTTTATAAAATTAGTGAAGTTGCACTTAATAAAAAAACTATCTCTAATAAAAACTTTTTAAAGAATAAAACTATTTTTATAGGTAGCTCAGCATTTTTATCAGATAGGATAAATACTCCAAGAGGAGCTATGTCAGGTTCATACTTACTTGCAATTGCATACGAATCACTTAAACATAATCTAATAATAAAAAACAATACATATATAAATATTTTATTAATATTAATAGCATTTTTCTTTTCTTTTTATTTAAGTACTAAAAAAGAAATTTATAATAAATCTGTAGTGGCTATCACATTATTAACAATTGTATCAATAATTATTTATAGTTTTATTTCTTTAAAACTATTTTATTTAGAAACTAATGTATTTTTTTCAATATCTGTAATCATTTGTTCAATAATATTAACAGTAATAAAATATCAGTTTTCTTTATCTAACTATAATAAAAAACTAATCAATGAAACTAAAAGATTATATAATGAAGCAAATTGTGATACTTTAACAGGATTGTTGAATAGACGAGGATTTAATGATCAATATGAAAAATATAAAGATATCAACAATAAAAAAACTTTACTATCTTCATGCATAGCTATTGTTGACTTAGATCATTTTAAAAAGGTTAATGATACATATGGTCATGATATAGGAGATTTAGTATTACAAAACTTTGGAAAGCTTTTAAAAGAGCAATTAAGAGATATTGATATTCCTGCAAGATGGGGTGGAGAAGAATTTGTAATATTATTAAGAAATACAACAATAGATGATTCAATTATTGTACTAAATAGAGTTAGACAACAATGTGAGCAGATGAATATTCAAACTCCTCAAGGAATTTTAAACATCACTATTAGTATTGGAGTAACCCAAATAAAAGATTATTCTCAAACAATTGATTTATATGTAAAAAAAGCTGATATTGGTTTATATCAAGCAAAAGAAGCAGGAAGAAATAGAGTTTGTATCTCATAAATTTAAAAAGATACTTTCTATTTTAAATTATATTAATTTATCTATATGATGAATCTTGAAATGTTGTATTTGAGATTATTAATTTTTGATATTGATTATATTTAGATAAATGGCAGTGAGTTAGGGATTCGAACCCTAGGAGGCGTGAACCTCGCCGGTTTTCAAAACCGGTACTTTCGACCAACTCAGTCAACTCACTACACAATAATGGTGCGAATGGTGAGAATCGAACTCACACTCCCAAAACGGGAACGGGATTTTAAGTCCCGCGCGTCTACCAGTTCCGCCACACTCGCATTTGTTAAGACATTTTTTTGAAGGTGTTCTTCTCAAAATGGACTGGAATTATAATAGAAAAAAAAACTTTTGTCAAGGGTTTTTGAAAAAAGTTTTAAAATTTTACTTTTTTTATTTTTTTTATCTAAATAAAACTGCAAAACTAGTATAATCTAGCCTATCTTATAAATGAATATATACAATAATAAATATGATTACACTAAAGGATATATATATGAGAAGTGATGAAGTAAAAAAGGGGTTTGATAGAACGCCACATAGATCTTTATTTAGAGCTACAGGATTAAAAGATGCAGATTTTGAAAAACCATTTATTGGTGTTGCAAACTCTTTTATTGAAATTATTCCTGGACATTTCTTTTTAAATAAAGTTGCAGAAATTATAAAAGAAGAAATAAGAGCAAATGGCTGTGTTCCATTTGAGTTTAATACTATTGGTGTTGATGATGGTATTGCAATGGGACATGATGGTATGTTATTTTCATTACCAAGTAGGGAAATTATTGCAAACTCAATTGAATCAGTTATGAATGCTCATAAATTAGATGCAATGATTGCTATACCAAACTGTGATAAAATTGTTCCTGGTATGATTATGGGTGCATTAAGAGTAGATGTTCCTACTGTATTTGTATCTGGTGGACCAATGTCAAAAGGTCATACAAAAGATGGAAAGCCAATTGATTTAGCAACTGCTTTTGAAGCTGTTGGTAAATTTGAAAAAGGTAATATGAATGAAGAAGAGTTAAAAGATATTGAATGTAATGCATGTCCAAGTGGTGGTTCATGTTCTGGTATGTTTACAGCAAACTCTATGAATACACTTATGGAAGCTATGGGTATTGCATTACCAGGAAATGGAACTATTTTAGCTTTAACTCCACAAAGAGAAGAATTATATAGAAAAGCAGCTAGAAGAGTATGTGAAATTGCAAAAGATGAGCAAGCAAGAGAAAAATTTAAATTAAGAAATATTTTAAATGAAAATGCAGTAAGAAATGCATTTGCTGTTGATATGGCAATGGGTGGAAGTTCAAACACTGTTTTACATATGCTTGCAATTGCAAAAGAAGCAGATGTAAACTTTAACTTAGAAGATATTAATTCAATCTCAAAGAAAGTTTCACACATTGCAAAAATTTCTCCATCTTTATCTACAGTTCATATGGAAGATATAAACAAAGCAGGTGGAGTAAATGCTGTAATGAAAGAGATTACAAAAAGAGGAGATGATGTACTAATTGATAATCTTACAATCTCTGGCGAATCTTTATTTGAAAAAATTGCAGATGCAAGTATAAAAGATACAAATATTATTCATACAATAGATAATCCTTATAGTAAAGTTGGTGGATTAGCTATTTTATATGGAAACCTTGCTAAAGAGGGTGCAGTTATTAAAACAGCAGGTATCACAGGAGATAGAGCATTTACAGGTAAAGCTGTATGTTTTAATGGACAACCAGAAGCAATCAAAGGGATTGTAGATGGCAAAGTAAAAGCTGGTGATGTTGTTGTAATTAGATATGAAGGTCCAAAAGGTGGTCCAGGTATGCAAGAAATGCTTGCACCTACTTCATTAATAATGGGAATGGGACTTGGAGATAGAGTTGCACTTATTACTGATGGTAGATTTAGTGGTGCTACAAGAGGTGCTTCAATTGGTCACGTAAGTCCAGAAGCTGCTGAAGGTGGAATGATTGGATTATTAAAAGATGGTGATGAAATTCATATTGATGTTGATAAATATATTTTAGAAGTAAATTTATCAGATGAAGAAATAGCAAAAAGAAAAGCAGAATTTACGCCACTTAAAAAACCTCTTAATTCAAAATGGTTAGGACAATATAGAGCGCTTGTAACAAATGCAAGTAATGGTGCAGTTTTAAAAACTGACTTATAAGAATAGTATAGCTTAAAAGCTATACTATGATATATTTTTCAATTTTGTAAAAGTGTTGTCTTCTTTTTTCATAAGAATTTGTATATCTATTTATAACTTTAGTAACTTTATCTACTGTTTTTAAATCTTTTCCTAAGTCTGCTTTTTTAAAAATATCTTTCCATATCCAAAATCCAAGCCCAGCAGCTAAAAAACCTTCTAAAGTATTTATATCATCATTATTTAAAATATCAATGTTTAAATCTTTTATATATCTATCAATTCTTTTTTGAACTTCTAAATAATTTGCCTTTCCAGTAATCTGTAAAGCTCCAGCACCTCTATATTTCCAGCCATCATAGCTACTTATATCACCATTTCCTAGTCTATTTGCATAAGCAATACTTGCAATCATCTTTTCATTTGCACTATGCATTTCATTTCTTCCATACTTTTTTGCAAAATCATTATTTCCAAAAGATTTAAATAGTTTTGGTAAAACCTCCTCACTATAATTTAAATTTTCAAATACTGGTTTAAATTCATCACCTATTTCTTCTCTTACTTGGGCTAAAAAATGAGCTAATCTCAAAGTATTATCTACTTTAAAATCACAAAATGCACTTTTTAACAAATATTCAATTTTATATATATTTTCTATTTTTGTTTTAGAAAAAAGAGTTTTTATCATCTCTACACTATTTAAATAACTCACTGTTTTGCCTTTTTTCTATTTACACTCTCAATAAATCCTCCACCAAAATAAAAAGATACAATAGCTAACATAATCTCACCTAACCACATTTTATTTGCAAAATCCAAAGCTTTTTGTACGTTGTTTATATCTACCCAGCCATACAATGCTGCTAAAACTCCATTTACCATAATAAATAAAAATACAATTGTAAAAAGTAAAGCCAAATATCGTTGTGCTATTTTAAAAGGAGCATAAGCGTTGATTAAATCAATCTTCGCATTTGTTTTTGCTTCTATTAACTTTGCTTGATTTTCTGTCTTTTCACCTTCACTTGTCCAAGCATCATCTATTAAGTCTAAACCTTTTTTTATAACTTCACTATTTCCAAAAATTGAAGATAAAATCTCTAACATTTATGCTCCTTTTTCTAAATGATTTATTATTCTACTCATACTCTTTTCCAAAGTATCAAATCTTCTATCAATATGTTTTTCAAACAGCTCAAACTCTTTTCTTCTTAAATAAACCTCATCTGCCCTATTACTTGTCAAATACTGTTTTCGTTGAGTTTGTAGTTGGACAATATCTTCAGAGTGTTTATCTGCTCTTTTAAACAAAGAATCAATTTGCTTTTTAAACTCTGTATTTTGATACTTATTTACTGCAAATTGAGCTATAAGACCACAAATAACAACAGCCAAAGATATATACCAACTTTGCATAAAAATTCCTAGTATTTAATGCAATACATCATTGCTACGTTTCTTGGTCTTGTTTCACCTAATTTTAATGGAATTAATGTTCTTCTATAACCATCTGTCTCACCTCCATAATTAGAATTAACACCTTTTTTAGGAGCAAATACATTCATACTTCTATTACCAGAAGCATAAGGAACTCTTACTTCAGCCCAATCTTCAAGTCCTTTTGAACCTATACTTTCATCTTGAAAACTACCAATTTTTCTATTTTTATTAACACCTCTTCCATTATCAAAACCTCTTACAAATTCACCTCTTAAATCAGGAAGATTAAAAGTTGTAGTTTTATCTCCAATTCCATAAGTTGTACCAATTACTTTAAATAGTTCAGAATATTTTTCTCTTGAAACCTCTGCTCCATTACACTCTAAAAATCCAGAGGGAATAGTTGCAACTGGATTAATAAAAATAAATCCTGTTGGTACAGTAAATTGATTTAAATTCTCTTTTGTTGGAAGATTTTCTAATTTCTCTTTTAACTCTTTTGTAAAGTGTTTTAACTCTTCTGTTTCTGCAATATTACTTAAATCAAGAGTTGATAAATCTTCTTTATTTTGTTTGATAAAATTTACAATTTCTTGTAATTCATCTAAAGTTGTATCATCACTTGCTAATACTGTTTTTATTGCTTCAATTGCTTCTGAAACAATCTTTACTTTCTCAGCTAATACTCTTCCTTGATTTGCACTCAATGGTGCATCTGCAAGTGTTGATAATAAGTTATCAACAATATCAGAAACATTTACTTTTAAATCTAAAGCTTCATCTAAACCTATAATCTTTGAAGAGTCAATATTTTCTAAATCAACTCTATTTTGTTTAACACATAGGTCAATCTCTTTTAAACTCTCTAAACTTGTATCACTTGATAATAATAATCTTACATTATCTACTAAATTTTCTACAACATTATCTGCTGCCATTTTTCTTTCCTTTTTTCTTTTTATAATTATTGAGACTAATATCTCACCTAAATAAAACTCACTTTCTAGAACAGTTTGTTTTAATCCCTTTCAACTCTCAAATTATAAGAAGAATCAAGTGCATAAAATAGATACTTTTTTTCAAATTTTATTTATAATTTTGAAAGTAATTCCTCCTCTTCTTCTTTTGTTGCTTTTGCACATTTTACTTTCTGAACTAACTTTTTATCTAAATAAACAATTTGATTTATATAACTATTTTTTTGTTTTGTTTTTTTATTATTTTGTTTTATTTTATTTTCCATCTTTTCTTATCTCATCTTCCACGTCTTGAATTATTTTATATATAGCTCTAGGGCTTAATTCTAACTCTTGACTAAATAATTTCACAAATTTACATTTTTTATCTTTTTGTTGTAAAAGATTTATATGTCTTTTTACAATTTCTTTAATTCTAAATGTTTTATGTGCTTTTTTAGGTATTTTTATATCTATACCACCAAATACTTCACAAACTTTAAAAGCAGTTTGTTCTCCTAGTTCTTCAACTAACAATTCATATGTATTTACTCTTATTGACATGTTCTCTTCTTTTAATTAGTATTTTAATTACTGTTATAGTAATTTAATTTATATTTTTATAGTAATATTATTTCTATAAAAGATTTCTTAAATGGAAATTATGTTACTATTTTTTTTGGTAATATAATAACTAATAAGGAGAATTGATGCAATTTAGTAGTAATCTAAAGTTCTATAGAAAGCAAGCAAACATATCTCAAGGAGCTTTAGCCCAAAAAGTTGAAGAAATTACAGGTAAAAATACAACTTATGAAAATATAAAATCATGGGAGAATGGAACAAATGTAAAAATAAGTGACATCTACGCCCTTGCAGAAGCTTTAAATATTCCCGAACAATTACTTTTTGATAACTCAGAGAGAACTTTACAAAAAATATCAAAATACCAAACAATACAAGCTAATAATGAAAATTTTATCTTTAATACTATTGATGAAGATAGTTATAATATTGAAGTTTATAATGGTGCCGTAGGAGCAGGTAGTGAAGGAGTTATAGAAGAGAGAAATACAAAAAAAATAAGAGTTAGTAAAGCTTTTGTTTTGGATGCAAATATAAAACCTGAAAATCTTATGATGTTTAAAGTAGTTGGAGATAGTATGGAACCAACTATTTCTATGAATGATTGGGTTATTATTGATATGGCAAATGGAAGAGAGTTTTATGAAGTTGATGGAATATATTTAGTAAATATTGATGATACAATTCAAATCAAAAGATTACATTTTAGAGGAACAAAAGGTGTTGATATAATTTCAGACAATAAAGAATTTCCAAAATTAAATAGCAAAGATGATTGTGACAGAGTTACAATTATTGGTAAGTTATATACACATATAAAAATAGGTTCAGGATTAGCATTAAAATAGTTTAATATATATAAAATGCCTTAAAAATGCCTATTTTATTAACCATTTGTTAATTTTTTATTGTAGAATAGTTTACAATAAAAACATATAATTTCAATATATATTTAAAAAGGATATTAATATGAAATCAAAATTTTTAATTATTTCTACATTATTAGCAACTAATTTACTTGCTAACTCTATTGATTTTAATATGGCGCAACAAAATGTACAAAGAGTTGCACCAAATAAAGCAGAACAACTATTATCATTTAATGCAAGTATTAAGGATGCGATGAAATCAGTCGTAAACATATCTGCTCAAAGACACATTAATGAAGCAGCAAACATTCCATTGCAAATGTTTAATGATCCACTTTTTAAAAGGTTTTTTGGTGATCAATTTGGAAATCAATTCCAACAAGATAGAATACAAAGATCACTAGGTTCTGGTGTAATTTTATCAAAAGATGGATATATTGTTACTAACTATCATGTGATTGAAAATGCTGAAGAGATTAGCGTTACTATAGGGAATAATCCAACTGAATATGATGCAAAAGTCATAGGAAAAGATCCAGATAGTGATATTGCAGTTATTAAAATTAATGGAAATAACTTTAATGCCATAAAACTAGGTTATTCAAGAAATTTAAAAATTGGCGATGTAATATTTGCACTTGGTAATCCATTTGGTATAGGAAGTACAGTAACTCAAGGTATTGTATCTGCATTAAATAAAAATAAAGTAGGTATAAATAGATATGAGAACTTCATTCAAACAGATGCTTCAATTAACCCAGGGAATTCTGGTGGTGCATTAGTTGACAGTAGAGGTGCTTTAATTGGTATAAATAGTGCAATTATCACAAAAAGTGGTGGTAACAATGGTATTGGATTTGCAATTCCAGTAAATATGGTTAAAAATGTTGTTACAAAACTAATAAAAGATGGTAAAGTAACAAGGGGTTATTTAGGTGTAGTTATTGATGATTTAAATCCAAATTTAACAAAAGTGTATAATCATAAAAAAGGTGCGTTAATTTTAGATGTATCTCCTGATACTCCTGCTAAAAAATATGGATTAAAAAGAGGTGACTTAATTTATGCAATAAATGGTAAATCTGTAAGAGATAGAACTGATTTACAAAATATCATTGCTTCTTATAAACCTAATCAAAAAGTAAAATTAAGTGTAGAAAGAGATAAGAAAAATATCAAATTTGAGATTGTTTTAGGAAATAGAAATGGTCTTATCGTATCTACTACAAATAATGGTAAATTCTTAGGTGGCCTTGCACTAGCAGAACTTGATCCAAATATAATACAAAAATATAGAATTGGAAGCAATGTTTCTGGTGTTTTAATTACAAATGTTGAACCTAAATCAAAAGCAGAAAAAGCTGGTTTCCAACCAGGTGATGTTATTGTACAAATAGAAGATATAAAAATTAAATCTTTTGTAAACATACAACAAGCAATAAGAAAATATAATAACAAACATAAAAGAGTATATGTTAATAGATATGGACAAACAATTCTATTAGTAATTAAATAAAAGGATTTAAAATAGTTAAGGTACTTATGATTGAAGATGATTTAGAACTTGCTGAAATCATCACAAATTACTTAAAATCATTTGATATTGAAGTAGAAAGCTATGATAGCCCATATCTTGGGCTATCTACTTTGGAAATGAAAAAAGATTTCGAGTTATTAATACTTGATTTAACACTCCCTGAAATTGATGGGTTAGAGCTAATTCCTAAAATTAGAAACGTATCTGAAATTCCTATTATTATATCTAGTGCTAGAGATGATATTTTGGATAAAGTTATGGGATTAGAAAGAGGTGCAGATGATTATCTACCTAAACCATATAACCCAAGAGAGTTACAAGCAAGAATAAAAGCTATTTTAAAAAGAACAGCTAGTACAAATGCAGCACAACTTCCAGAAGAACAAACAACAAATAATTCTGCTTTTTTTATAAAAGATGATGATATGCAAATATCTTTTAAATCACAAACTTTAAGTCTTACACTTGCAGAGTTTGACATATTAAAACTACTTATTCAAAGAAATGGAGCAGTTGTTGCTAGGGAAGATTTTATCTATTCAAGTGATCATATAGAAGATGATAGTAGCCTTAAAAATATTGATGTAATTATTTCAAGAATTAGAAATAAAATATCAAAGATTGATGATAGTAAAACATATATAAAATCTGTAAGAGGAATTGGGTATCAACTTATATGATTAAACATATCTCTATTTCTACTTTTATTAATACTGTTTTTACAATTGCAGTAATTGCAATTATTATTACATTTGGTCTATTTATTAATCTTGATAAACAAAGACATCAAATAGTACAAAAAAATAGATATGAGATGATTGCTGAAAATTTTCTTTCAGTATTTGATAAAAAACCATCAAAAAGTCAATTAAATCAACTTTATAAACAGTATAAAGTAAAACTAATTAATAATAGACAAACAAAATTGAAAATTTTAAATAAAGGAGAAGAACTTCTTTTTAAAAGAACATATTTAGGTACATATAGAATATATTTATATAAGTCAGAGTATTATTTATATGCCCAACAGTTGGGGTATAATCTAATGTTAGAAGATTTGCACTCAAATAAATATAATATTGCAATTATTATTCTAGTACTATTTTTATCTTTATGTACACTTCTATTTTTATATATTATTTTAAAAAGAAAACTATTTCCACTTAAATATCTTGATAAAGAGATTACTAAATTTTCAAAGGGAAATTTGGATATTAAAATAAAAACAAACTCAAATGATGAAATTGGAGAAATCGCAAAAAACTTCAATACAGCAATTGCGTTGATAAGAAATCAAACTGAATCAAAAAAACTATTTATGCGAAATATGATGCATGAGCTTAAAACACCTATTACTAAAGCTATGTTTATTGCTGAAACTCTTGAAGATGAACAAAGTAAAATAATGCTTCAAAAAGCATTTAAAAGAATGGATGATATTATAAAAGAGTTAGCAACAATTGAAAGAATTACTTCAAAAACATCTGTTTTATATAAAGAGTATAACTCTTTTTTCAATATCTATCAAAAAGCACTTGAAATTATGATGATTGATAGTTCTAACTTATCATCAAAAATAAATGATTTTACATTTGAAGTTGATAGTAGTCTATTTAGCGTTGCTTTGAAAAATTTACTTGATAATGGTATAAAGTTTTCAAAAGATAAAAAAGTCACTTTAATTGCAAATTGTAAAAGAATTGATGTAATTTCAAAAGGTGATAAACTAAAAAATAAGCTGGATTATTATACAGAGCCTTTTTCACAAGAAGAGAAAAGAGCAGATGGATTTGGATTAGGACTTTATATTGTAAAAACAATTGTTCATATGCATGGATATAAACTAAAATATTTTCATAAAGATAATAAAAATCACTTTTCAATTATCCTTGCTTAACATTTTTCATTACTTCAAACCAATCTCTTGAAAAATTCTTTTTTATATATTTTTCTCTATGGGGAACTATACAACCAGCGCAGTTTTGATGAATATATGTATCACCTATAAATTGACTTCCATCTTTTGAATCAATACTACAATAAGAAAATAGAGTTTTATCTTCTTGTTTTTTAAAACCATCATCATCAAATCTAAAATTTGGACATGCACATAAATAACAATTTAAATCTTCATAATCATGGCATTTTTTATTTTTCTCATATAAAGGACAAAACTCTGGTTCATTTTTTACCATATTTTCAAATCTAAAATACTCTATAACCTCATCATCAGTTTTATCTTTTAACTTCTGCATAATTTTTGCATGCTTCTTTCCATGAGCTTCAAACCATTTAATATATGACATATAATACTCCCAATAGTACAATTATAAATATATCAAGTGATGTTTTTAAACTAAGTGCTTTAAATACATCACTATTTTTAATCTTTTCTTTTCCTTCGCCAAAATATGGCTTTTGTTTTATTTTTCCAAAATATGATGTTGCTCCACCTAATTTAACATTAATAGCCAAAGCCATAGATGCAATAGGAAGTCCTGCATTTAAACTCTCATGCTTTTTCCCATACTTATAAAACTGTTTTAAGGATTTTTTACTCTTAAAAAGTATTGCTATTAAAAGTGCAGTTATTCTACTTGGTATATAATTTACAACATCGTCTAATCTTGCACTTACTTTTCCAAATTTTTCATATTTTCTATTTCTATATCCAACCATTGAATCTAGTGTATTTATAGCTTTATATAAATATCCTCCAATAAGACCAAAACAAATCAAATAAAATAGTGGGGCAATAACACCATCACTCAAGTTTTCTGCATATGTTTCTATACTTGCTTTATTTATATCACTATCACTCATATTTTTAGTATCTCTACTTACAAGCAAAGATATTTTTTCTCTTTTTTCATTTATATCTTTGCTTTTAACTACATCTTTAACACAATCATATAACATTTTTGAAGAAAGAGTAAAAGAAGCTAAGAATCCTTGAATAATAACACTTTCGATAAAACTAATACAAAAAACTACTACGAAAACTACACTTAAAGTAAATGAAGTTAATAAAAATCCTTGAAAAATTGAATCTTTATAAAATTTACTTTCAAAAAATTTAATCAAATTACCAATATATATTATTGGGTGGTTTAAATTTAGTTTTTCAAATTCACCAAAAAATTTATCAAGTAAAAAAGCTATTAGGGCAACACTATAAAACACTTTGAAGTATCCTTCCTACATCAAGTTGACTTTTCATCTTATTTACAAATTCATCAACTTTATTTTTCTTATAGAATTTAAAATCAAACCCCTTATACTCACTATTAATAGATTTAAAATAATCAGTTCTAAACTCATCATTATCAAATATTCCATGAATAAAAGTACCTTTAAAACTCTTCTTTTCATATTCCAAAGGATATTTTTTTGAAACTCCATGATGTATTTCAAATCCATTTACATTAAATCCAAATAATTTATAACTACTTTTTTTTAGAATTTTGTGTTTTTCAAAAACAACTTCATCATCTATAAAGCAAAAACCATCTTCAATAATATTAGTTTCATTTTCTAAAGCATATTTATCATTTAAAGTTTTAAACATCATCTCATATCCACCACAAATGGCAAAAATATCTTTACTAAAATTTTGAATATTTTCAAAAAGACCTGTTTGTTTTAGCCATTTCAAATCTTTTATAACTAATTTAGAGCCAGGTAGTATTAATAAATCGAATTTATCTAAAGCAATATTTGAACTTACAAACTCTACAAAAACTTCTTCATCTGCAATTAAAGGTTCTATATCATTATAATTGCTCATTGTAGGATATGAAATAACCCCTACTTTTAATTTAATACAGCTTTTTTTTTGAATAAAATTTTGTAAACTTGCACTATCTTCAAAACCTAAATTAAAAGGGGTATAGTCTAAAACTCCTAAAACTGAAATTTTAAAATCCTCTTGTATTATTCTAACACCTTCATCAAATAGAGTTTTATCTCCTCTAAATTTATTTATAATCACACCAATTACATTTTCTTTTAACTTTTTAGGTAGTAAATTATAACATCCATAAATTGAAGCAAAAACACCACCTCTTTCTATATCTGCAACTAAAATAATCTTTGTATTATAATAATCTGCAATAAAGATATTTGATAAGTCTTTATCCATCAAATTAAGCTCAACAGGACTTCCTGCACCTTCACTTACAATGCAATCATACTTATCATCTAAATACTCATAACATCTTTTTACAGCTGGTTTTAAAAGATCCAAATCCCTATAATATTCTCTTACATCTTTATTTGTAACTACTTTTCCTTCAACTATAAGTGAAGCACTACTTCCACGGCCAGATTTTAAAAGTACAGGATTTAAATGATATGAAGTCTTTACACCCAAAACTTCACTTTGAAAATATTGAGCAATTGCTATTTCACTTCCATCATCACAAACTTTTGAGTTATTTGAAACATTTTGAGCTTTAAAAGGGGCAACTTTATAGCCTTTTTCTTGAAGTATTTTACCTATTACAAAAGTTAAAGTAGATTTACCAGCATCACTACTTGTACCAAAAATTGATATATTTTTCATCTAAATAATTCCTGTTTTAATAAAATTATTTATATCATCAAGTTCTTTATTAGAAACATTTTTATTAAAATTAAAATTTATTGAATAATCCCAAAACTTATTAATTAAATTCTTATTTTTATTAACATTTTCTATATCTTCGGGAGAACTTAACATTTTTTTTAAATTACTAATATTAACTAATGGTTCTTTATTTTCTAAAGGAGATAATGGTTTTTTAATATGTATTTCTAAAGTGCGAACAAAAGAGATAGAGAAAGAATCTGTTATAAAAATTTTAGGAATTATAGGATTTAATTTCTCATCAAATTCAAAAATATAATGTTCTTGAATAAATAAAATAGAGACTAATATTAAACATCTTATAATATTAGAATCATTACTTCTTTCTTCATTTATAACCCACTCTAATAAATTGTCTAAAAC
>NZ_PDKC01000002.1 GCF_004116495.1 Arcobacter sp. CECT 8985 | reverse complement strand
AGTATAGACCAAGTAATTTTATATTAGATGATTTAAGTTTAAAGTATATTATTGAGAAAATTGATTCAAATAAATATATTAAACATGTATCTGAAACACTTGATTACTATTTTCATATTTCAATTGGTAAAATAGTAATTCTAATAATAATTTTATTTATATTTATGGTAATAAACAAAAAGATTCTTCCATTTTTGACTAAATTGTTTAATAAAAAATTATCAAAAGAGATAAAAACATTAAATATCTCAATTCTTGATATTATTCCTGATAGTTTTAGAATAACAATGTCTTTAGTTGTTTATCTTTTTGCAATTCAAGTATCTTTACTTCTTTTAATAGAAGATCCAATATTAATTAATAAATTAACACCTTGGTTTAATACAACTTATTTAGCTTTATTTAGTTTTATGTTTTATAGAATTTTAACTAACTATATAAATGAATCATCAGATAAAATCTTCAACCAATATCCAAATATGAGAAAAGAGATGGTTGATTTTATATTAAGAATTATAAAGATTCTTATTTTAATTTTTGTTGTTCTATTTTTACTGGTTCAATTAGGTTTTGATATTAAAGCAATTATTGCTTCACTTGGTATTGGTGGTATCGCCGTTGCACTTGCAGCAAAAGATACATTGACAAACTTCTTTGGTTCATTAAATATCATTACTGATAATTCATTTTCTCAAGGAGATTGGATAAAAGCTGGAAATGTAGAAGGAACAGTTGTAGATATAAGAATGAGAACTACAAGAATTAGAACTTTTGATAATGGTATGATTACTATTCCAAATGCAGAACTTGCAAATCTAGCTATTTTAAACTGGTCAAAAAGAGTTATTGGAAGAAGAATAATGATGACTATAAATATCACATATAGTAGTAAAATGAGTGATATTGAAAATCTAGTTGTAGATATAAGAGAGATGTTACAAGAACATCAAAATATTGCAACAGCAAGATTAAATATAGACAAAAAACCTTATTTACTAAAAAAAGAGGATTTAATAGGAATTAAAAATAATCTATTAGTATATATTGACAAATATGCAAGTAGTTCTGTTGATATTTTAGTTTATTGTTTTAGTAGAAGTCCTGATTGGGAAGATTGGCTTGAAACAAAACAAGATGTGATTATTCAAATTTCTAAATTAGTTGAAAAAAATAATTGTGAATTTGCATTCCCTACTCAAACTTTATATCTTGAAAATCAGCAGGCTTAATGCCTACTGATTATCTTATCTTATAAAAAAACAAAATTGTTTTTATGTCCATGTGTATGATTATGCCCATGGCTATGATTTTGACTATCATGATTTTCTAAAATTTTATTAATTTTATCTTCACCAATAGCTTCAAATTTACCATTTTTAATTTTCTCAAGAACTTGAGGTAACTCTATTCTTTCATCTCCTGCATAAAAGAACTCAAAGTTTTTACTTTTTGCAAGATTATATGGATTTCTACCAATATCTTTAACAATTAATTTTGTAACTTTATTTTCAAATAACCAATTCATAACACCTTTACCACAAGTGTTTTCATTTCTTTTTACTTCAAGATTTTCACCATCATAAAAACCAAAATATTTTGCTTTACAAAAAGATGGTGCCATAGCACTATTTTCTTTATTTGTTTTTAACGCGAATGCATACATTTTAAAATTCCTCTTTTATTTTTTCTACATTTTTTAAACAAAATCTATATGAAATATAGATAATGAAAGGCCAAACCATTAACCAAATCAATGAATTAGTATAATCCACCATATTTACCTCCTAGTAATTATGTGCGTCTTTTGCTGTAATCTCTTCTTTTGTAATTTTTGTTTTGTCCATTTGATACCACGCATAAGTAATATATGCAAGAACAAAAGGAACAAGTAAAGATACATAACTCATCACTGTAAGTGTATATTTACTTCCTGAACTATTTTCTATTGTTAAAGAACTTTGTAAATCAAAAGTTGAAGGATAATAAGAAGTATTATTAAAACCTACATTTATAAACAGTGCCATAACTGTCAAAACTGTTCCAATACCAGCTACTTTGATACAAGTAATTTTTTTTCTTTCTATAGTATTAAACACAGCAATTATCACTAATGCTATTCCTAAAACAAAACAAATACCAACAATTGGCATTTGCAAGAAGTTGTTTAAATATTTATATTTTTCCAAAGAAACATATCCATTTTCATTATAAGAAAATCCACTTTTTGTAAATAAAAAGTACAAGAAATTAAGGAAAAATACCAAAAAAATAATCATATCTATTTTTATAGATTTAATACTTCTTTTTAATATTATTTCATTATTAATATTATTAATAAAATACATTGCACCAAGAATTCTTACTAAAAAAACTAAAGATACACCAAGCAAAACATTAAATGGATTAGAAAGAGCTTCTAATCCTCTTAAACTTGTCTGCCATAATGAAAAATTTCTTTCATCAACAAAAAATTCAGAACCACTAAAAAAAGTTGCAATAGCAACACCCAATAAAAATACACCCAAACTTCCATTTATATATAAAAATGTCTCATAAACTCTTTGACCAAAAAAGTTATTTGGTTTTTTTCTATATTCGTAACTAACTGCTTGAATTATAAAACAAAACAAAATACTCATCCATACCCAATAAGCTCCACCAAAACTTGTAGAATAAAAAAGTGGGAAAGCAGCAAATAAACCACCACCAAAAAGTACTAAAGTTGTAAAACCTAGCTCCCATTTTCTACCTAAAGAGTTAACAAGCATTGTTTTTAATATTTCATCATTTTTTGATACTTTTCCTAATATCATCTGTCCACCTTGAACAAACATCATAAAAGCAAAAAGACCACCAAGAAGTGAAATAATAATCCACCAATACTGTTGTAATTGTAAATATGTTAAATTTTCAAACATTAGTAACCTCCATTTGGACCTATATTTATCTGCTTAGTCATTATTTTTATTTCTGCTATTAGTAATGAAGTAAATAAAACTGCAAATAACCAAAAAGTAATTTGTACATTTACACTTGAAATATTAGTAGCTGCAATTTTAACTGGCATCAAATCTTGAATTGCCCAAGGTTGTCTTCCAACTTCTGCTACAATCCAACCTGCTTCTGCTGCTATATATCCAAGAGGAATCGAGTATAAACTTGCATATAACCAAAACTTTTGTTTGGCAATATCTTTTTTTAATAATAAAAATAAAACTACTACAAACAACAAAATAAACCATATTCCCAAACTTACCATTATATGAAATGAGTAAAAAGTCAAAGCAATAGGAGGAAGAATATCTTTTGGATTATCTAAATATCCATATCCAAAATAATCTTCATAAGTTTCAAATACAAATTTTGCATTATTTGCTTTTTGATCTAGATTTTTCGATTTATAATCTTTGTAATCTTTAAAAGCATTTACTGCAATTTTTCCTTTTTTAATCTTATCTTCTGCACTTTCTATATTGTATTTTTCATTTCCATAAACTAAATCTTTCAAACCAGGAACATATGCTAAAATATCATGATAAGCTAAAAATGATAGAGCATAGGGAATCTCAAAATAAGAAGAAAATGTATCTTTATTATTATCTACTTTTTTATTACTATTTAAAAGTCCAAAAGCAACTATTCCAGCTTCTTTTTTACCTTCATACAAACCTTCCATTGCTGCAAGTTTTACAGGTTGTTTTAAAGCAACTTGATGAGCTGATTCATCACCAGTAACTGATAAAAATATTGAAACAATAAGACCAAATGATGCTGCAATTAGCATTGATGATTTTGCAAAAGCTATATTTCTACCTTTTAATAAATACCAAGAACTAATACCCAATACAAATAATGATGCAATAACATATCCACTTCCAACTGTATGTAAGAATTTACTAACTGCAACAGGTGATAATGCAACATCTGCAAAATTTGCCATTTCATTTCTTACTGTATCTATATTAAATTTCATTCCAACAGGATATTGCATCCAACCATTAGCAATCAAAATCCATAATGCACTCAAATTTGAACCAATAGCAACAAGCCAAGTTGATAAAAGATGAAATCCTTTTGATACTTTATTCCAACCAAAAAACATTACTGCAAAGAATGTTGATTCTAAAAAGAATGCCAAAATTCCTTCTATTGCTAAAGGAGCACCAAAAATATCACCAACAAACCAACTATAATTTGCCCAGTTTGTACCAAATTCAAATTCCATAATAATTCCAGTTGCAACTCCAATTGCAAAATTAATTGCAAATAAACCCATCCAAAATTTCGTCATTTTTTTATATTTTTCTTTATTGGTCTTTACATAAATAGTCTCCATTATTGCAACTATAAAAGATAATCCCAATGTTAAAGGAACAAATAAAAAATGGTATATTGCTGTAAGTGCAAACTGTGCTCTACTATAATCTATTAGCATGTCATCCATCTATTTCCCTTTTGTTAAATTTGTAAATATAAAATTCTGTTTTTCTTTATTGGTTTTAAACTTGCTATTTAAACTATTGTCATAAACAAAATAATTTAAAACTATAAAAATTACTAATAACTTTATAATTACGATTTTCCATAAGCTTTTACCTAATGTAAGGTTTTTAAAGCCATCACGATATAAAGAGAAAATTTTTGAAACTATATTCATCTCTTCTCCTTTTTTCTGACATATGTTCATAATTTTAACACTTTTATGAACATATGTCAATAATTTTATGGAAAAATTATAAAATTTTTGTTAATATATAATATTATTTTTAAGGAATAAAATGGCTAGAGATAAAAACCAAAGAGAACTAAACTTTAAACCCCTATTTAAAGAGTTTGGCCAAACACAAATTGAGAACAATGAAAAGATTACTCTTTTACATGAAGAGATTGAAGCAATTTATCTTATTGATTTATTAGGTTTATATCAAGAAGATGCAGCAAAAAAAATGAATGTTTCAAGACCTACTTTTTCAAGAATAATAAAAAATGCAAGACAAAAAGTTGCAAATTGTTTAATTGGTGGAGCTAAGTTATCAATTCATGATCAAAAAGATAGTTATATGGTCGCACTATGTAGCGATAGTGAAGATGAACTTATAAATGTAACAGCTCAAGGGAAATATATACTTATATATGAAATAAGAGACAACAATTATAAATTTATAACTAGTATTGAAAATCCTGTATATTTTGAGAGTAAAAAACCAGGTATGGTTTTGCCTAATGTGTTTGTAGAAAAAAATATAAACTTCTTCATAACAACAGAAATTGGAGCAGGATTAAAAAACTCTTTATTATCAAAAGGCATATACTCAATATTAAAGAAAAAAATAGTTTTTGAAGATTTAGCAAATATCCCAATATAAAGGAACAAAATGAATAATTATAAAAATAAAATTAAAACTCCTCTACTTGCAACAGATGGCATAATTAAACTTTATGATGAAAATGAATTATTTAGAGGAATAATTTTAATAGAAAGAAAAAATCCTCCTTATGGATTTGCTATTCCAGGAGGTTTTGTTGATGTTGGAGAAAAAGTAGAAGATGCATTAAAAAGAGAAATGAAAGAAGAAGTTACATTAGATGTTAAAATAGAAAAGCTTTTAGGTGTATATTCAGATCCAACAAGAGATGAAAGATTTCACACTGTATCTTGTACATATATATGCAAAGCATATGGTACTCCAAAAGCAGATGATGATGCAAAAAATTTACAAATATATAAACTTGATGAAATTCCTTTTGAAAGCCTTGCATTTGACCATGCAAAAATATTAAAAGATTTTTTATTAGAAGAAGCAAATATAAAATAGAAAGCTTCTCTTAAGTAGTTTATACATAAAATTAATAAAAAGGATTTGTATATGGAAAATATAGATAAAATAATAGTTTTAACAATAGTATTTTTTTCAGCATTTATAACATGGAAAGTAATAAAAGATTTCTATATTACAAAATTCAATAAAATTTTTGCTCATTTAATAGCAATTGTTACTGCATCATTTATGCTTTTATCAATAATGTTTTTGTTTATTCCTAAAAATTATCAAAGAGGACAAACAGCAGAAGTTGATCTTAATTTTAACTCTTTAGCTATCTCGTTTGCAATGATAGCAATTATTTATATATTGTTTAAATATATCCCTTCTAAAAACAAATAATTTAAAAATTATATTTTTATATATAATTTATAGTCAATTTAATCTTCTTATTAAGTTTAATATGATACTAATTTATCGAAATTTTAAGGAGAATAATATATGGAAGACTTTTTTATTATCAAACTAGGTGAAGATGAATATAGTAATAATTTAGAATATGATGATATGGCAATTGATTATTGCATTGATATATTAGATATTCCTGAAGAAAAGATTGAAAGTGTAAATATAATTGGTGAGCACAAATTAGAATTAACACTTTCAAATTTAGAACAAGAAGATGTTGCTGAAGATTGGTATGTTAACCTGCATAAAATCAGTGAATAATCCAAGAATTTTTAAATGCAACTAAGTTGCATTTAAATATATAATTGCTATTATTCTTATATTTTTTAGAAGAACAATATTGATAATAATTATTACTATAAGGTTTATTTAATAATTATTTGATTATTATTTCATCACGCGAATTTAGTTTTTCTAAAAAATACACAAGGAATAAAATGAAAAAATTAAGTTTAGTAGCAAGTTTAACTCTATTAAGTTCTACTTCTGTTTTTGCTGATTCTAACTCAATTGATGAAGCATTTAAAAATGGTAAAGTAAGTGGAGATATATCTGCTCACTATGAGACTTGGGACAGAAATGGTGGAGAAAAAGATTCAGGTTTTTCTACTCCTTCAATTGGACTGAGATTTGAAACTGACACATTTAAAGGGTTTAGTGCAGCTGTTGGTTTTAGAGGAAATACACAAACTTCTGAAGAACATAACAGTGATTATGAAGATACTATGATGAATAATGGAGATGTAACTGAAGCATTTATCCAATATGATAATGACATCTTTACATTAAAAGCTGGTAGACAAGAGATGGATTTAGAGTGGTTAGGTGATTACAATGATGGTGTAATTGCAGTATTAAAAGCAATTCCATATACTACTTTAACTGCTGGTTATACAAATAGACAAGCAGAAATTACTTTAGATACACATGATGATTTTCATAGATTTGAAAATAAAAAAGGCGACGATTCTGCTGGATTTGTAATTGATGGTAAAATTGAGCCACTTAAAGGTTTAGTATTTAATCCATATTTTTATACAGCAGATGATATTGCAGATTACTATGGTCTAAAAGCAACATATGATAATGATTTGTATGGTTTTACTGCTCATTATGCTCAAACAAATGAAGATAATCCAAATGGTTCAAATGATAAAGATGGTGATATCTTAAATTTAGAAGCGAGACTTAATATTGCTGATGTAAACTTCACTTTAGGTTATATAAAAACAGATAGTGAGGGAGGAATTGGTTCACTTGACACACTTGGAGATAATATTGATCCAACTGAAGAATTAACAGATGCTGTATATGGTGTTGATGCACAATCTTACTATTTAGGCGTTGGTTATACATTTAAAGACTTAGAACTTTCTGCACTTTATACTCATACAGAACATGATAATGACAATTCAAAACAAGTTGATGATAAAGAGCTTACTCTTGCAGCAGGATATTCTATTACAGATCATTTAGGAGCAGAAGTAATCTATACAGATTCAAATATAGATAAGAATTCTGATCTTAATGAAGGTAAAGACTACTCAAAATTTGTAGCTAATTTAGTTTACACTTTTTAAAAACAATCTCTTTTTAAAACAAATATATAGGTAAAAGGCTAGAGTTTAAACTCCAGCCTTTTTTTATGTTAAATTTATTGATAATAAGTATCAATATTAAACTTAATTTAAGATTACTTCCTGTAATATTTTAATAATGATTATCATTAAAGGAATGAAAATGATTTCACAATTTGTTTTACAAAATAAAAAAGACTTAGTAGAACCAACTGGTTGTACTTGTTAAAATAAAAGGGAAAAAAATGAGTGTATTAATAATTGGTGGTGATAAAATTTCACACATTTCAACTATGTTAGAAAGTTTAGGTGCAAAAACAATTAATCATTGGGATGCAAGGAAGAAATCTTCAGCTCCAAAAAAGAAGATACCTCAAGATACTGATTGTATTATTATGCTTACATCATTTTTAAACCATAATACAATGCTTAAATATAAAAGTGAAGCTAAGAAAAAAGAGATTCCTTTTGTATGCGCAAAAAGAAGCATAAATTGTGTTTATGATGAATATGTAAAAATTATGGGCGTAAAAGATTGTAGTGAGTGTTATGCAAATTGTGAGAACAAAAGATGAATATGCAATTTAATTTAAAAGATGATTTTTTAGGTTTTATTGGAACAACAGAATTTTTACCAAAAGATTTTGATCAATTTACTTCAACAAAAAGATTAAGACAATTATTCTTAGTTTTAAGTAATAATATTTTAAAAGATGCATGTTTTTTTTCAAAGTATGAACAAAGAAAACTATCTTCATTTAATCTTAGGCAAGCTTTTATTTATAAAATAAATCAGCTATTGCCAAGTAATATTTTAAAACAGACAAACAAAATAAAAAGTTTCAACTTTTGCAAAAACTCTACTTTGATTATAAATGCGTACAAAAATAAAAAAAGTTTTTATATTAGTACGACAAATGTAAAATTATTAAATGTAGCAAAATTAATCTCATATTGTTATACAAATAATGAGATTCAATTACTTTTAGATAAAGATTTACTTTTTCATGAATTTGTTTATCAAAAAGTAAAAAGATTACATAAAAATAAAGAAGTAAAAGATTTAGGCAATGCAATATCAATAAAAGGCAAAAATGTAAATTCACTTAAAATTTACACTTCTTGGAAAGATATTCAAACAAATAAACCAAATATAAAAGATGAATTAGAGTATGCAATAAAAAGCATAAAAAATGAGAATTATGAGCAAGTATATTTAGTTTATCCAAAAGCAAATGACTTTAAAAGACATATTCCTGTTTATGTAGATGAACTAAAAAACAAAAACTATGTGATTAAGGCAATTCCTTATTCACTTAGGTCAACAATAAGATAAGGAGATTTAATAAATGGCAACTGCACTTTTTTATGCTAGTAGCACAGGGAATACTGAAGAAGTAGCAAATACAATAGCAAATAAACTCGATAATATAGACATTTTTAATATATATGATAATAATTTAGAGAATATAAATAATTATGATAAATTAATTTTGGGCACTCCTACTTGGGGAGAAGGGGATTTGCAAGATGATTGGGACGAAATATGGGATAAGTTTTGTAACTTTGATTTAAAAGGAAAAACAATCGCATTATTTGGTTTAGGAGATCAAGAAAGCTATGGCGATGAATTTTGTGATGCACTTGGAATAATGTATGAACAAGTAGTAAAAGCAGGTGCAAAAGTTACTGGATTTACTGATATTGAAGATTATGAATTTGAATATTCTAAAGCACAAAAAGATGATAAGTTTGTAGGACTTGTTCTTGATGAAGATAACCAAGATGACTTAACAGAACAAAGAATAGAAAACTGGATAGCACAAATAAAAAAAGATATAATATAAAAAACAAGCCTGAACTTAGGCTTGTTAATCTACGCACTTTACCCTACTAACATTTTAATTTATACTAATTTTAAATTTTATTATCTTAATATATATTATAAAAATTTATAAGGAGCTTACAATGACAACTGCAATATTTTACACTAGTAAATGCAAACATGGAGAAGATGTTGCAAAAAAGATTTCAAAAGAATTTGGTGATATTCGAATTTTTGATATTGCTGTTACAGGTAGTGAATATATAAATGATTTTAAGCATATAATATTTGGTGTACCAACAGCAAATAATGGCCAAATGCAACAAGATTGGCAAGAAATCTGGAGTGATTTTAAAAAAACAAATTTCAAAGATAAGACAGTTGCAATATTTGGGTTAGGCGATCAAGTTAAATATCCAAATGAATTTGCAGATGCGATGAAATATGTTTATGATGACTTAGTAAAAAGTGGAGCTATCATTGTAGGTTTTACAAATATTGATAGTTATGATTTCAAAGATTCAAAAGCAGTAATAAATAATAAATTTGTAGGGCTTGTTATAGATGAAATAAATCAACCACAATTAACTGATGAAAGAATTAAACAATGGGTAGAAGCAATCAAAGACGACATAGAACATGAGTCATCTTAAATTTTTATTAACAAAATTGATAAGTCTTTCAAATAAGACAATATTTATCCTATTTAACTAAAATTACAAAAAAGAAATAAAGGATTGATATATGTCAACGGCTATATTTTATGCAAGTAGTACAGGGAATACTGAAGAAGTTGCAGAAAAAATTGCAGATAAATTAGGTATCACTGATTCATTTAATATAACTAACAATCAAAAAGATATTGAAAAAATTAATAACTTTGATAAAGTAATTTTAGCTACTTCTACTTGGGGAGATGGCGATTTACAAGATGATTGGGATGAAAGTTGGGAAGATTTTAAACAAATAGATTTTTCAAATAAAACAGTTGCATTAGTTGCACTTGGAGATCAAGATGGATATGATGATACTTTTGTAAATTCACTTGGGACAATGTATGAACAAGTAGTAGAACAAGGTGCAAATGTAATTGGATTTACTTCTACTTCTGGATATGACTTTGAAGAATCAACTGCTGTTAAAGATGACAAATTTGTTGGTTTAGTTATTGATGAAGATAATCAAGATGATTTAACTGATGAAAGAATTGAAAACTGGATTGAAGATATTAAAAGTGAGATTTTATAAATATTAAGGTTTATCCTTAATATTTATTAGTAATACTATTTTGATTTTTCTTGACAATCACCACAAACACCATATAATTGCATTGAGTGACTAGTAATTTTAAATTTATTTTTCTTAGCTATTTTTTCTTGTCTTTTTTCAATTTCATCATCAATAAACTCTACAATTTTTCCGCAATTTGTACAAATTAAATGATCATGATGAGACTTAGCATTACTTTCATATTTTTTACCTTCAGTTCCAAAAGCAATTGATGCAATTAAATCAACCTCTTCCAAAAAACCTAGGGCTCTATACACAGTAGCAATACCAATATTTGAATCTGGATGCTTTTCTTTAATTTGATTATATACTTCTTCTGCACTTAAGTGATCTTCTGCATTAATAAGAATATCAAGCACAATTTCTCTTTGTTCAGTATATTTCAAACCTTTTTGTTTTACGATTTTTTTAAGTTCTTCGATTACTTCTTCATTATTTGCCATTA
The DNA here is from genome assembly GCF_004116495.1 of Arcobacter sp. CECT 8985. GTDB lineage: Bacteria > Campylobacterota > Campylobacteria > Campylobacterales > Arcobacteraceae > Malaciobacter. The sequence goes on along the minus strand of NZ_PDKC01000002.1, from coordinate 182,167 downwards.
AAATACGCCCTTAAAATTTATAAATACTATAGTATATCTAAAGTTAGCAAAAAATTCAACTATAAGTTATATAAGTTTTTTTTATTTTTGTTTCAGTTTCTTTTTATTTTTGTCAGGTTGATAGAGCATATGATGCCATAGTGCAAAACCACAAAATGCAGCACCTGCTACTATATGTGTTTTCTTTGCAATTTTATTTTTCATAAACATTGAAGTAACAACTGTAGCTCCCAAAGTTGCTGTCATTCCAATTTTAGCAACCTCTTTTTTTACTTCTGCATCAACTTTCATTCCTTTTTTTCCTTCTTTGTCTTCTTTCAATAGTCTTTTTTGTACCTTTAAAAGTCTCATAAGTTAAAGCTGCTGTTAATGCAGTAGCTAATGGTAAAAGAATAGGCATATAAATACTCCTTATGATAATGTATATCAATATTATAACTATGTTAAGTTTAAATAAAACTGATACTAATTATCATAATAATATTTATAAGCTATTTTTTCACACCTCTTATAGAGTTTAAAAGTAAACCAATAGTAGTACCATTATGTAATACTGCTGTTACAATAGGAGAAAATGCTCCTAATGTTGCTCCACCTAAAATTGCTGAATTAATTCCAACTGTTGCTTTAAAGTTTGTATTTATCAAATTCATAGTTTTATTTGCAAGTTCTTTTGAATAAACTACCGCATCAATATCATCTTTTAATAAACTCACATCTGCAGTTGCCTTTGCAATATCAGCACCTTTACTCATTGAAATTCCTACATTTGCAGAAATTAATGCAGGGGCATCATTTATCCCATCACCAACAAAAGCAACGTTTCTACCTTCATCAATCATTTTTTTAACTATTGAAGCCTTATGCGTAGGTAAAAGTTCTGAATAAACCTCATCAATTCCTAATTCTTGAGCTACCATTTTGGCTTTCTTATCAACATCACCTGTAAGCATAACAGTATGTTTTACACCTAATTGTCTCAATTTTTCAATTGCTGATTTTGAGTTATCTCTTATTTTATCTGCTAATGCAATTGTCCCTAAAAGTGTACCATCAAAACCAATATATAATAAAGTTTTACCTTCATCTATACTTTTTTCAATTTTATCTTTATGAACAGAAAAATCTATTTTTTCATCATCTTCTAAAAAATGTCTACTTCCAATTACTACAGATTTACCTTCAACTTCAGTTTTTACACCATGTGCAACAATAAATTCTACTTCTTCATGGTGCATATGTACAAAGCCTCTTTGTTTAGCAGCTTTAACTACAGCTTCTGCTACTGGATGGAAATAGTGTTCTTCTGTACTTGCTGTAAGGTTTAATAATTCTTCTGCTGTCCATTCATCATCAAATGAACAAACATCAATAACTTCTAAATCCCCTTGCGTTAAAGTTCCTGTTTTATCAAAAATAAATGTATCAACATTTGATAATGCTTCAATAGATTTTGCACCCTTAATCATAATTCCTTCATGTCCAGCTTTTGAAATTGTTGATTTAAAAGCCACAGGAGTTGCAAGTTTTAAAGCACAAGAGTAATCTGCTTGTAAAATCGAAGCCACTCTTTCAAAATCTTTAGTAAACAAATAAGATATACTTGCCAATCCAAGTGTAACAGGAACTAATTTATCAGCTAATTTTGTTGCTTTTAATTGTACTGATGATTTTTCATTTAATGAGCTTTCTATATAATGTTTTATTCTTTGTGTTGCAGTATTTGCTCCAACATGTTCAGCCCATATTTTTAATCTACCCTCTTCTAAAACAGTTCCAGAGATAACTCTATCACCTCTTTGTTTCTTTACAGGTTCAGCTTCTCCTGTCATTGAAACTTGATTTACACTTGCATCTCCATGCATAATATGACCATCAACAGGAATTGTACTTCCCGCAGAAACAATTACAATATCTCCAACTTCAATATCTTCTGTAGCTACTAAAACTTCAACTGTTTTTTCATTTTCTTTCTTTTCAATCCAAGCTTCTTTTACATTAGGTTTTGATAACTCTTTTAATAAATCATCACTTTTATGTACAGTCGTCTCTTCTATATACTCACCTAACTCTAACATTGCATTTGTAGAATTTGCTGCAAGATAATCTTTTCTATATACAGAAATCCCAACAGCTGCACTTTCTAAAACTTTTGAAGTTAAACCTTCACTAAAAAGTTCTTTTGTTCCTTGTGTTAACATAGGAATAGCAGCTGCTGTTGTAACTGTAGCTTTAGCTAGATTATTTCTTATGAATCTTTCTGCTACTAATGCACTACTTGCTCTTACAACACCTGATAAACTTGGTTTTTCATCACTTACGCAATTTACACAAACTGCATTTTCTTCACAATTAGTAGATAATAAATCATCCAATGTAAGTTTTTTTAAAACATTTTCAATATTTTCTTTTATATCTTCTTGTATATAAAAAATAACACTAAATGCTTTTTTATTTATTCTTACATCTGAAACACCTTCAATATTTTGTAAATATGATTTCAAAATATTTTCATCAATATAATCTTCTTTTAATAAGAAGTATTTATATCTTAATCTATTAGGTGTTTCATGTACTTTTTTAAAATATTTATTCATTATAATATCTTTTATTCTTGATTTGCTTCCATTGCAGCTTTAGCATCTTCCATTCTCTCTTTCATCTCTTCCATACCGGCTTGAAAAAGTTGAGTTCCTTTTGATACTGCTTTCATTATATTATCTTGAGCACCTTTATTTGTAAGAAGATACGTAACTGCTGCACCAATTAATGCTCCTTTTACAAAATCTCCTGTATTAAAGCCGTCTTGTACTTGCACTTGTTGCATTGGATTAATTGTATTTGTAGGCTGATTAACATATGGATTTTGATTTACATTTACATTTTGGTTTTGAGCTGCTCTTGTATTCTCTATATTCATATCATACATATTTTGATTGTTATTTTCATTCATTATAAATTATCCTCTTGTATTAAGATCTCTTCATTTTGATTATCTACTTCTTCATATTTTTCATCTAGCTTTTCATCAATTACTTCAACAGCATAAATTCCTGCCATTCCTACACTAAGTGCAGTTAACGCTTTTAAAAAGCCACCTTGTTGTCCTAAGTAATTAGCTGTAGATATTGCTGTACCTGTTGCAATTGCACCTTGTGTTGTCTTTTTAACTGTATCTTTAATCGCATCTCTTGAAGAAATTTTTTGCTCTTTTGCTTTTTTATAATTAATTGTTCCTGATACAACTGCACTTGCCACTGCTCCACTTACTATATGTCCTATAACATTTCTTGGTGTACCTGTATTAATTACTCCGCTTTGCATTCTTTTTCATCCTTTGCCTCAATTTTTTCTATATTTTCTTGTTCTTTAGCTTGTAATTTTTTTGCTTGTTTTTTCTCTTTTATGCACTCTTTTGTTGCATCAATAGTATCTTTTACATCTGATACTACTTCTTTACCTTGTTCTACTTTAGAGCATGTGTACTCTTTTGATCTATCAATTACTTCTTGTGTTTTTTCTTTGATAAAAGAACTTTTTCTAAATGCTAAAACTGCCCCTGCCCCGATTGCAAGACCTGCTACAAATGGTAATGCCATAACTTACTCCTTGTTATTTTCTTGTGAATAATTATTTAAAAAAGCAACTAATGCTGCACCAAGACCTGCTCCACTTATCATAGAGATATTTAACTTACTTAAAATTTCAGTTATTTTATTTTGATCTATATTTCCAGAAGCAACATCTTCTAAAAGCATTTGATATTCATTTGCTTTACTCATCATATCTTCAACACTATTTAAACTTGTTGATTGATTTAATCCATTATAATGATTTAATACACACTTTCTAAATGCAGGAAGATGATTGTTATATGATGCTGCTTGTAACTTAAATAGTATATCTTTAATATCTGGTTGCTTTGTATTTGCAATCAAATTATCATACATTGCAATATTATTTATTTCACTTGCAACACCAAGTTCACAACACTCAATATATGAATTTGGTACTTTTATTTTTTCTTGCCAATCATTTATTGGAACTTCAACATTATACTTTTGTAATAAAGGCATTAATGCACTATAATGAACAGCCTCTGCTTCTTTTATATTTATAAAAGGCTTAATTGCCCCAAACTTTTCAATTATTTTTGAATATGTTTCATAAGCTTTAAACTCATCATATACAGCTATTCTTAATACTTGTGATTCAACAGCTTGTTCACTATTTAAATCAACTCTTTGAGAAAGAAGTATATTTTCATCAAGGTTAACCACTACATCACCTCCTTAGCTAAATTATTTATGATTTCTGTAATTTCATCTAAATTTTGTTTATTAATTAAATCTTCCCAAACTTGTGGCTTAAAAACATGTGGATCATAAGTAATTGTAACTGATGCAACAATCTTATTTATTTTTATATTTTTAATACCATTTATTTTTGAAGGTAAATTTTCAATATCTTCTATGGATATATTTTCACTCTCATTTTTAATCTTAGGATTTACTCTAACTCTTAATCTTCCTGGAGTATGAGCAATAATAGTAAAATACCCTGCAATATTTATAATATCTTCTGTTTTAATCACTGTAATCCTTTAATAATGATAGTTTTGCTAAATAAGTTTTAAGCTTACCTTAATATAAATTTAAACTCATTATCAATTAGAGTTCTATTTTGATAATTAATTATATAATAAAAAAACTATTTTACATATAAAAATATTTTTTAACTAAAATGTTATTAATTATCATTATAAATTAAGAATTATTATCAAATTTGAAAATTATTTGAAAATTATTATCATTATTAAGTAGTTTTAAATTTTAAGTCTATTATAATTTTAAAAATATTAAATATTTCAAAGGATTTTTATGAGATTAAGTGAACTTAATAAAGGAGAAGAAGCCACAATATTGGCATTAAATTGTGATAGCTCTTTAAAAAATAGATTTTATTCTTTTGGTTTAACAAAAAATACAAAAGTAATAATAGAAGAAGTAACATTAGCAAAAAATACAATTGAAGTTAGAATAAATACAACTAAAATTGCTATAAGATTAACAGAAGCAAATAAGATTGAGGTAACAAAATGAATAAAAAAATTATAAAGATTGCCCTCGTTGGTCAACCAAATGTTGGTAAAAGTATGCTTATCAATTCAATTTCAAATGCAAAACTAAAAGTTGGTAACTTTTCAGGAGTTACAGTTGCAAAAGAAGAAGTAATATTTAAATATAAAGATTATAGAATTGAAATAGTTGATTTACCTGGTGCTTATTCATTAAATGACTATACATTAGAAGAAAGAGTTACAAAAGAATTTTTGGAAAATGAAGATTATCACATTATATTAAATGTACTTGACTCTACAAACTTAGAAAGAAATCTATATCTTACATCTGAATTATTAGCTTTTGATAAAAAAATGATTCTTGCTTTAAATATGAATGATGAAGCAAAAAAAGAGAAAATAAATATAGATGAAAAACAATTAAGTAAAATTATTGGTAAGCCTTGCATAAAAACAAGTGCAGCTAATAAAGAAGGAATTGATAATTTAATTGAGCAAATTGTTAATAAATATGAAAATGAAAAACTTCCTACTAAACTTATCTTTTCAAATGTTATTGAAGAAGAGATCTCTAATATTGTTAAATTTTTTAATGAAATAAAATACGATACAAATTTTTCATATAGAGAAATTGCAATAAAACTTTTAAGAGAAGATAAAAAAACTTATAAATTTTTTCATGAAGAACCAATATGGACAAAACTACAACCAATTTTAAATGAAGCTTTTAATCATATATCTATTCATTATGATACAAAAGATATGGAAGATATTTTTAATGATGCAAAATTTGCATTTGCAAAAGGTATTGTAACAGAAACAGTTACACAAGATAAAATAGAAAAAAAAACAATTACAGAAAAGATTGATGCAATATTAATTCATAAAATATTTGGATTGCCAATTTTCCTATTTTTAATGTGGGGATTATTTCAATTAACATTTGATATTGGTAATATTCCAATGGACATGATTGATGCATTTTTTGCAAAACTAATTGATGGAACAAAAGAACTTCTTGGAGATAACCAAATCTCATCTTTAATTGCAGATGGTGCAATTGCTGGTGTTGGTGCAGTTGTTTTATTTATTCCAAATATTGTAATTTTATTTTTTGGTATTGCACTACTTGAAACAACTGGATATATGAGTAGAGTAGCATTTTTACTTGATGGTTTCTTTCACAAATTTGGACTTCATGGAAAATCATTTATTCCTTTAGTTACAGGTTTTGGATGCTCAGTTCCTGCATATATGGCTGCAAGAACACTAAAGAATGAAAGAGATAGACTACTTACACTATTTATTATAGGTTTTATGTCTTGCGGAGCAAGGCTTCCAATATATGTACTTTTTACAGGTGCATTTTTTAGTAAAGAAAACGCTGGTAATATTTTATTTTTAATATATATAGGTGGTGCAATTTTAGGTTTAATTGCTGCAAAAGTATTAAAAATTGTAGTATTTAAAAGTGAAGATGAACCTTTTGTTATGGAGATGCCTAAATACAGACTTCCTTCAAGTAAGTTAGTTTGGCATACTGTATCAAATCAAGCGATGATGTATCTAAAAAAAGCGGGTACATTTATTTTAGCAGCATCTCTTTTAATTTGGATAGCAAGTAATTATCCAAAACATCCTGAAGTTGAAGCATCATTTAATCAAAAAATTGAATTAGCTGCAACAGATGAAGAAAAAAATGCTTTACAAAATGAATTATCTCTTTATAACTTAGAAAACTCATATTTAGGATATATTGGGAAATTTTCAGAACCATTATTTGCACCTTTAGGATTTGATTGGAGAATGTCAGTTGCACTTGAAACTGGACTTGCTGCAAAAGAGATCGTTGTTTCTACTTTAGGTATATTATATGGATTAGGTGATCAAAGTGATGAAAATTCAGAAAGCTTAATAGATAAAATCAAAAATAATATAACTTTCCCTGCTGCAATGGCATTTATAGTATTTGTAATGATTTATTTACCTTGTTTAGCTGCATCGATGGTCTTTACAAGAGAAGCTGGAGGATGGAAATATCTTGGATATCTATTTGTATTTACAACAGGTACTGCTTGGATATTATCTTATATAACATATAATGTCATTTCATTAATAATAGCATAAGTTAAAACTTATGCTATTATTGACAGTCTTCGCAAATACCGTAAATTGTCATAATATGATCTTTTAATACAAATTTATTACTTTTTGCTACGACTTCTTGTTGTTCTTCTATTACATCATCATTAAACTCTATAATCTTACTACATGAAGTACAAATCATATGATCATGATGCAAAGATAAATTTAATTCATACCTTTTTGCTCCATCACCCACATCAAGTGATTTAATAATATTTAATTCTTCAAAAAATTTAACTGCTCTATAAACTGTAGCAATTCCCATATCAATTTTATATTTATCTTTTGATATTTTTACAAGTTCTTCTGCACTTAAATGCTTATCAGTAAAATATAATATTTTTAAAAGGTAATCTTTTTGTGTTGAATTTTTGAAACCCAATTTAGAAACTGTTTTCTTGAAATTTTCTAAGAATGAATCAAAACTTTGTTCATGCTTTTCCACGATTAAAATCCTTTTAGAGTAATTATTAATACCCCAAGAGAAAGCCCAACTGCATAGAACTTCCATAAATTACTATGAATTTTTTTATTATGTTTATTTAAAAACCCCTGTTGTGGGCAATTCTTTTTCATATGTATCCTAGTTTATTAATTTTTTAAATATTACTGAATTAAAACTTAATCATGTATTAATCTTGATAATAATTATCGTTTTAATATAATATTAAGTTTATTAAGTATAGAATTTTATATATTTAAGGAGTGAATATGTTAAATATTAGTTTAGCTTTAGCAAGTCAAGTTGCTAGAAATGCACTAGTTGGTGCAATTGCAACAAAAGTAGTTGATACATTTATAACAACAAAAGTTAACAATAAAAATGATCAAAAAAAATGGCTAAGAACAACAAAATTAGAAGCATTTTCAAAATTATCACAAGAGATACTATCTATAGATTTAAACAATTTAAAAGATGAAAATACTAGATCCATAAAAGAGTATAGTGCAAAAACAATACTTTTATTAGAAGATAAAAAACTTATGAATCAAATAGAAGATTATTTAACAAACCTTATAAATTTAAATAAAACTTCAGATGACAGAAGTAAAGATATGAAACAAATATTAGATAAAAAAGGTATTGATTTAGTTATGAATTTAAACAAAAATTTGAAAAAAATATAATCATTTTATTTCAAATTTTGTTTGGTAAGTTTTCTTACCATCGATTACTTTAAATATCCACTCACCTTTTTTTCTTCCGTCTTTATATCTAAAATCATAAATAGAGCCATGTTCAGGGGGAATAATCATCTCCCTTTTTCTTGATATTTCATTATCAGGGTCAATCCACTCAAATATAACTTTTTTTTCATAATCTACTCTTGTTTGTAGATATTTGCAAATTATAGAATTTTCATCTTCAAGAATAACACAATCAACATGCTCTTGTTTCTCTTCTTGTGCAAAAGTGTAAGTAAAAATTAAAAACATAAGTAAAACTAGCTTTTTCATAGACTATTCCTTATCATTTATATTCATATATTTTAATAAAATATATTTAATGGGTGCGTAAAATGTAGTTAATATAACTACTGCAATTATTAATTGAACAACTTTTCTTAAATTATTTGTATCTTCAAAAAAGACCAAACTTAAATAATGACTTATTAATAATGCAATTACAGTTGTAATCACAATAGAGATTATTGAAACTATATTATAGCTCATATTTTTTCCAAATTGTATCTTCTTTTAATGAAGCTCGATTTGTTAGTATTTCAAATGGTTTATATAATTCTTTATATCCCATGGAAAAATGATCTTTTATCCAATAACCTAAATAAATATAAGGAATATCTAACTCTTTTGCAATTTTAATTTGTGCTAATATAGAAAATTTACCTAAAGATAAATTTTCATAATCATGGTCATAAAAACAATAAATAGCTGAAATTGACTTTGGTAAAATATCAACTAAAGCAACTGCTATTAGTTTTTCATCTCTAAAATATAAAAACTCTTTTGTGAACTTATCTTTTCCTTGAACATATGATCTTACATAATCATCAGGTGTTATTGGTTGATAAGGCCACTGCTTTTTATCATGCATATATTTATGATATTTATCATATAAATTTAAATGATCTTTTGTAATACTTGGAGTTTGTATATATAATTTTGTATCTTTATTTTTACTAATTACTCTTTTTTCAGATTTTGAAAATTTATAATTTTTAGCATCAATTCTCATACTTATACATTTTGTACAATTTGCACACTCTGGAACAAAATGCATTTTCCCAAATCTTCTCCACCCATGTTCAAGCATATTTTGATACTCTTCTACACTGCAGTGGTTCATATATCTATATCTCATATCTGATATTTCATCATCAAAATATGAGCACTGTCTATTCTCTTCTACAAACTCTAAATCTTCATTTAATATATGCATAATTACTCGTTGATTTTCTCTTTTATTTCTTTTGCTATTTTAGTTATTTTATCAATTTTTTCATTATTAGATAACGAATCATCAATTATATGCTTAACAAAAGCACTTCCTACTATAACTCCATCAACTCCAACGGCTTTTTCTTTACAACTTTTTTCATCAACTCCAAAGCCAATATATAAAGGTGTATTTGAATACTGTTTTACAGTTTTTATAATATTTGATAAATCTTCATTTTTACCACTTCCTGTTATCCCAGCATAAGCAACCATATAAATAAATTTTTCAGAATCTTTTACAACTTTTTCAATTCTTTCTTTTGAGTGAGTTGGAGCAACAAAACTTATAATAGATTGTTCATATTTTTTTGCTAACTCTTTATACTTTTGAGCTTCACCAAATGGTAAATCAGGAATTATTTCACCTTGGATATTAAACTCTTTTGCTTTTTTAAAAAATTTTTCCATTCCATAGTGAAAAAATGGGTTTAAATATCCCATCCACAATGTATCCATTTGTGGTGCAATTTTAGAAGATACATCAAATAAATCTTCTAAAGAAAAGCCATTTTTCAATGCTAGCAAATTCGCTTTTTCAATAACTGGTCCATCAGCAACTGGATCTGAAAATGGAATTCCTAATTCTAATGTATCAACTCCAGCTTCTTTCATGCTTAATGCTAAATCGACTGTAAAGCTATTTTCAGGGTAACTAGCTGTTATATAACCTACAAGTTTTTTCAAAATAAAATCCTATATTTAACTATTTTAGTTATAATAGTAACATAAAATAACAAGATAACAGATTAATAAAAATTAAAAAATAGTTTATTTTAAGGAAGATATTTTATGAGTATAATAAAAAATGACTTTGAAAAAATGACAATAACAAAAATCAAAAAATCAAAAAATAGTAAGAAACTTACGATGATAACGGCATATGATGCACTATTTTCAAATCTGTTTAAAGATATAGCTGATTTTATATTAGTAGGAGATAGTCTAAATATGAGTTTTGCAGGAAAAAATGATACTTTATCTGCAACACTAGAACAAATGATTTATCATACAAATGCAGTTTGTACTGGTGCACCACAAGCATTTGTAATTACAGACATGCCTTTTGGAACTTATAATACAAAAGAACAAGCTTTAGAAAATGCAATAAAAATTTATCAACAAACTAACGCTTCAGCAGTTAAAGTTGAAGGTGGAGAAGATAAAGCACATATAGTTAAACACCTAACATCTAACTCAATTGCAGTAGTTGGACATATTGGTTTAATGCCTCAATATGTAAGAAGTGAAGGTGGATATAAAGTAAGAGGAAAAACAAAAGAGGATGAAGAACAACTAATAAAAGATGCAATTGCCATTGAAAATGCAGGTGCATTTTGTATTGTTGTTGAAGGTGTATTAAGTAATGTAGCACAAAAAATAACTAAATGCGTAGATGTTCCAGTTATTGGAATTGGTGCAGGAAATGTAACAGATGGCCAAGTTCTAGTTTGGTCTGATATGTTAGGTTTCTTTGATGAGTTTAAACCAAAATTTGTAAGACGATACTTAGATGGTGCAAACTTAGTAAAACAAGCAGTAAATCAATATAGAAATGATGTTCAAAATGCATCTTTTCCAAGTAAAGAGGAAGAGTATTAAAAAATGGAAAGATTAGTCGAAGTAGAACAAGTATCTTTTGAAGAGGACAAAAGCGAAGTAAATTTAAGACCCTCTTCTTGGGATGATTATATTGGACAAGAAAAAATAAAAAAGAACCTAAAAGTATTTATTGAAGCTTCAAGAAAAAGAGAAGAAGCTTTAGATCATATTCTTTTTTATGGACCTCCTGGATTAGGTAAAACTACCCTATCTTACCTTATTTCAAATGAGATGAATTCAAATATAAAAATCACTGCTGGACCAATGATAGAAAAAAGTGGAGACTTGGCTGCAATTTTAACTAATCTTGAAGAAGGTGATATTTTATTTATTGATGAAATTCATAGATTAAGCCCAGCAGTTGAAGAGATTTTATATCCTGCAATGGAAGATTATAGACTTGATATTATAATAGGTTCAGGGCCAGCAGCTCAAACTGTAAAAATTGATTTGCCAAGGTTTACACTAATTGGTGCAACTACAAGAGCTGGTATGTTATCAAATCCTTTAAGAGAAAGATTTGGTATGCACTTTAGAATGCAGTTTTATACAAATGAAGAGTTAGCAAAAATTATAAAAATTGCAGCAGAAAAACTAAATAAAACTTGTGAAGATGATGCTGCATTAGAGATTTCAAGAAGAAGTAGAGGAACTCCAAGGGTAGCTTTAAGATTACTAAGAAGAGTAAGAGACTTTGCAGAAGTAGAAAATGAGCAAACAATTATAAGAAGTAGATGTAAATATGCATTAGATGAACTTGGAGTAAATGATAGTGGTTTTGATGAAATGGATATTAATCTTCTAGAACTTCTAGTTTCAAATAAAGGTAAGCCAATGGGATTATCAACTATTGCTGCTGCACTTAGTGAAGATGAAGGAACAATTGAAGATGCAATTGAACCATACTTATTAGCAAATGGATTTATTGAAAGAACAGCAAGAGGAAGAGTTGCAAGTATAAAAACATATGAAATGTTTAGATTATCATACCCAACTGATGATGATGCTACAAAAGGAACATTATTTTGAAACCACAACATTTTTTAATTGCAATAGGAATTGCAGTTTTATTTTTCTTAATACAACTATTTAATCCTTTTCTAAAAGCAATTTTTGTTGCATTATTATTAACTGTAGCTACAAATACATTGGATATTTCACTTACAAACAAACTAAAAAGTGAAACATTAAGCTCAATAATAATGACTATTTTATTGGCTGTAATATTTTTTGTTCCAGTGATGTATTGTATATTTTCTTTTGCAAACTATCTTAATCAACTAGATCAACAAGCTATAATAAAAAACTATAAAGAAATTGAAAACTGGATAATGAATATTCCAAATAAATATGACTTTATAAAACAGCAATTAAGTTTATTACTTGATAAATTTGACATAGCAGAGAGTATTAAAGATATGCTTTCTATTGGTGCATATTTAGGAAAAAATTCAGCTTCATTTATGATGGATATGATATTAATATTAGTATTTTATTTTTTCTTTACATTATATGGAACAAATATTTCTCATTATGTAAAAGATATTCTTCCTTTAAAAAAAGAAGATGCAAATACACTTTTTTATGAATCAACAAATGTAATGAGTATAGTTTTATACTCAATATTAATAACAGCTATATTAGAAGGTATGTTATTTGGATTTTTTATATCTCTATATGGATATAATGGCTTTTTATTAGGAGTTTTATATGGCTTTGCTTCTTTAGTTCCTGTTGTTGGAGGTTTACTTATGTGGTTGCCATTGGGTATTTATGAAATCATAAAAGGTAATTTATATGATGCTCTTGTAATAATTAGTTATTCAATTATTGTAATTTCAATTATTGCAGATACATTTATTAAGCCAATTATTATAAAATATATAAATCAAAGAATAGTAAAAACACCAACAAAAATAAATGAATTATTAATATTTTTCTCAATAGTAGCAGGACTTTCGACTTTTGGATTTTGGGGAATGATTATTGGTCCAGCAATGGTAACATTTTTTATATCAATTGTTCAACTTTTAAAAAAGTATAGTTCCGATATAATATAAAAAAATAATTAAAAGTGGGAGATTAATGAATATCGATTTAAAAGAGTTAAAAACAATAACTTTACTATATGTAGAAGATGATGATATTTTAAGGACACAAACTTTAAATATTTTTGAAAAAGTTTTTAAACAAACTTTAATTGCAACTAATGGTGAAGAAGGTCTTAATTTATTCAATGAATACAAAGATGAACTTGATATTATTGTAACGGATTTAAATATGCCCAAAATGAATGGATTAAAAATGGCAGAAGAGATTCATAAAGTATCAAAAACTATTCCTATTATCTTTACTACTGCATATACAGATGAAGAGAGTTTATTAAAAGCAATCTCTTTAAATGTTGATAGCTATATAACAAAACCTGTAAAAATAAAAGATTTAACTAACTCAATCTTAACTTCTGTAAAAAAATATAGAGAAAATAAGAATCTTTATAAAACAACAAAAGCCTTAGCAAATGAGATGATTACAACAAAGAAAGATTATGATCAATTAAAAGAAGAATTTGATTTTAATAAAAGAAAATTAGAATTTTATATGTTTCTTTCTGAACATTTTATACCGTGTATAAAACTTGATAATTTAGGAATTATCACAGATATTTCTAATCAATTTAAAAATATTTATAAATACAAAACTGAAGATTTAAGAGGTAAACAAATACATAGCTTAACAAATAATGCTTCAAATATTCAAAAGAAAATGCTTGAATCTTTAAAAAATAAAGAACCAATTGAGTTTGAAGAGAGTTTTATCACTGCTGATAACCAAGAGATAAAATTCAATAATATTATATACCCACTTTATGAAAACAATGATTTATATGCAAGCGGATATATAATTTATCAAGCTTTGGATATGTAAATTTTAAAGCTATCTATTCTCCAGATAGCATCTCTCCTTTATATCCCATCACCCCACTATTTAAATTTGTTACTGATTTAAATCCCATATCTTGCATGATTTTTTTACAATATGCACTTCTACTTCCACTAAGACAATAAACAATAGTAGGTTTATCTTTTTGATTTTCTATTTGTTCTAAACTTTGATAAAATGAAGTTGTAGGAACTAAATAATCAACACCTTTAATTCTTTGACCTACCCACTCCATCCATTCTCTGTTATCAACAAGATTAAAATCTACATATCCTAATTCTCTTGCTTCAAGCAGCGATTCAAGCTCATCTGAATCAATAAGCTCTTTTTTTAATAACTCTTCACACTCTTGCTTTGATAAACCTCTTGAGTGAGAGTGAGATACTTCTTTTAACTCTTCATCTTTTTTTAATTTATTGGCATATTCTTTAGTACAATAAATACCACAGTGACATGAACCTGTATTTGGAATCTCATTTTCCAATGCAGGAGTACATGGACAAAGTCTATTTTCTTCATTTTTTCTTTGTTCTTCTAAAGTGTTTCCAATAACCATAAAACATGGACAAAATCTTGTACCATAAATCATCTGATTTCTTGTCAGACCTTGCTGAATTGATTCATTTATCTCTTCATTTGGATTAAAAACAAAACCATATTTATCTAAAACATCTTCAGTATATTTTTTTGTAAGTTCAAATTCTGTTTCAAATTCTTCAGAATTCATATCAATTTTTTTAATCATAATTACCCTTAAACAATACTTTTTATCGTATTATAAACAAGTTTTGTTTAATTTATTTGAAGTATTTAATTATAAGTTTTTCTTAATTTACTTTTTATTTAAAGTATATAAATAAACTCATCAAAAAAACTAAAAATAAAATTTCAATACATTATATGTTTTGGTTCAAGGAAGTGATAGAGTAACTTTAATAAAAACACCTATTTCAATACATCATATGTTTTGGTTCAAGGAAAATCTAACACTAGATAAAGTTGTATTTGAACACTAATTTCAATACATCATATGTTTTGGTTTAAGAAGATGGAAAAAAATATTCAAATGCCTATTTTTCAAAATTTCAATACATCATATGTTTTGGTTCAAGCTATTTCATAGCCTAAATCATTTAAAACTTCTGTATTTCAATACATCATATGTTTTGGTTCAAGTAATTAAAATCTATTTCATATTCTTTTTTTAACATCATTTCAATACATCATATGTTTTGGTTCAAGTATATTGAAGATACTGACACAGGAGATTTTAATCCATTTCAATACATCATATGTTTTGGTTCAAGCTTTTTGCGTATTTCTTGTATATCTTCTTCTATTATTTCAATACATTATATGTTTTGGTTCAAGTTTTACACAAACTAGTTTCGAGGGGTACCCTATAAATTTCAATACATTATATGTTTGGGTTCAAGAATGTGATGCAAGGCTTAAGAACCAAAAAAGCTTATTTCAATACATTATATGTTTTGGTTCAAGAAACTTTAACTCTCTCCATAGCTGCTGTTTTGTTTTATTTCAATACATTATATGTTTTGGTTCAAGCTTACAAAACAAGCACATCACAAAGCCTTTACAGATTTCAATACATTATATGTTTTGGTTCAAGGAATACATGAGACATAGCGGAAAAATATTTATTTCATTTCAATACATTATATGTTTTGGTTCAAGATGGACCAATGCAGCAGATGCATATATTCCATTTGACAAAATTTCAATACATTATATGTTTTGGTTCAAGGAAAGTGGTGGGCATAAGTGGGAAGGTAGTGATACTAATTTCAATACATTATATGTTTTGGTTCAAGAGAAGTTAAACCTTTAAATGTTTGGGTTTATACACAATTTCAATACATTATATGTTTTGGTTCAAGGCATACATTCCTTGCTTATATTTTGATTCTATTATATTTCAATACATTATATGTTTTGGTTCAAGCAAACATTTCTTTTTACAAGAGCAAATATAGAAAAATTTCAATACATTATATGTTTTGGTTCAAGAATGTCTTCTGCTACACCATAAGACTTTGATCTATATTTCAATACATTATATGTTTTGGTTCAAGCATCAAATCAAAGGGCGATAAAAGGTATCAAGAGGTATTTCAATACATTATATGTTTTGGTTCAAGAATGGCTTTTTTTAGATTATCAAAATCTTTTTGAAGATTTCAATACATTATATGTTTTGGTTCAAGCTCAAATAGTTCTTATGCTTGTTATGCAAATGCAGGATTTCAATACATTATATGTTTTGGTTCAAGTTAAGTTTTCGAAGTGATCCTTATTTTTTCTTTGATTTCAATACATTATATGTTTTGGTTCAAGAATAGCTTTTTAAGTTCTTTTTCAACTTCTTTAGTCAATTTCAATACATTATATGTTTTGGTTCAAGACAAAAAAAGACTCTATAAAAAAAACTTTTTATAGGATTTCAATACATTATATGTTTTGGTTCAAGAAATTAAAGAAAAATCAAGTGCAGACTTTTCATCATTTCAATACATTATATGTTTTGGTTCAAGTCATCTTCATAGCCATTTACTATTTTTGTATCTCCTATTTCAATACATTATATGTTTTGGTTCAAGATACTCTTTGTCATCTAAAGTAGTTAAAGCACCTTTATTTCAATACATTATATGTTTTGGTTCAAGTCAATTTCTGGAATATTATTTTGATACTCAACTGTATTTCAATACATTATATGTTTTGGTTCAAGATTTGTTTGAATGTGCGTACCACCATTACAAATAATATTATTTCAATACATTATATGTTTTGGTTCAAGTCCTTGTTTTGTGTGTGGAACTTACAACAACATTGAAATTTCAATACATTATATGTTTTGGTTCAAGGAGGAAAAAAAGGAAGGAATAGTATAGAAATAACTAAATTTCAATACATTATATGTTTTGGTTCAAGCATATCTTCGATATGGAAATCCTCTGTTTACAATGTCATTTCAATACATTATATGTTTTGGTTCAAGCCCAATAGTCACTATTTGACTCAGGAGCTTTAGGAGTATTTCAATACATTATATGTTTTGGTTCAAGTTGTCGTTGTCATCTATTGCAAAATCTACTTTAATATTTCAATACATTATATGTTTTGGTTCAAGTGTAGCTTATTTTCTAAAACATAGTTGTAGATAATATTTCAATACATTATATGTTTTGGTTCAAGGATAGGTTTACTTATGAAGATAACTTAGTTTATGACAATTTCAATACATTATATGTTTTGGTTCAAGTTAATAAGTTTTGGTGTGCTTCATGCTCATTCTAATTTCAATACATTATATGTTTTGGTTCAAGTTTAATGTCTATTGTTCCGTCAAATTCTTCTTCGATTTCAATACATTATATGTTTTGGTTCAAGATATCTAATTTAGGTCTACCAAATCTTTTATCTTTATTTCAATACATTATATGTTTTGGTTCAAGAGCTACCGACTTGTTGACAAAGTGAACTGCTTCACTTATTTCAATACATTATATGTTTTGGTTCAAGAAATTTGTGAATCTTCTTCTTTTAAAAATTCTCTATTTCAATACATTATATGTTTTGGTTCAAGAGAAAAAATGTTAATCGGCGTTAAAATAAGTAAAAT
The DNA here is from genome assembly GCF_004116495.1 of Arcobacter sp. CECT 8985. GTDB lineage: Bacteria > Campylobacterota > Campylobacteria > Campylobacterales > Arcobacteraceae > Malaciobacter. Next base: position 164,297 of record NZ_PDKC01000002.1, on the reverse strand, counting down.
TTCAATACATTATATGTTTTGGTTCAAGTTTCTACAAAAGCATTTATTGTTTCAATTATATTATTTCAATACATTATATGTTTTGGTTCAAGTAATCCTCAATTTGAGGATTATAAGTAGGCTCTTGATTTCAATACATTATATGTTTTGGTTCAAGAGAGGAAAAAAAGGAAGGAATAGTATAGAAATAACTAATATTTCAATACATTATATGTTTTGGTTCAAGTTAATGTGTTAATTTCTCCAATTTGATTAACTTGATTTCAATACATTATATGTTTTGGTTCAAGAAGTTGTGAATAATCTTGTGTTCAGAATAGTGTCTGTATTTCAATACATTATATGTTTTGGTTCAAGGAAGATGATTTAGGCATTTCTAAAATACACTTTCCCTTTAATTGGTTCTTTAAAGAAGTTTTTCCAAACGATTATTTTAAAACAATAAGTTGTGAAAGAACTTTTTAAAAGTGCCTTATTATAGCTGTTTTTAGATGATATTGTTTTTAAGTAGGTTGGAAAATTATATAAAGATGGATTCTGATTCTTTTTTATCATTTCCTATTGATACTTCTGCAAAGCTTCCTGAGTTTTGTACCTTTATGATAGAGATAAAATCCAAGTCTTTATCTATTACTTTTTTTAGTTTTGTTTCTAACATTATTTGATCAGAAGGAGTTATATTACCTCTGAAAATTGATTTTTGATGATGTTTTAGGTATTGTTTACAGATTTTAAAAACTTTCGCAACTCTATATTTACCTATATCGCTAAACTCATCTGCTATGTCATAAAACAAAAATATATAGTTGTAATTAAAAGTTTGTTTTTTTGCCATCTTAGACCTTCTCTTTTAGTAAAAATTGTTTGAAATCTTTACCTTCTACTATATATTTTATAAGTTTATATCCATCTAGTTTGATGCAGTTTTTAAAGCTTGTTTTTCTTTTTAGTTTTTTGTGCATAAAAGTTTCATTTATTCTTGTTTCAAAGGCATCTATAAATATCTTTTTGCCCTCTTCATTTAAAAGCGCATAATTTAAACTTTTGTCGAAGTGCTTTGCAACTTGAATTCTTTTTTTACCTACTAAATCAAAAATAGTTTTAAATACAATAATAGGTTTGAAAGCTTCACTTATATCAAGACTTAAAGAGAACCTTCCCTCTCTTGGAGAGTGTAAGAAACTTATAGTTTGATTTAGATGTGTTTCATATATACTTGATATTGTTTTTGTATAAAGCAAAGTATTTCCAAAACTCACAAGAGCATTTATAGGATTATCTGGTGGTCTTTTTACCCTTTTGTTCATGATAAAATCTTCTGGCAAGAAATATTTAAAACTATCGTAAAATCTACTCCAAATCTGCCCTTCTATAAAAAGTATCTGTTCTATAGTTAAGTCTTTACTTAAAAACTTTTTTACATCATCTTTCAACCAATCAAGTGTTTGCTTTAACTCTTTTTTCCATGTCTAAAATAGTGATACAAAGTTTCATGAATATTAGCAGCTATTGATTCAACTATCGCTTTTGCTATAACTAATCTTCTCTCAATAAAACACATAGATTGTTTTATAGTCAAATCCCCACTTACAAGTTGCTCTTTAGGATAAAAGCTTCCGCTATAATTTCCATGATAATTAAAAAGATGAAGTGTAATTCCAGCCTTTGAGATAAAATCCAAAAACTTGGTATTGAAACTCACTTCATTCATACAATATAGTTCCCTAGTATCTTGTATAGGAATATAAAAATTCCCTTTTTCGTTTCTAAAAGCTATGGAGTTATCTTTTCTTTTTAACTCACCCATTGAAAATATATATCTAGTATGATTCTTTGCCATTTTAATCCTTATATAAAACAATACTCATAATAAGCACACTTTTTACACTTGTTTTCAAATTTTGCTGTTGGTGGTACTGGTGCATTTATAAGAGTTTCTATCTCATCACATATTTTTAAAAGCTCTTTTGCATTTACCTCATCTAAGTCAATATAATGTATCTTTTTATTTTGTTTATTTTTTTCTATAAACTCAATCTTCCCTTTTTTCTCAACACCTTTTTGTTTTAATTTATAAAGATAAAGTAAAACTTGCCATTTTACAGCTACGGGGTCACTATCACTCTTTTTTATCTCCACTAAATAATCACGAGTAAGTTTATCAATCTTGATATTATCAATACTTATCTCACTCTTTTTTGACTTTTCCTCACTTATCTCATGCAAGATTTTACCGATTCGTACATCTTCGCTATTATCTTCTAGGTTTATGCGATTGGCGTGAAGATAACACTGCCTTTTGCAATGAAAATAATAGTTTATGAGTGTGCCATTTACCAAAATATATCCTTACTTTTATCTTGATATACTTTTCTATTAAACTTACCATTTTTTATAAAATCATCATAATTAGAAATAAAATGATAAGAACCACATATATAATCAAAATATGGTAATGATTGCTTATCTGTATACTTTGTTATATTAAAGGTAAAAAACTGCATTAAAGAGTTTAATTCACTTCTTTTTACTTCTTTTTGAGCATAGTTCTTTATATCATTTAATTTTTCAAACTCTTTCCAAATAAGTAATCCATCCAAATTCTCATCTTCATCTAAATATTTTGCTATTATTTTTTTATCTTTAAACTCATCAATTTTATATTTTGAAATATCAAACTTAAAAGGGAAGTATAATCTAAAACTTTGTGAATTAATAAGTCTCATTTTTTCTTGTATCTCTTTATAGTTTAATTTTTGAACTTTTTCATTAAACTTTTCAAAATTTCCAAGTATTCCATCTTTTATTTTTGAATCATTACTTTTTATTCTTCTAAATACATTTTTATAAAAATTCTCGAAATTTTTATCTAATAAAACTTGTCTAAATTCATCTTTTCGCAAGTTATCTTCTATACGATTGTCCTCTTTATAAATCTTATTCTCTTCATCTTTATTAAAAAAATACACTTTTGGTTTATATCTATTTTCAACTTTTAAGCAAGACCTATTTATCCGACCTAAAAATTGTTCTTCACTATCTATAGTTGAAATATCTTTAAAACCCAAATCCATATCTATATCAACACCAGCTTCTATAACTTGTGTTGCAACTAATATGATTTTCAATTCTTTTTTATCTTTTATTTTTTGTATTATATGTTCCCTAGTAGCTTTATTATCATCACCACTCAATTCAAAAATCTCAAAATCTCTAAATCTTATATCTTCTTCAATTCTCTCAAAAAATTCTCTTGCACTATCTTTTTTTATAAACTCAAATACTATCTTTGAATAGTTTTCTTTTTCTATATTTAATTTCTCTATCAAAATATCATATTCAATCTCTTTATATAGCTCTAATAATGAAAAATCGATTTCTACTCTATTTTTAAAATATTTACTTTGAAAATAGTCATTTTTGTTTTTGATAAGTTCTACAAAAATATCTTTATTTTCTTCACTATCTATTAAATTATCAAGTTTTGGTAGGGTTGCAGACATAATAATAATCTTCATATTTAATGCTTTTGCATAAATAGAAAAAAACTTAATCATATATGACCAAAGTTTATTATCATAACTTTGTATTTCATCAAGTATTATCACACTATTTGCAAGTTGCCAAAGTGGAAAGTTATCTTCTTTTGTTGTTCCAAAAAGTATATTAAAAAATGCAATATGTGTCATAAGAATCAACTCATTATGAAAAAAAAGTCTACTCATATATGACTTTTGATATTTACTCTCTTCATCTTCTTGTTCTTGATCAGTTATCTCTTTTATAGGAGTAATAGAGTTAATCACTTCAATATTTAAATCTTCATCAAATATATCATCAAGTTGTTTTTTTGTTTGTTCAACTAAAGTATTGAAAGGAAATACATAAAATATTTTATTAATATCTTCTTGTTTTATCAGATTCATTGCAAGATTTATAGAAGTCAGCGTTTTACCACTGCCTGTTGGTGCTTCAAGATAAAATATGTTTTTATCTAAATTTTTAAGAAGATTCTCTTCTGCTTCTAAAAACATTTTTGAACGAAGTTTATTTATCCCTTTTATATTTTCATTACTTCTAATATTTCTGATAATTTTATACTCTTCAAATTTGTTTATGATTTTTTGCTTATCTTTTATAGTACCAAAATTAGTGGTTGGTAAATCAGCCATATAATGTGTTGTTGCATAATAATCACTTGAAACTAAAAGAGAAAAAAGAAGTTTATTTAATATATAAAACTCAAAGGGATTATTTATATACTTTTCACTCTTTTTTTTCACAAGTTCATAAGAACCATCTTCTTCTATATTATAATCTTCAATACTATCAAGCTTACCATGATGTTTCATAATCAAATAAGAGAATGTATTTAAAATATAATTAATTTTATAAAAAATTTCATCATCTTCTATCTTATCAATTTCTTCTATAAATAAAGATACAAACTCTTTAGCTGAGTAACTTGAATGTTCAGAAGATAATGTAGTTTTTTCAAATAATTCATTATCCATCTTATTTGCTTGAAAAGAATTATTTGTTTTACCTAAGTCATGCAAAAAAATAGCATTATAAAAAAGTTTCTTTATTAAAATAAAATTATCTTTATCTAAATCAATAATCATTTTATCAATTAAAGAGGATAAGTTTTTTTCTTTTATGATTTTTTCAAGATAAAACTTTGTTAGATTACAATGATCAATTAATTTCTCTTTAGGCTTATTTCCACAAGTATGAGCAAAATAATTTTCATATTTTTGCTCATCTAAATAAATATACATAAAATAACCTTTCTAAAAAAAGAAATAATTCTTATCTTCAAAAGAATATATATTTTTATATTCACTTTTTAAACTTAACTTTTGATTTGTAAAAATCAAATTTTTATATTCATAAAAATGAAAATCTTTTTGTAAAGATACAGGAGAAACCTCTTTAAAAATAAAAGGCAATACTCTTCTTCCTGCGCTATCTTTGATTTCAAAATAATCATCTACAAATAATGAATCAATTTTTTCAAAATTTTTTGAACTTTCTAAATTTATCTCTTCTACAAAATCTATATTGGCAGGATGATCATTTTTACCTAAATATGGAATAAATACAGTCTTTTTATTTAATAAATCTTCTTTTATTTTTTCATATATTTCAGTTTCATTATCTAGAATAAATATTTGCCATTTTGGATTTTCAAGCCATTGCTCTCTCACGATTAAATTTCCACCCAATTCTTTACTTGCATATCCTACAGAGTTATTAAAAGTTTGGATTTTTTTTGTAAAATATCCTGTATTTGGTTCTTTACCATTTTTTGGAATTATACTTATCTTTAAATCTTTTAATTTTTCATAATACTCAGGGAAACCATCATTTAAAGGTTTTTTATTTCTCTTATTTTCGATATTTTCATCATAAAGTTTTATATATCCATCAAGTCCAATAATTGCACCAAGTATCCCTAAAAGTGCAGGTTTATGAATATTGTTATATGTAAAATATGTATAAGAATTTACATCAGGCTTTTTAAAAATGGCACTTTTACCACTTATCTCAAAGCTTAAAGCCTTCATCTTATAACTTTTCTTGTGTAAAGATATTAAACTTATCTAATGTTGTATTTACTTTTAGTTTATAAGGGTTAAAATACACCTCTACATTTTCATATTTACCTTTGATAAGTTCTTCCACTTTTAATAAATCAATGGCTCTTTTATCACTATCAAAAACAATATAATCACTCAAGTCGGGTAAATAAGTATTTTCATCACTACATTTAACAAATAAAGCAAACTCATTTTCACAACCAAATTTTGAATTTGTATTAAATGCTGTTGCACTTGTAAGCGCTACTTTTTTAAACTCTTCAAAATCATTTTCAGTATAACCTTCAAAATTATTTAATATTTTCTTATAATTATCATATACTTTTGGATTTATTGAAAAACCATAAAAATAGTGTGCTTCATCAACAGTCACTTTAGTACCCAAAGTTGATTGCTTTGCATCTTCTTTTGTAGAATCAGCAAAAGGAGATAATATATCTTGAACCTCTATATTTGTATCATCAAACTTATTAAAGCCTTGTCCAAATTGTACAGCACCAGTTATTGAAATATTTTGTCCCTCTTCTGCAAAAGTAGCTCCAAAGTTTTTAACATCAATACACTTAAAAAGATTTATCAAAACTTCATTTGTAGTAGTATTCTTTTTATCTATAGTTGAAAAAAGATTTGCATATCGTTCACCTAACTTATTTGGAATAACACTTCCTTTTTCCTCTTTTAAGCTTTTGATATACATCACTTTTTTATCTTCATTTTCCCACATTTTTTTCATTGGATATTTTAAAGCTTTATCACTACCAAAGATGTCACCATTACTTGTAGATTTTGGACGACCTGTAAAATCAGCATTCCAGTTTGCCATTTTTGCTTTTATTCCTACTATTCCATAAACTCTTTTCATTATACATTCTCCTCATTTTCTTTGTTTTCTTCTTTTTTTCTTTTTTCATAAAATGTATTTTTAGACATAAAACCTACTAAGAATCTATCTTTTTCTTTATTGCTTAATTTACTATCATCTTCATAAGCTTTCAAAAGAGAACTAGCTTTTAATGCCCAAGCATTATTAAGTCTTATTTCATGTTTAAATTTTTCTAAATCATTATTTAAAATACTTTGTATTTTAGATATATATTTAGCTTTAAAATATTGTTCTGCTAAAGCTAAAGTTTTATTTTTATTACTTGCTTTACTTAACGATAACAAATAAGCTGCCCATTGACCTGCTAAAAAAAGATATTCATCTTTTGATAATGATTTATACTCTTCATCCTCTAATATATTTTTCAAATGTTGCAACTCTTGTTTTATATCCATATCTTCTCCTTTTTGTAATGCTAATTTTAAATTCATTGCTTCTTTTGCTTTAAACTCTCTTTCATTCATATAATGATTTATAACAAATTGTGTCCCATATTTTTTTATAATATTTAAAAATCCTCTATCATCATATTTTTTAAAACAATTAATCATTGTAAATTTAGTTATAAAAAGTATTGATTGTAATTCTTTTGATAAAAAATCAGATACTTTTATATCTTTACTATCTCTATAGTAATTAAACTTTAATTGCCCATTATAAAAAAGTGTATCAATCTTATCTTCTAATTGCCATAACTCTTTTATCTCATAATCAGATATTAATTTTTTATCTTTTTCTAGTTCTAAAATATTTTTTACATATATTGGATTAAATGATTTATTTATATCATCTGCTTTTATAGGAATATAATCAAACTCTGTAATTTCAGCTTCATCATTGCTTAAATGTTTTTGTATAAAAAAATGTTCATCTAAAGTTCTATCTTGATTATAAGGTTGAAGTTTCAACCAATCAAAAAATTTCTTTAACATCAAAGCATCTTTATTTTTTATCATAAAAGGGATAGTAAGTTTTCTATTTTTATTTTCTAAAAAAGGTTTTTTAGAGTTTAATCCCATATTTGAATTTGATAAACCATAAATTACATCATCAATCTTTTGATTATATTTACTATCATTAAATATTTTTAAAGATAGATAGATTTCACTCTCTTTTTTATAATTTTCTAAATCTTCCTCAAAAAATATTTTTATGTAGTTTTTTATCTCTTTTTCTTTTGCTACTTGAATTATTTTGTCAAAACTATTTTTCAAAATTAAACATTTTTTTAGAATATCCTCTTTTCTATTCTCATTTTTTAACCTATCTTGAAAAACTGCTATTATTTCTTTGTCTTTTTTATCTTTATATTTTGAAAAATCAACTAGAACATTAAAGTGCTCATCTATTTTTTCTTTTGCATATTCACTATTTTCAATTTTGAAAAAATAAGATAAATAATTAATATTATGAATTTTTTTATCAAATAAAGCCTTATTTGAATTTATATAAGAGCTATAATAATCCCACTTTTTAAAATCATCACAAATACTACTATTCTGTATGCCATTTAAATCAGTAAAAATCTTTTCTCTTTTTACAGTTTTTGATTCAAAGAGTTCTAAAGTCTCGTCTTTTTTTATTTTAACGTACAATCCATCTTTTAAATTATATGAACCTAAAATCAAATCATCATTTTTCTCTTTATATAATTTTTCGAATACTTCTAAAACATCATAAATCATTGATTATCCTTACTTAATTCATCTAGTTTTTCTTTTATTATCTTCTCTTCATTGTTGTATATATATTCAAATTCATCAAAGGCTATAGTCAATTTATAAACATCTTTATTTAGCCAATAAATAATTTCCGATATCTCTTTATGAATTTCAAATAGATTTTTTATATTAATAATCGTATCAAAATGAAAAATCTTATTTCTAAATTTTCTTATTAAATTTATTTTTTTCATTAATACTTTTCTAGTTGCATATTTTCTTGGAATATTGGGGAATATCAATTTAGTATACTTATTCCATACTTTTTGGTCATAAGGTTTACTAAAAAGTGCACACCAAAATCCAAAATTTAGTTCTGAGATTATTCTTCCAGGAGTCAATTCTTTATTTATATTATTTTTTGCTTCACTTATTTTTTTATATGAATCATTTGTTAAAAAATCAGATATTTCAAACCAATTATCATTTTCTAATTGATTTGATAGTGTAGTATGTATATTATTTCTAAGAGTTGTTTCAAGTTTTTGCAATGGCAAATAAAATGATTTAGATAGTTCAATATTTAATAGATATTTTATAATAATTGTTTTTTTATCTTTTGTTTGAAAAATAGTAACATAATGACTTAATCTTTCAGTAGATACAGATTTTTCTAGATTTTTATAAAATTCATCATTCACTATTTTCCCCTCCTTGATTTTTTTTCACTTTTTATATATAATATAGCCGTAGTTCCTAGGTAAATCCTCTCCTGTAAATTTATTTACAGTGATGAACCTAGGAGATGAATTATCTCTTATTTAAATCCCTTCCCAAGAACAAACCCTCCACCATAACTTTGTTTTTCACCCAGCCCACAAGCTAAAGCAACAAAAGCTAACTTCTGACTTATTTCATCTTCATTTGGTACTATTTTAAACTTATTTCCAAAGAGTCTTACTCTTATACTTTTATCATCATTTATCTTTTTCATAAAATATATTGATTGTGGTTTTTGATTTTTGATTTCTAGCAGTTGGATAAAGTTTTGTGTTGGTTCTAGTTTTTCATTATAAAAGTTTTCGTATTTTTTTAAAAGATTTTTTTGAAGTTGTTCTTGCAGTTTTAAGATTTCTCCATCTTTATGTAAAGTCCAAAATATTGATTTGTCATTTTCATCTTTTACTGTTGTGATGGTTGGGGTTATTGTATATAGTTCACTTACAAAAAATTGTTTTACCACTTTTTTTGTTGCTTGCAAAACTTGAAGGTAACTATTGTTTATATTTTCTCTCAAAACTCTTTGTAGTTTATAAATAAACTCTTCATCTAAGGAACGTATCACAAACTCATAAGTATTACCTGATTTATAAATTTTGTCTTTTTCTATTGGGTAAAAGTTTCCAAAACAATAGTTTTTAAAGTCTTTTTTTTCATGTAACTTTTTTAAGTTTTCATCTTTTGTAAAAGAGAAATTTATATAACTTGATAAGATATCAAAACTATTATTTAGTTCAATATTTTTCTTTATATATGCCGTGCATTTTAGTTCAAAGTATTTCATATACTCTCCAATAAAATTGTAATATAACAATTGTACTGCAAGTATATTTATAATCTATTAAAAGTGACTCTTTTTTAACATATTTTAAAACTTAGGAAAATTCTCAATTGCTTTTGATAATCTATCCAAAAATTCATCTCTACTTATACACTTTGCACCAAGTGATTGTAAGTGATTTGTAGGAGTTTGGCAGTCAAGTAAGCTAAAATTATTTTGTTTCAATCTTTGTACAAGATGATATAAAGCTACTTTTGATGCATCACTTTTTTTTGCAAACATTGATTCTCCACAAAACATATCACCAATTACTAGGCCATAACCTCCACCAACTAGTTCTCCATCATGGTATGATTCAAAAGAGTGTGCATATCCTAAATTATGTAAATTTGTATAAGCTTCAATTAGTTCATCTTGCAACCATGTTCCATCTTGATCTGGTCTATATATATTTTTACACTCTATCATTACTTGAGTAAAGTTTGTATCAAATTTTACTTCAAATTTATTTTTTCTTATTGTTTTTGCAAGATTTTTTGATACTTTAAATTCATCTAATTCCATAATTAATCTTGGATTTGGACTCCACCATAATATCGGTTCATCTTCATTGTACCAAGGAAATATTCCATTAGCATATGCTGATATTAATCTTGCTGGTGTTAAATCACCTCCATAGGCTAATATTCCTTCATCACATGCATATCTAGGATTTGGAAAAGTATAAACATCGTCAGTTAAAGGGGGTATTTGCAAAATAATCCTTTATTTTTGCGTGATTATAACAATCTTATCTAAATAGATATCTTAATATAAGTTCTTGTATTTTATTAGCTTGAACCATAGCAAACATTCCTGCTTGTGCTAATAATTTGTATTTACTTAAATTTGCACTCTCTTTTGCATAATCTACATCTCTAATAACAGATTCACTAGCTTTTAGATTTGTTTTCATTGTAAGCATATATCTTACAGAAGATTCTAATTGATTTTGAGTAGAACCAAACTCTGATCTAAAGTTATTTAACTTATTTAATGCTATATCTAATACACTAAAAGAATCACTTGCTAAGATTGGTGTCAATGTGTCTTTAGTTAATGCTTTTAAAGTATCCAATCCTAAGCCAACTGTATTTGATTGAACAGAGGATAATTTTATTATATCACTTGATTTTTCACCAATAAAAAAATCTTTTATACTTGAGTTTGATGTATCATTTTGATTATTTTGTAAAAGTGTATTTCCATTATAATTTGTTTGAGAAGCTATATTATCAAGTTGTTGAAGAAGTTTAACAATATCTTTTCTTATTGCTTCTCTTCCATCATCACTTGTCGTATCACTACTAGCTTGTATTAATTTTGTTTTTACTGTATCAATTATATTAGATTGTTCACTTATTGCTTTATCTGCAATTTGTGTCAAAGCGATTGCAGAATTTGCATTTTCAATACTTTGGGATATGCTACTTGCTTGAGTTCTAAGTTTATCTGCAATTGCAAGTCCAGAAGGATCATCACTTGCACTATTAATTCTAAGTCCACTTGATAATCTTAATAAAGAACGAGAGAGAAGTCTATTATTATAACTATAATTTTCATACGCTATTAATGCAGCGGTATTAGTAAATAAAGTCATAATAAACTCCTATGTAAGTTACTATTTATATTATAAAGAAGAGATATACTCTCCTAATTGACTAATTTCATCATCACTTAAAGATAGTACTTGGCTTTTCATCACACCTTTCATAGCAGAACCGTATGTTCCATTTTTATATCCATTTAATGCATCAATTACTTTTTGTTTATCCCAACCTTTAATAATTTGAGATTTTCCTAAAGCTTGTTTTTCACCATTTAACCCATGACATCCAGAACATTTTAAAAATAGTTGTTTACCTACTTGTGTTGATTTACTACTTGATATTATATTGTTCATACTATCTTGAATTTTTTGACTTGATGATTTTACTTCTTCTTTTACTTTTTCTGTTATTTCACTACTTTTTTTTGATAAATCATCAACTACTTTAGATGCCTCAACACCTACTTCTTTTGAAGTTGTAGATACGATTTCTCCTATTTGCTTAGAAGCTTCTTGAACTTTTTTTGATATTTTTTCACTTGAATCACTAAGTCTATTTACAAGCTCATCATCTTTTTTAACTTCTGCGTTTGTATCAGTTGTATTTACACTTACACTTTTATCATCAACTTTTTGTGTTGTTTTTTCTTCACCACAACCACTTAATAATAAAATTGCAACAAATGAACTAACTAAAATTTTTTTCATAAAATAACCTCATCATAAATTATAAATATATTATCCTATAATAGGATTAAACTAACATTAAACTCCATTTCTAAATATTAACTTAAAGCCTCATATTTAAAAGTAAATTCACCTTGAACAAAATCAATTTTTACTTTTCCACCTTTTTTAAGCTTACCAAATAGTATCTCATCTGTTAATTCATCTTTGATTTTATCACTGATAACTCTTGAAAGTGGTCTTGCTCCCATAGCCTTATCATATCCTAAAGATGCAAGTTCTTTCTTAGCTTTTAAAGTAATACTAATTTTAACTTTTTTACTTTCTAGTTGTTTTTCTAAATCTTCAATAAATTTAGCAACTACTTGAGTAACAACATCAATACTTAATGGGTTAAAATTAACTGTTGAATCAAGTCTATTTCTAAATTCTGGCGCAAAGAATTTATTAATGGCTTTATTTTCATTTAAATTCTCATCTTTTGCAAATCCCATAACATTTGCTTCAGTTGCTCCAAGATTTGAAGTCATTATTAAAACTACATTTTGAAAATCTGCTTTATTTCCACTATTATCTGTCAATTGTGCATTATCCATAACTTGAAGTAATACAGACATTAAATCTGGATGTGCTTTTTCTATCTCATCTAATAAAAGTACACAATGTGGGTGTTTTCTAATAGCTTCAGTTAATAATCCACCATTTTCAAAACCAACATACCCTGCAGGTGCTCCTATAAGTCTTGAAATTGTATGAGCTTCCATATATTCACTCATATCAAATCTTTCAAAATGAATTCCAAGTTGAGTTGATAGCTCTTTTGCTACTTCAGTTTTACCAACACCTGTTGGTCCTGTAAATAAAAAACTTCCAATTGGTTTTTTATCAAGACCAAGTCCAGCTTTATTTCTTTTAATGGATTTCACAATAGTTCCAATTGCATCATCTTGTCCAAATACTCTTTTTTGCATATTTTTTTCAAGTGTTTTCAACAGTCCAATATCTGATTTAGTAGCAGATTTTGGAGGAATATGTGCCATTTTTGCAACTACATTTTCTATATCTTCTTTTGTAATATTTGCAGCTTTTTTAGCTAGATTTTTCTCAATTTTCTTTAATGAACCAACCTCATCAATAACATCAATTGCACTATCTGGTAAAAATCTATCATTTATGTATTTTTTACTTAATTCTACAGCTAATTCAATTGAAGTTTTACTATATTTTACATTATGAAAATCTTCATATTTTGATTTTAATCCTTCTAAAATACTTACAGTATCTTCAATTGAAGGTTCATTGATATCAACTTTTGCAAATCTTCTACTTAATGCTTTATCTTTAGAAAAATCATTTCTAAACTCAGCAAATGTTGTAGCACCAATACATCTTAGTTTTCCATTTGAAAGCATTGGTTTTAAAATATTTGAAGCATCCATTGCACTTCCACCAACACTTCCTGCACCAACAATTGTATGAATTTCATCTATAAACAAAATAGAGTTTTCTATTTCTCCAATCTCTTTTAATAGTGCTTTTAATTTCTTTTCAAAATCACCTCTATATTTTGTTCCAGCTAATAAAGAGCCTAAATCTAATGAGAAAATTTTTGCATTTTTTAAAGTATCTGGAATATTATCTTTTGATATTTCAAGAGCTAAGCCTTCAGCAATTGCTGTTTTACCCACTCCTGGTTCACCAACTAAAATTGGATTATTCTTTTTTCTTCTACTTAATACTTGAATAACTCTTGCAATTTCAGCTTCTCTTCCTATTACAGGATCAATCTCGCCTTTTTGTGCTAAAGATACAAGTTCTAGTGTATTTTTCTCTAATACACTTGATTTACTATCAGACTTCATTGCATCTTCATCTTCTAATTCATCATTTATGTTATGAGAAATCTCTTCTAAAATATCAACTTTTTGTATTCCATTTGATTTTAAAAGATAAGAACCATATGAATTTTCATCTTTTATTATAGCAACAAACATATCCTCAACATTTGCATCTCTTTTTCCACTTGCTTGAGTGTGGGCAACCATCTGTTCAATAGTTCTTGTTAAAGATATGCTTTCAATTGGCTCATCTTCTATATTCTCTGGCAAAATAGGAGTATTTTGGTCTATATAGTTTTTTGTCTTTTCAAATAGTTCATCACCATTTAAACCTAAATTAGTAAGCAAACTCTCTATAACTTCATCATGTAAAGTCATCAAAAATATATGCTCTAATGTCAAATATTCATGCTTGCATGATTTTGCATAACTTACTGCTTGCGCGAAAATACCTCTTAATTCATTGCTAATCATAATCTTACTCTTCTTCCATTATTGCTTTCAAAGGAAAACCTCTTTCCCTTGCTAATGTTGTCACTTGGGCAACTTTTGTAGCTGCAATTTCATGTGTATAAACACCACAAACTTCCTTGCCTTTATTATGGATGTTCAACATAATCTGTGCAGCATCATCTTGTTTTTTTCTAAATATATTAACTAAAACCTCTATTACAAAATCCATTGTAGAATAATCATCATTTAGTAAGAACACTTTATATTTTTTTGGTTCTTCTAGTTTTATATCATTATCTAATTCTACTTCAAATTCATTAGCCACTTCAAACCTTTTTTCGATAAAATACTCAATATAAAATATTATACCAAAAAAGAAATTACAATGATAAAAGAAAAAAATTACTATTTAAACAAAAGCTTATTTATAAGTGCAACAAATACCGATGTAGGCAAAACTTATGGATGTGAGAAATTTGCAATTGCACTTACAAATTTAGGATTAAAAGTTGGTTATTTTAAACCTTTTGAAACAGGAGTTATTGATAAACCTATTGATGGATCATATATGTTAGATTTAATAAAACAGTTAAATCCACAATTTGATTTTGATATAAATGAAGTTGTTCCCTATCAATTTAAACTTCCAGCAGCTCCATATGTTGCAAAAAAAGATACAAAACTTGATTTTGAATTTTTATTAAATCAAAAGAAGAAACTTCAAAAAAAATGTGATGTATTAATTATTGAAGGTGCTGGAGGACTTATGGTTCCTATACAAAAAAATATGTTCATAATAGATTTAATAAAAAAATTTGATTGTGAAGCTATTTTAATTACACCAAGTAAATTAGGCTGTATAAATGATACTTTATTAAGTATTGAAGCTTTAAAAAATAGAGATATAAAATTTGATTTTTATATTAATTTATATCAAGATAAAGATACTTTTGAAGATGTATCCTTACCATTTTTAAAAGATTATTTTCCTAAGATAAACTATCTACAGGAATTATGATTTTAAAACTTGCACCAAAATAAGAGTTATTTTGGTGCTCAAACTCTTTATTTTCTACTAAAATATTTCCATTTAAATGCTTTATAATAATTTCACGAGTCATATAAAGACCAATTCCAGTTCCTTGGCTTTGATGCTTTGTTGTAAAGTAAGGCTCAAATACTTTATTTATAATATCTTTTTTTATTCCTCCACCACTATCACAAATGACAATATATGCGAATTTTTCATCATTTGTTATACTAATTTTTATAAAACGTTTATCATCTTCTATTTTTGCATCTTGAGTCAAAATATCTTTTGCATTAGTTAAAATATTTAATATTGCTTGAGTTAATTCACTTTTTATTGAATATACTTTTATATTATTTTTTTCTCTTATAACTTCAATATAATTATTTTTAAATGCTGCATCTAAAATTTTCAAAGAATCATCTATACAATCATCCAATAAAAAGCCTTCTTTTTCTTTATTTTCTTTAAAGAAATTTCTAAAATCTTCTATAGTTTGAGAAAGATATTGAGTAGTATTTACTATTGCTTTTAAATCTTTTTTTACCTCTTCTTTACTTAACATACCATAATCATATTTTATTGCAATTCCACTTGCTGCTGTACTAATAGTACTTAAAGGTTGCCTCCATTGATGTGCAATATTACCAATCATTTCACCCATTGATGCCATTTTTGATTGATTGAATAACATTTGATCTTTTTTTCTATTTTTTAATACTTCTTTTTTAACTTCATCTTTTAATTGTTCATTTAACTTTTCTAACTCTTTTGTTTTATATTTTACTTTTGATTCAAGTGTAGCATTTATATTTTTCAATACATTTTTTTGGCTTTCAATATTATTTTTATAAGATTTAAAAATAAGTTCTATTCTTTTTGATATAAAAAAAGTAAGTAAACTTCCAAATAAGATAACAAATAATGCAATTTTTATACTAAATTGAATTAAGTTTTTTTCATCTTGCTTCTTATTCCCAATAATATCAATAATTGTTTTTTCTAAACTTTTTAAATCAATTTTATCAACTAATACCCAATCCCAATCTTTTACATATTTATATGCAATTAAATTTTTATAACTTTTTGTCCAAAAATAGTATGTTTTATTATAGTTTTTCTCTTTTCTTGTTTTATTAATTTTTTTTATGAATTCATTATCACTATTATCAGTTATTTTTTTATAATTTGTATTAAGTATTACGTTATTTTTATCTATTACAAATATTTTTTGATCACTTTTGGGGTCAAAAGAATCAATTCTGTTTAAAACTTTTTGTTTTAATATAGTATCAATTATCTCAAAATAATTACCATGACCTATTAACCAATTATAAGGTTTAAATATTTTAATAAATGATATTTTTTTATAACTATCAATATTTGAAATAGCTGTTTTTAAATTATATGTAATATATTTATCTTTAGTCATATTTTTTATTTGTTTAACAAATTCCATTTGTTCTTTATTTTCTATTTTTAGAATATCTTTATTTTCATACTCTCTATAAGCAGGATATATAATAGGAATTAGTTTATTATTCTTTTTTTCTATCAAAAAGAAATATCCATTATCCTTAAATTCCATTACTTTTATAATATCAATCAAATCTTTTTTAATTTTTTTTTCTTTTTCAATTCCAGTATTTTCATTATATTTATTTAATATAATCTCATATATTAAATCTACTCTTTGTTTTATTTCAGTATTTAGAAGTTTTTTTGTTGTTGATTTTTGGTAAGTTATATATTCATCAAGAGTATTTATTTTTTGAGAAAGTTTATTTTTTTCTTCTTTTATCAATTTTGCTTTTAATTTAGTACTATCTTCTATAAATTTACTTTCAAGTTTTTTTATTTGAGTAAAGGTAACTAATGTAGTAACTAATATAATTAGTATTATTGGAGTAAATATTATTAATTTTGATAAATATTTTTCATGAAACATTTAAACTCCACATATAAAAGAATTATAACCATTGTAAAACTTTTTTAAAATAAAAAGCAAATAGGATAAATCCAAAGCCAAGACAATATGTAATTATATCAAGAGAAATTAAACTTGTCATTAAACCTATAAAAAGCGTAGTAATAATATTTGATAGCATAAAAATCATATCATTATAAGCAATTACTCTTCCTAAATATTTATGTTCACAATTTTCTTGAATTAATGCATATGTATAAGACCAAATTGTAGTAGTAAAAAAACCTGTAATAAATAGACCTAATAAAGCATAATAAAAATTAAATTGTAAAAGTCCCCATATCCAAATACTAATTCCTTGAAGAATTAAAATATAAAAAAAACTTTTATCATTTGCAAATCTACCTATAAAATATGGTCCTATCATCAATGCAAGAGCTCTTACAGCATTTGATATACCAATAGATAGTGCAGTTGCAATTACAAATTTATATTCATTTTTGGCAAGTAAAGTAATTAATGTATCAAATGATGTTAAACCAACACTTGCATGTAAAATAATCAAATGAAATAATATTTTATGATTTTTTATATAAAAAAATCCATCTTTAATAATTTTGAAAAACTTATCAGTTATTTCTGAGTCTTTTACAACAAAATTTATTTTAAAAAATACCACTATAGCAACTAAGAAAAAGGAAGCATCTATAATAAAAGCGGTTTTAATACCAACAGAACTTACTACAAAACCACTTACTGCCATTCCAAAAGAGTAACAAAACGACCAAATAATTGAATGTATTTCATTTGCTTTTTGTAAAGCTTTACCTTTTACAAGTTTAGCTAATAAAGACATCTCTGTTGAAAAGAACATAGAAGCACTACTCATACGAATAAAAATAAAAATAAGTAAAAGCCAAATTTGTTCTTTATTATCTATAAATAAAAAACATAAAGTCATAACAAATTCAGTAAAAAGAAGAGTCATCATCAACTTTTTTATCTTAAATCTATCAATTATTGCCCCTGCAAAAGGAGCAATAATTATTGCTGGAAGAAAATGCATGGCTGTAACAATTGCTATTGCAAAAGGACTACTTCCAAATTTTACAAGCATTGTATAAATTGCAACATTTGAAAACCATGCACCAAAATATGAAATGAATTGAACAAGAGATAAATCTCTTATTACTTTATGCTCTTTAAAAAGTTTACGGTAATTCAATAGATACTAAAACCTCTTGATACATAGCACTAGATGAAGATTCATCACTATAATATGGAGTTATATAGTTTGCATTTTTGTTTCCTGCATAACATAAAACACAATTATCTTTTACATCATCAGTTAATTTAACTAAAAACTTTGCTTTGCCATATTTTGATTTTAATATAACCTCTTGTCCATTATCAAATCCACACTTTGGATTTAAATATAAACTATTATCTATTTTAAAAGAAGAGTTTAAACTCTTTTTCTTTTTTGCAGTAATAAAATAAAATTCATTATCTAACTTTTGTTCATAAAGATGCTCAATATCAAGCTCATCAATAAATTCAAAATTATCAAATTCAAATGGTTTTACTTCTTTGTTTTTATAATAATCAATAATTTCATTTTCATCTTTTAATCCATCAAAATTAAATTTATCAAATAAATACTTAGTTAAATCGTATTCACTTATTGAGTTTTCATTTACTTCTTGAATTTTTTGTGAAACTGCTTTATATTGATGACCATAAGATAACCTAACATCTTGTTTTTGTAAAAAAGAGCATGAAGGAATTATCAAGTCTGCATATTCACAAGTATCATTATAAGTTGTACCCATAAAAACAACAAAAGTATTTTTTAATCCATCTATAACTCTTTTTGTATTAGGAGCACTTACAACAGGATTTCCACCTTGAATAAATACTAATTTATATTTTGAGAAATCTACTTCAGTTACTTTTTCTTTTTTATGTTCACTTTTAGTAATAAATTGTTGTTCATACCCATAATGAGAGTTACTCAAATACCAAACACCACAATGTTTTTTATTATTATGAAGACCTAAAAAAGCAGCAAAAGAGTCTATACATCTTGTAATATTTGCACCTTCATAATATTTTTGTACTCCAAGGCCTAAAACCATTGCAACTTTTTTATTTTCTATAATTTCAAAAAATCTATTTATATCTTCTAAACTAACTCCCGTTGCTTCTTCATATGAAATAACAGGTCTACTTTTTGCCAAATCAAAAAAATCTTCACTTGTATTAAATTTTTCACAAAATTCTTCATCTTCCATATCTTGCATATGTGCAAACCTAGTCAATAAAAGTGCTAATTCATAATCTGTTTTAGGATTTAATGCAAGGTGTAAATCTGAATTTTTAGCAATATGTGTTTTAACTGGATCAATTGTAATAAATGTTTTATCTTTTACTAATTCATACATATGTGATGATGTTACAGAAAAATTTCTTCCCCAAACAATAATAACATCTGCTTTAAGTAGTTGTTCAATTGGAGGATTTACTGTCTGTTTTCTATTTCTTTCAATTCCAACACTTCCACCACCATCACAAAGGCTACCTTCTGTTAATATTGAACCATATTTTGCAAAAAAACTTTTCAAACTTTTTTGCATAACTCCAATATTTCCACTACCTTTATAAAAAAGTGATTCATTTGATTTATTATTTTCTAATTTAGAAACTAATATATCTAAAGCACTATCTAAAGATATTTTTTCATTATTGAAATATGCCGTGTTTAAATACTCTTCTTTTGTACAAGATATAAAATTTGC
Organism: Arcobacter sp. CECT 8985; assembly: GCF_004116495.1. Classification (GTDB taxonomy): domain Bacteria; phylum Campylobacterota; class Campylobacteria; order Campylobacterales; family Arcobacteraceae; genus Malaciobacter. Next base: position 144,268 of record NZ_PDKC01000002.1, on the reverse strand, counting down.
ACATAAATTACCATTTGTAGGAAAGTGTTGTTTACTTCCTCTAATTTTACCATTTACAACTACTGCTTCACAAGCATCATAACAGTCTAAAGGGCATGCTACTGTTTTATTTGAACTCAATTTTTACTAACCTTGAAAATTTTTTAACTTTTGGAACATAAATCTCTACTTTATAAGATGATATATGTTCACTATCTGCTACATCATAAATCTTTGTTATTTTTAAATTACTTTTTTTATCATCAAGATATATTTTTTTATTTTTTATACTATTTATATCTGCAATTGGAACAAATATTGTAAGTTTTCCTTGACTTAAATCTTTTGATTCATATAGCAAAGTACCAGGAGTTACATAATCTCCTTTTTTTACATTAATATTATAAATATAATTATCTTTTTCCATTAATTTCTTATTTTTTATACTATCTTTCAAATTTGCAATTTTAATTAAAGCATCAGCTTTTGAAGTTTTTAAATTTATAACTTTTAATTTTTGTGTATCTTTTTCAAAATCTGATTTTGAAGATACTTTTTTCATTCTTTTATAATTATTATTTTCAATATCAATCATTGATTGTATTGCATTTAACTTGTTTTGAGTCTGTTTTAAATCAACTTCATCAACATATGAATCCAACTTAATAATCAAAGAATTATTAGCTCTTTTACCTTCAACACTCTCATTTGAAAAAATAACTTTTCCACTAACAGCTGCTTTAATTTTATAACTATTTACTGGCTCTAATTTTGAATAAAATACAGAAGCAAACATAAAATTAATTGAAATCAATAATAATATTATATATTTCACTTTTTGCCTTTTTCTAACTGTTTAATTAAATCAACTATCTGTTTTTTTAATGATTTAAAATCTTCATTTTCATCTTGAAGTTTATAAATCATTTTATCTAATTGCTCATCTTTTTTTATATAAACAGCAAGGATTTTAATTAAATTATCTTTTGTTTTAGATTTTTTAATTTTTTGTATAATTGTACTATCTTTTTTGCTATTTTTTCTTTTCTTTTCAAAATATTTCACCAAGAAAATAATCAAAAATGTAAAAATAGAACCTAAAAGAAAATATATTATATTCTGTTTTACAGATGACACTTGCACTTCTTTTACTACAACTTTTGTTTTGTCATCATTTTTTTTAGTAGGAACATAAAGTTTATGTTCTTGTTTTTTTATTTTTTTAACTTTAATTGAAAAAGAATCACTTGATTTTACTACAACTTTTTTAGTTTTTTCATCTAAATATCTTAATTTTATAGAATCAATATTTATATTTTTTAAAGGAATAATAGAAAATACTTTTTCATATTCTCCATAATATTTAGAATCTTTTATATTTGTACTGATTTTAGGTTTATTTTCAAAAACTTGTGCATTTTTAATATTTAATTTTATATCTTTTATATCATCAATATTTCCAATTCCTGAAATTTTAACCTTATAAGTGATTGAATCACCTTGATTTATTGTAGTTTTATCAACAGATGTTTTAATATCAAAATGACCAATTAAATTTAAATTATCAGGAAGTTTTTTTACATTAATATTTATAGAATTTGAATAAACTCTTTTTATATTAGCATTTTGTTGTACAAACCCAAAAAAAGGATCTGAATTTTGAGCTACTAAACTCATATTTACTCTAAAAGGTTCAATCTTTAAATGACCACTTTTTTGAGCAAACATTAAATAAGTCAATTCATGAACATCAAAATCACCTTCTTTATAATGTTTTTCACCTTTTAATTGTTTAAACCAAATATCTTTAAGATCAACATTTGATACACTTAAATTTGAAATATTTAAAGAAGATAAATATTTAAATTTTAATTTTAATTTAAATGCTTCTCCTACATAAAGATCAGTTTTTGAAGTACTTACTTCTAAATTTGCATATTTAAAGTTTGATTTTTTTACTTGTGTTTTTTTTACTTTAATTTGTTTTGTTTTTTCATCTTTACCATCAATTTTTATAGTAAAACTTGGAAGAACAAAATCATTTTTTGGAAAAAATCTATACTTTCTAATAATTGATTTTTTCATTGAAGAGTTTACTATTTGAATAGATTTTGATGTTGATATAGTTTGTACTTTTTGATTAGATATCTTATCGATTTTGGGAAAAACAACATCTGAACCAGTTGCTTTAATTGTAAAAACATATGCCTCATTTTGAAAATAAGTAGTTGGTGCATTAATTGATACATCAGCTAAAAGTGTATTTATAAAAATAAATATAATTAATAATGCTCTATATAGTTTCATTTTAAAATTCTACAGTTCCTTCTATTGAGAAGTTTGCTCTTGAGTCAAGTTCTGCATGGGATAATACAGCAATTTGTAAACCAAATTTTTCATATATTTCAGCAACTCTTTTTCTAAGTAATGGATCAACAACCATTGCAACTTTTCCAAAGCCTTTAGCTTCCACTTGATCAAGTAGCTCTTTTGTTTTAGTAACTAAGTTATTTATCTCTGAAATTGATAACATCAATTGAGAGACACCATGCTGCTCTTGAAGTTTCCCTATGAATTGTTGCTCTATTTCAGGTTTAATTGTGACGATATGAAGAACTCCATCATTATCTTTAAATCTTTGTGTAATTAATCTATAAAGTTTGCTTCTTACATGTTCTAAAAGGACATCAGGAGCTTTTGTAAACTCTGCAATATCTGCAATTGACTCAACAATTGTTAACATATCAACAATTGGAATTTTTTCGTGCAATAAATCTCTACAAACTTTTAATAAAGAACCATATGAAGTAACTTTCATTGCCTCTTCTACAACAATAGGGAAATCTTTTTTCAATCCATCAATTATATCAACAATATCCTGTCTTGTAATTATATCTTCTGCATGTTTTTTAATAACTTCAGAAATATGAGTTGAGATAATTGTAGGTGCATCAACTACAGTATAACCTTTCATTAGTGCATCTTCTTTTAAATCTTTATTAATCCAAGTTGCATCAAGACCAAATACAGGCTCTTTTACATGTAAGCCTTTTAATTTGTCATTTCCAATTCCACCCATTGCAAGTAATTTTTCAGTTTCAACTTTACCTTTTACTAAAGGAATTCTTTTTAAATAAAGTTGATATTCATTTTGCATTAGACTTCCATCATCTGAAATTCTAATTTGAGGAATAATAAAACCTAAATCTGAAGCAATTGTTTTTCTAATACCTTTAATTTTATCTAATAATTCAGAATCTCCTTGAACAAGTTGTAAAAGTCTAAAACCTAATTTCAACTCAAGAACTTCAAGCTTCATAATATTTTCAATAGCTTGACTTTCATCAGGAGCTTTTTGTTTTTTCATCTCTTTGAGTTCATCTATAGATTTTGATGTTTTTGCAACTTTTTTCTCTTCGGTTTTGAAAAATCTTGTAACTACATTATCTTGTTTATCTTCAATCATATAAATAGTATATCCAACAAACATCATTAAAAGACCCATTAACACTAAGATTCCACTTGGAAAACCGGGAACAAAAGCAAATAAAATCATTCCAATACCAACTAGAATTAATGATTTACTATCTTTTACAAGTTGAAGCACAGATTGATTTGCAAATTTGTCTTCATCCATATTAGAACGAGTAATAATAATTGCCGTTGCAGTTGATAAAATAAGTGCAGGAATTTGAGCAACAAGACCATCACCAATTGTTAATATTGTATAAATTTGACCACTTTCAGAAACAGTCATATCATGTTGAAAAAGACCAATTAATAATCCACCAATTAAATTAACTAAAGTAATAATAATACCAGCAACAGCATCACCTTTTACAAACTTAGAAGAACCATCCATTGCTCCATAAAAGTTTGCATCAGAGATAAGCTCTTTTCTTCTTATTTGTGCTTCTTTATCATCAATGAAACCTGCATTTAAATCAGCATCAATTGCCATTTGTTTACCAGGCATAGAATCAAGAGTAAACCTTGCAGTAACCTCAGCAACCCTAGTTGCACCTTTTGTTACAACCATGAAGTTAATAAGTACTAATATAATAAATACAATAACACCAATTACCATATTACCACCTACAACAAATTCTCCAAAGGCTGCAATAATGGAGCTTACTGCTTCTGGTCCATTGTGACCTTCACTCAAAATAGATCTTGTTGTTGCAATATTTAAGGATAATCTAAACAGTGCAAGAATAAGTATTATTGTAGGAAAGGTAGTTAAATCTGAAGGTCTTTGAATATATAAAGAAATTAATAAAATAAGAAGTGCCAAAGATAAAGATACTACCAAGAAAAAATCTAAAATTCCTTTTGGTAAAGGAACAATAATAATCATCAATATTGCAACAAAAAGTGCTACAACAACTAAATCTTTTGATAGTATCTTTTTTATGTTCATTTAAACCTAAAACTATTTAATAAAATTAACTAAAGACAATTGATTCATTTTATTAATTGTCGAATACAGTGAAGTAAATGTTAATTCTAATGCTTTTGATTCCATTGCTACTTTTGCTAAATCTGCACCTGATGTATTTTCATATAAAACATTAAAGTGTGTAAGTTTTGAAGATAATTTTTCATATGAAACTTCAAAAATTTTATTTCTAACACCTAAATCAGAATGGGCTTTGTTTACTGTATCAAAAGATGTATTCATTTTTTCCAATCCCTCTTTTAATATACTATCCGCTTGATCTTTTGTAATAGGTGCACCAGTTTCATCTACTTGGTTTAATGCATTAATTACTTTATCTAAAACATCAAAAATATTTTCTTTAGACTCTAATGAACGTCCTTGTGTTGATATAGCATTTGTTGTTTCATATGTTTTTGGTGTTGTTGCAGGTAGAACCTCTGTTAAAGGCATTGTTTCATTTGTTGCACCATTTACATTATGTTTAACAAGTTCTGGAACGGCATCATTTAATACCCACTCATTACCTTCATTATCAATAACTCTTTCATTAGCTGAAACTGTCAACTTTTGACCAAAGTTTGCTTTGTCTGTTGTATTCATCATCAAATCAAAGCCTGTAACTCCTCTTTCTCTATAAGAACCTTCTTCTACTGCAACTCTTTTTAAATATCCATTACCTGTATACGAAACTTTGCCTGAAATAGGGTCTTGTTCAAAAGGTGCTTGAGATCCATTTGTACCAGCAAAAAGATACTCTCCATTTGTTTTTTCATTTGCAAAAAGCATTATACTTTTTTTAAGACCACTTACATTAATTGCAATAGTACTTCTTGAAGTTTCTTGCTCAGTGCCATTTAAAGCTCTTAAAATCTCATTTTTTGCAATTTCTATTTTATCTTTTATTGAACCAACTGCTGTATCTGCTGTATCATTTTGTGCAGTAGTAATTTCAATTTGAGATTTCAAATTTTCAAATGTACTTACTTTATTTTCTAAATAAATTTGTCTTGTAAAAGTTAAAGAGTCATCACTTCCATCATCAATCTTTTTTCTAGTACTTGATTGATATGTTAGCTTTTCTTGCTTTTCATTTAATAAATCTAGTCTATACATAGACTCACTTAATGTATTAATCATTGTAGCACCTCCTTAAGTTTTTGAACAATCTCTTCAAATGAGTACTGTTCTTTAGTGCCTTGAGTTAAAAATTCACGAATTTTCTCTTTTTTAGCCAATGCTGCATCAAGCTCTGGATCCATCCCCGCTTTATATGCACCTACTCTAACCAATACTTCATTCTCTTTTATAAGAGATAATACCCTTTTTAACTTTAAAAAGTAATTATAATGTTGATCATTAACAACTTTATCCATTACCCTTGAAGCTGATTTTAAAAGATCAATTGGAGGATAAAATCCTTGTTCTGTTAAATCTCTAGTAAGAACAATATGTCCATCTAAAATTGACCTACTTTGATCAGCAATTGGATCATTCATATCATCACCATCAACTAATACAGTAAAAAATGCAGTAATTGACCCTTTTGAATTACTACCTGCTCGCTCCATTAGTTGTGGCAATAATGCAAACACTGAGGGTGGATAACCTCTACTAACTGGCGGTTCCCCAGTACTTAATCCAATTTCCCTTTGTGCCATTGCAAATCTTGTAACAGAATCCATCATTAAAAGAACATCATGACCTTTGTCTCTAAAAAATTCAGCAATTGCCATTGCAGTAAAAGCACCATACTTACGCATTAATGCAGATTCATCTGAAGTTGCTGCAACAATAATTGTATTATCTAAATTATTGCCTAAATTAAAGTGAATAAATTCAGGGATTTCTCTTCCTCTTTCCCCAATTAAGGCAATAACTTTAATTTGAGCTTCGCACCCTTTTACAATCATTCCCATTAAAGTTGATTTTCCCACTCCACTTCCTGCAAAAATACCAACTTTTTGACCTTTTCCTGAAGTAAGCATAGAATCAATAGCCTTAACTCCTGTTGAAAATCTTTGATTAATTATTGTTCTTTGAAGTGCAGGCATTGATATTTTATTAATAGCTGAACTTTCATTAATATCTTTTATTTTACCTTTTTCATCTATTGGTTCACCAAGGGCATTTACAACTCTTCCAACAAGTCCATACCCTGTTTTAACACTAAGACCCTCTTTTTGTAAATAGACCTTATCATTTATTCTAAATCCTTCAATAAATGAAAAAGGAACAATTGTAAAATCGTTTTTATCAATTGAAGCTACCATACCTAAAACTGTAGATAGACTTTGAGTTGATTCTATCTTTACTATATCACCAACAGCAACTTCAATTCCTATTGCAACAATAGTTGTACTGCTTATATGTTTTATTCGACCAAATGGAATTGATAAGCTACTGCTATCTATATTATTTAAAAATGCATCTATATCTATCATCACATTGCATCACACATTTTTTTATATAAACTGCCAGTTGCACCCTGTACATCTTTACATTTTTTAATATATTCATCTTGTTTTTGTTTATTTCCCAAAGACTCGTAAGATTTTATTAATTCGTAATATGTTCTTGCTAAATCGTTTGGCTTTATTTTTCTATTCAAATTTAGCCCTTCAAGCAAATAATCAATAGCTTTTTGAGGTTTATTATTATTTTTTGCATCTTTTGCTAACTCTTCTTCTACAAAAGGAGAATAAACTCTAGCCTTAAAATCTTTTTGCTTTTTATATAATTTATTTAAAATTTCAAATGCTTCTTTATTTTTATTTTGTCCTAATAAATATATATAGAATTGATAATAAAAATCTATAATTACAGGATTATCTTCATTTGCTTTTATATAATCTTTATGTTTTTGTGCATATTTATAAAATCGTTCAATTGAATGAGGTTCATTTAATGCATTTAAAATTAAAAATCTATCTAAAAACTCTTTTTTTAATACTTCTTTATTATTTACCATTTCAACTTTTGCTGAAAATGTAATTGCCTCTTTTAATTTATTTAATTTATAAGCCATTCGTTCTAAATACAGATATAGCTGTGCATTTCTACTTGAATTAAATGCCTCTTTTGCCAATAAATATGCTCTTTCATATGGTTCTTGAATCATACATTTAAAAAATTTATCTTTTGTATCTTCATCTTCAATTAATTTTTGTAAAGTCTCTCTTCTTGATGTTTTTAATGTCTCTTTTAATCTAGAGCACTCACCCTTATTCAAAAAATTCTTAATCATTTCAATACTTACTACATCAAAAATATCATTCATACTATCAAAACCAAATCGTCTTGCTATTTTAGTTGATATTTTAGAATAAACTCTTTTCTTTTTTAGTATTGTTTCATAATCTTTATTTCTTTTTTCATTTAAAAGTTCTTGCAATAGAACTTTTTGTTGCATTGATTCTGAATCTATATATTTATTTGAAATAATACTAGGTTTAATTTTTCCTTCTCTCATAAATATTTCATCAATATACATTTTTGCTTTATCTATATACATTCCATCAGGATATTTAGCTAACAACTCCTCATATAGCCTTTTTGCTTTTAATAAATATTTTGGAGTACCTTCATACATTAGCATATACGTATTTGCTAATTTATAAATAAAACTCTCTACTGCATCTTTATCTTTAGTTCTTTTTATTAATTCAGTTAAAATTTTAACTGCAAATTCTGGCATCTTAGCTTTTATTAATTTATCAACTTGTTCTAAAGCCAAATAAGAATCTGTAGCATAATAATCAATATTTTTATCTAAAACTTTTTTAATTAATTCATATGCTCTATCATATTTATTATCTGAGATATAAACATCAAAAAGTTCATTTGCAACTATTGTTGCCACTAAAATATCAGTTGTTTTAGTAAGTACTTCATATAAAATTCTCTCTGCTTTTGCATACTTATATTCATATTTATAAACTTTTGCAAGATGAATTTTACCATATGCTTTAGTTACTTTATCATTAAAGTTATTAATAATAATATCTGCAAAATATTTTGCTTCATTAATCTTATTTGATCTTAATTTTAAATCAACCAAAAACATATAAGCTTTTGCTAATTGGTCTTCTCTTATTTTTGAGCTATTAATAGCATCTTCTAACTCTTTTGTAGCTTCTAAAATAGATCTTTTTGATTTTCTTTTTAAAGATAATTCTGCATATAATATATAAATATCTGATTCTAAAAGTTTAACTTTGTTTTTATTTTTAAAATCTGTAATTTCTTTATAAGCTTCATCTATCTTTCCTTCTCTTGCAAGTTTTTTAACATTATTAATTATTTCAAAACCATTTGTTATTTCTTGCTTTTTCTCTTGTGAAATCTGCTCATTTGCTGAGTTTATAAAACTATAATAAAAATCTTTTTTTGCAAAGGAAAAAATAGTAAAAAAACATAATAAAACAATAACTTTCAACTTTTACCTTTTATTCTTTTTTAATTCAAATACATATGCAAATATTTCAGCAATTGCTTTATAAAATTCACCTGGAATTTCTTGCGAAATTTCTATTTGATCATGTAAAGACCTTGCTAATGCAGGATTTTCTATAATAGGAATATCATTATCTTTTGCAATATCCTTAATTCTTAATGCAATAAAATCAACACCCTTTGCAATCATTTTAGGTGCTTGATCAACCTTATTATCGTATTTCAAAGCAACTGCATAATGAGTGGGATTTGTGATTACAACATCTGCATCAGGTACATCTGCCATCATTCTCTTCATTGACATTTGCATCTGAATTTTACGAATTCTTGCTTTTACTTGAGGATCTCCATCCATATTCTTAAATTCATCTTTTATATCTTGCTTACTCATTCTTAAAGATTTCATATAATAAAATCTTGTAAAATAAAAATCAATTATAGCAAAAATTATTATAATTAATAGTATTGCACCTAAATAATAAATAATTAAATTTATCATATTACTTAGTGCAGCATGAAGAGTCATATTCATCATACGCAGAAAATCTTCACCTGTAAAAAGCATAACTATTGTCATAACAGACATAATAATTATAAGTTTCAAAGCTAATTTTAAAGACTCAACTGCTTTTTTAACTCCAAACATATTACCAAAACCTTTAATTGGATCAAGTTTTTGTAAATCAAATTTTAAAGGAGTTGAAACAAAACCAAATTGAGTCCAGTTTGTAATTAATGTTAATAATAAAACCAAAGCAAAAAGTGGAGCTAAAGCCTTAATAACTGTTAAAACTACGGTATATGTAATTGAATAAAAAACTTTCCCACTTAAATCTTGACCAATGAAACCATATATATAACGCATCATTTTTTCAATTTCTAGCCAAAAATGACCAGAAAAAAATATCAAATATATAGTTCCAAAAAAAAGAATTGCAGCTCCGGTAACCTCCATAGATTTGTTGACATTACCTTCCTTTTTGGCATCTTCTATTTTCTTGGGCGTGGGTTCTTCTGTTTTGTCGTCATCATCTGCCATAAAATACTCCTACTGAAACTTATCAATAAAAAAGTTAGTAAATGAATCTGCAAATATTTGCATACCAAACATCAAAAATAAAAATATAATTCCAAATTTAAGTTGAAATGTAATTACAAATGGAGAAAAAGCAGGCATAGATCTAGTGCCATACCCATAATAAATATCAAGAATAAAAGATATGAAAAATAGTGGCAATGCAAATGAAAAAGCAAAAGCAAAAAGTCTATTTATTTCATCTATAACTATTTTAACTCCATCATATGAAAAAATATTAAACTCTCCTAAATGAATCATTGAAAAACTTTTAACTAAAATAGTAAAAGTCATTTCATACATTCCTGTCTCAAAAAATAAAACTAAAGCTACCATATATAAAAATCTATTTACAATCCCTTGTTGAGAACCAGTTGAAGGATCAAACATATTCGCCATTGATAATGCAGTTGAATACTCAATTAACTCCCCAATAATTCTAACAGCTGAAAAAATCATTTGCACAAAAAATGATGCTACTAAGCCAAGTGTTATTTCTGTAATTAAAGATAAAACAAACATATTCTCTGTAATTTTATTTTCAACATCGACGATAGGAAAAAGAAATGTTGTAATAAAAAAAGCAAAAGTTACTCTAACTCTAGGGCTTACTGATGTATGACCATACACAGGCATAAATGCAACAAATGCTAAAATTCTTGCAAAAAGAAGTGAAAATTTAAAAAGTACATCTTGATTTAATAGGGATAAAAATGCTTCCATTACATATAATTTGAGATGTCATCTTCATTTGTAGTAGAATTTTTATTCATATTTGCAAGTGAATTTAAAATATCACTTGAAGAAGAACCTTGTCTTTGAGAATTTTGCTCTTGTTGTTGATTGTTGCTATTTCCATTGCTACCATCATCTGAATTAAAATCTAAATTAAATTCAGTATCAGAATCAAATGTTTTTTGCAATGCATTTCTTAATCCAGACTCATTATTTGTAAAAGCATCAAGAGTTGCAGAATTTGAAATATTTAAACTAATATTTAAACTGTTGTTCTCTCTATCACCTTTTTTCATCATAATTGCAATATGACCCAATTGAGCAGGAACAAGATTTATTCTAAATGCTGTAACTGGTGGTTTGTAATTTTCATACATTCTTCTTGCAATATCTGACATCATAGATGACATTTGTTGGTGTGCTCCAATTATCCTACTTTGAATACTCATTGCTAAAGCAGAAGGAACATTAACATTAACATCAGGTGAAATTGTTTGTGCTTGTTGTTGTGCTGCAACTTGTTGTTGATTTTGAGTATTTTTTGCATTCTCAATAGCTTGTGTAGTTAATTTACTTTTTGTTAAATCATCCATTAAATCTTTATTTAATGTCATTTTCTCAATAAACTTGTCTTGATTAAACTCTTTTATTATATTTTTTTCTAAAACTTCAACTTTTGCTTCTGTAAGATTTAAATCAAGTTTTTCTGCAGATTTTTTAATATCAGAAATATTAGAACCATTTTTTGCTATTTTTATTCCTTCTTGTTTAACGAACAAAGAATTATTTTCAATACTACTTTTTTGTGAACTTAAATAAATATTAGTTAATAGATTATTCTTAAGTGTTGTTTTATCTTGAATTTGTGTTTGTTGATCTAAAACTGTTTTTTCTATTTTAACTTTTTTATCATCAACTATACTATCTTCTACAAGTTTGTCAATTAAAGATTTATTTTCATCTTTCATTTTTACATTAAGATTTTTATCATTTATTGAAGATATTGATTTTTCACTATTTTTATTTGTTAAATCAACTTTTTCTTCTATATTTGCACCTAGTTTAGATAATTCAGTTGCAACTTTTTCATTTTTAGTATTAGTATTATTTAATGTTGAAGATTCAGTTGATTGTTCTAGTTTTTTATTAACTTTAGATATATCTTTATTCAAATTTTGATTACTATTTTCTAAATTTTTTTTATCAAAGTCTTTAGTTGAATTATTATTTGGTTTTTCATTATTATCTGAAGTGATATTACTATTAACTTTATCATCAATTATTTTTGTTTTTGAATTATCTGTTAAAACAGTATTCGTCAATGTTTGATCTGATTTTGTTACATTTGTATCAACAGTTTTTGCACTATTTAAATTTTGTTGTTTTGTTGATTCAATATCTTTTTTTGGTGCAATTTCACTTTCTTGTATATTTACTTTTGAATCTACACTTTGAACAGTTTTATTATTATTTACTAAATCTACTTTTGCATCACTATTTTTATTTTGTTTAGTGTCAGTTTCTGTAGTTAAAGTACTATTATCTTTTTTATTTATTTTATCTTCACTATTTATCACATTTTCTTTATTATTAATATTATCTACAATATTTTTATTATTAGATACATTAGCTTGTTTATTTATAACATTAGTTTCTTTCTCAACTTCATTTTTAACATTACTACCAACTTTTTCATTTTGTTTGATATTTGAAATTAATTCTGAAGAGTTCTTTGTATCAACGATGTTTTTATTAACATTTTTTAATTCTGTATCTTTTTTCAAAGAATTTTCATCGTTTGTCTTATTATCATCTTGTTTTACTTCTATTTCAGAAGTTAAATCTTTTTTATTTTCATTTTCTACTAAAGAAGAAGTATCAGTACTATTTTTTATAGCTTTTTTTAAGATTTCACCATTTTCATCTTCATTTTTTGTTTTTATCTCTTCTTTTTGTTTTGATTGTATTAAATCATCTTTACTGTTTAATACTTTTTTTTCACTTGAAGTTTTATCATTTGAATCTTTTTCTTTAGTAGAATCATTATTAGTAGATTTATCACCACTTTGTTCTTTTTCATTTTTGGAATTAATAACTTGATTACTATTATCTATATTTTTTGTAGTGTCATTTTTTATAATTTTATCTTCAATATTTTCACCAGATACTTTTGTAGTATCACTTTTTTCTATTGAATTCTCTTTTGATTTTTCTATATTTTTTTTAGCTTCTAAAACCATTCTATCTAACATTGATAATGGTTTTTCATTTTTATTTTTTTCAATAGATTCATTAGTAGTTTTTTGTGTTTGGTCTAAATTTTTGTCATCTTTTGATTTATTTTTGCTATCAACATCAATTTCTTTATTATCTTTTGTATCTACAGTTTCATTTTCATTTTTTAAGTTTGAATTATCAATATTATTTTGTGATTTTGTATCTGTACTTTTTTCTTCACTTTTAGTTTCAACTTTTTTAGAGCTTTTTTCTAATAAAGAATCAAATAAAGATATTCCTTCTTTTTTTGTAGAACTAGACTCTTTTGTATTTGAGCTAACATCAGATTTTGTTTTTGATGTAGATAATAAATCAACTTGTGCCATAATTTAGCCTTTTATAATATCCAATGTTTTTGTATCAATACTTTTATGTGTATTAAAAGAAGCAATATTTGCTTCATAAGATCTTTGAGCCTCTATTAAATTAACCATTTCAATTACAGGATTAATATTTGGATAAGCAACATATCCATCTTCATTTGCATCTGGATGTGCAGGTTCATATCTCATAATTGGATCTGCATCATCTTGAACAATAGATTTAACACCTACTCCTCTTAATAATCTTGCCTCAGACACATTATTATCACTGTTTTCATCAAAAGAATCAGCACTTTTTTTTGATTTATCCATTAAAACATCTTGAAAAACAACATCTTGTTTTTTATATGGACCACCATCTTTTGTGTGAGTAGTTTGTGCATTTGCAATATTAGCACTTACTATATTGATTCTTGTTCTTTGTGCACTCATTCCTGAAGTTGCAATATTATAACCATCAAAAAAACCCATAACTACTCCCTATTAAGCTTGCATTCTAGAAATTTCTTTATATGCAGCAATTGCCTTATTTTTAACTTCTAAACCTAATCTTAAAGATAAATCAGCTACTTCAATTTTTTCAGCAGCTTCTTGAAGATTTGTAACTTTTCCAGTTGCAATATCTTGCATAGCATTATAACCATCAATTTGTCTATCATTAACATCTTCAACTGCATTTTTTAATAAATCAGAAAAAGAATTTTTATTATCATCTTGTTTATCAACACCATTTTTTGTTAAACCTAAAGAACTAATTGAATCTTTTATTGAAGAAATATTCATCTTTTACCTCACTCTTTTTTTTCACCAGCAGAAGCTGCATCTTTTATACTTAATTCTGCCAACATTGCATCGATCTTTTCAGAGTTATATTTAAAATCTAACTCTGTTCTTTTATTATCTAAATTAAACAATAAAATTATTAAAGAAAGCATCATATTAGAGACGCCTTTTAAAACAACTGTCACTCCAACTATTCCAAATACCATCTCTAATGGAGTAAATAATTCTGCATTTACTACAAAAAATATTAATGTTGCAAAAAATCCCGTGGCAATATATAGCCTAAAGATTCCGCTATTTATTACGTTTTGCGAGAACTTTTCTACTATCATAGTATCTATAGCTCTTTATTTAAAACAATAATAAAACATACTCTATTTCTGTAAGTAACAGACACTCTAACTACCTTATTATTTAATATTTCTTAGTAATGCATCTATTATTAATTGCAGTTGTCTAGTTGAGTCATCATCTTTAAACTCAAAACTAAATAATTTTCTTAACCGGCCAGTTGTAGAAATATTTGCGGATGTCGATACATTACCTATATATTTTACCATAAATTTTTCATTTAATCTATTTTTTTTTGCTAAATTTATTAAAGAATTTGAAATTGTATCGCCTATTTGATGATTTTTAGTATGATTAAAACATAGCATAAGCTGTTCTTTATCTTTGGATAACATTTTCATCAATGCATAAAGGTCAGTAAGTGCACTAGGATCGGTTGTTGTAACAGCAAGTATATTATTAGAAATTGATAAAAACTCTTTTACATAATCATTTAATCCTGCACCTGTATCAACAAGCACAATATCAAATTTATTAAGATTTATTATATCTTGAACAATTCTTGCAAAAACAAAAGAGTTTGAATAATTAGAGTATCTATATCCACTTTTACCAGCAACTAAAGAGACATCTTTATAAGCTGTTTTAGATAAAACTTCTTCTATTGTAACTTTACCATCAATATAATCAAAAAGTGTAAATTTAGGCTTTATATCAAAGAGTACTTGCATATTTGCCAAGCCAATATCTGCATCAACTACAGCTACTTTAAAACCCCTAGATGATAATAAATATGCAATATTTCCAACAAATGTAGATTTACCTACTCCACCTTTTCCTGAAGTAACTGTAATAAGTTTAGTTTTTGATTTTTGAGTGCTATTTTTTGTTAGTTTAATAAGCTTGCTAGCTTGATTTGATATAGAATTAAACACTCTTATCTCCTTGGACAAGAGTTATTCATAAAACAATCAATCAAAAAAGAAGCATCAGATACAATTAAATCATCAGGAACATTTTGTCCTACTGAAAAATATGTTATAGATTTTTTAGTTTTATGGGCAAATGAAATTAAATTTCCAAAACTTTTTGTTTCATCTAACTTTGTAAAAGTCAAATAATCAATATTTAATCTTGAGTAGTTTGCATATATATCTGTTAAATCACTTTGTTTTACATTTGCTGGTAAAACAAGAATTTTTTCAATTGGTAAATCCTCTACTCTATTTTGATATTCATTTATTAGCTCAATTTTATCAACATCATATTGACTTGAACCAGCTGTATCTATAAATATATAATTACAATCTTTTAATCTTAATAGTGCTTCAATTAAATCTTCTGGGTTTTTCACTACTTCAAGGGGAAGTCTCATTATATTTGTATATGCTTGTAGTTGTTCTATTGCGCCAACTCTAAAAGAATCTAATGTAACAATGCCAACTTTATAGTTTTGTCCTAATTTATAAGCATATCTAGCTGCTAACTTTGCAATTGTTGTAGTTTTACCAACACCAGTTGGCCCAACCATCATAGTAATTTTACGTTGATGTTTTCTTAAAGGGATTTCATGTTTCACTGGAATGATTCGTCTAAGAATCAATTTAAAAAAATCATTTACTTTTTTAGGATTTGCTTTTAATGAAACAGGCAATTGTCTTATTGTTTTTTTCATTATAGTATATGTCATTTCTTGATCAAATTCATTTTGTTCAAAAAGATTATACATATCTGCAAATTCTGGTGGAATAGTCAAATCATAAAGTTGACTTTTGGGATCCCATAAAGTTTTTTGTACTTGCCCAATTGCATCTTGCATTTTTAAAATTTCAGCTCTAAAATCATAAACTGAAGCTTGAAATTTTTCATCTTTTTTTGGATCTTTTGTTATAATTTTTTTAGTATAATTTTTTTTCTGTGTAGGAGCATTATCATCTTCTAAAGCAACTACTACTTCATACATATCCTTATTTCCATCTTTTGCACTAGATATTTTTTTTGTAGAGATTACAATTGCTTCTTCACCACACTCTTCTTGAGCTTTTTTTAATGCTACAGTTGGCGTTTCACCAAGAAATGAGAGCATATTCATTCTACACGCCCATCTTTATAAATTTTTTCAACTTTACCATCTCTTTTTTTAATTCTGATATATTTGTCATTTTGATAAATAATCTCTCCATCTGTCTCTATTTCTAATGCTCCAAATTTAAATACAACTGCTTTTTTTTTGAACTCTTTAATATCTTTAGTACAAAGAACAGAACCTTTTTTTATATAATGAGTTGTTTCATATACTGTTCCACTTAAATCAGAAAGCTTAAGTGGAGTACAATAACCTTTTTTAAAGCTATCAACATTTCTTATCATCAAATCTTTTACATTTAATTTAGCTTTATAATTTATAGCTTTTTTTGTAATGATTAATTCTATTGCATTCACATTTAATACAAATAAAAGAGTTATTAAACTAAGCCTTAAGATCAAGTATATTTCCTCCATTTTCTTTAGCTATCTCATCAACAATCTCTTTATACATTTGTTGAACTGGCAAAACAATTGAAGCCAATTGTTTATTTAATTTATATAAATTTCTTAACTCTTCTTCTAAATAATCAACTTGTTGTTTATATTTATTAACATCACCATCATTTTGCATCAATTCAATAAATTTTTCATTCAATTCAGACTTAAGGTCTGTAATTTCTACAATAGTTTCTTCTTTTTTATCATTTCTATCTAATAATTTTTCATGCTTTGCATTTTTTATATCTTCTATATCAAGAAGAAGCAACTCTTGCATTAATTTAGTAAGCTGCAACATTTTATCAATAATTTGTTCTATATTCATCTTATTTTCCCACTTACTTTTTACTTAAAAATTCATATAACATATTACTAATACCTAAAGTACCTTCAGTATTCTTTGATAAAGTTTCTGTATACATACCTTTAATAATATCAGAACCTGTACCTTCTCCTGCTACATTTGTATTTTTCAGTGATATATCCATTAACTGTTGGGCAAAAAAAGATTCAAAATCATCACACACTTTTTTTAAGTTCTCATCTTGCAACTTATCAACGTCAATATTTTTTATTTTATTATCATCATATTTATTATAAGTAACTATGGGTTTGCTTAATTCTATCATTATTCCAACCTATCAAAAAAATTGTCTTGATTTAGAATATCAGATTGATCATTATCAGAGAAAAATCTAATTTCAACCCTTCTGTTATCAGAAGCAACTTCACTCTTTGGATGATATGAACCATATGCAGATACTTTTAACTGTGCAGGTTCAATTCTATTTTTAATCAACTCTTTTACAACCTCAATCGATCGCAGTGCTGAAAGATCCCAATCATCTCTTGGTATTTGTTTACTTTTATATGCCCTATTATCTGTATAACCTATAACTTCTATAGAAAAAGTTTGAGGCATTGATCTAATTACTCTTGCTATTTTAGCAATAAATCTCTTAGAAGCAGCCTCAGAAATCTTATACTCACCAGGCTTAAACATAATTGTTGATGGTATATCTAATGTAAATTCATTTTTACCTTTAGTTATTTGCATAACTTGAGTTTGGTCTGCTGCTGAATCATTTTGACTTTGAACAAGTTCTTGTATTTGCTCACTAGCTTGCTGAACTCCTTCTTCTGCAGAAGTCATATTATCATCACTATCATTATTACTTTTACTGTCAGAATATTCATCAGTTTGTTCTCTAACATCAGAACTTTGATCTAAAAAGCCCATTGCCTTTTTCATAATATCAAAATACTCTTCAACTTTTTTCTTATCCATTACAGCCATAGATAAAAGTAGAATAAAAAAAGTCAATAACAAAGACATTAAATCCCCAAATTGTACAAGCCAACCTGGCAAACATTTAGGACATTCTGGACACTTTTTTTTAGCCATAATTTTCTACTCTGGAAGTTCAACTAAAATTGCATTTAGTTTCATTTTAATATTACCTATTGATTCTTCAGCTGCTATCATTGATGCTCCTGAAATTATAACTTCACATGCAGTCATTTCTATTTGATGTTTTCTTGAAAGTTTATTTTCCATAATACCAGCAAACAAAGTACCTATTAATGCACCATAAAGTGTAGTAATTAAAGCAACAGCCATTGCAGGACCAACAGCAGAAGGATCTGATAAATTTGCAAGCATTGCAACAAGACCAACCAAAGTACCTATCATACCCATTGAACCAGCAGTCCCACCAATATTTCCAAACATACTAATTATTGTACTATGTCTTTTATCTATATGCTCTTGCTTTAATTCTAACAAAGGCTCCAATACTTCTGGTTTTGTACCATCAACAATTAATTGAAAAGCCTCTTTAAAAAAAGGATTGTTTTCTGCTAAAACTTTTTGTTCTATTTGCATTACACCATGTTTTTTTACTTCAGTAGCATAAAAAGTAATCTTTTCAACTAATTCAGGAAGAGGTTCAGTTTTTACTTCATTAAAAGCAATTTTCATTGCTGGTGTAATTCTTTTTAACTCAGAAATTTCAAACTGACCAGCAGTTACAGCTAAAGTACCACCTAATACAATAATAACAGATGGTATATCAATATAAGCACCAAACCCAGCTCCACCTAATGCAATGGCTAAACAAACAAATGACCAACCTGCTACTAATCCACCAATTGTACTTTTATCCATTTACTCTAATCCTAACTGGTTAAGTCGCAAAGACTCATTGCCAATACTTTTTACTTTTAATCCAAATTTTCCTTCAACTATTACAGCTTCACCTTCACCTATTTTTATTCCATTAACTAAAATTTCCAAAGGTTCATTTACCATTTGATCTAGCTCAATAATTTCACCTATATCCCATCTAAGTATATCTTTTAATAAAAAGTTTTTTGTTCCTAGTCTTACACTCAATTTTAATTTAATATTAAATAATAATTGTAAATTGTGAGCAGAATTTTCAGAAAGCAAAGAACTAATACTTAATTCATCTTTAGGTACATCTGTATTTTTTTGTTCATTTTTCACTGGTTTACTTGGAGCTAAAGTAACACCTTCATTTTCATTTTCCTCTACTCCAGTAATGGAACTAATATATGGTAAAATAATATTATCAAAACTAATAATAACTGGTAATTTTTCTGAATCCATTGACAATGCAAATTCATATGAATTCTCTTTTGAAGCAATAGAAGATGATTCTACAATTGAAGAGTTTTCTAATTCAAATTTTATAGAACCTATATCTGCAAAATTTTGCGCATTTACTGAAGTTGTAAAACTTCCACATACATTTGAGATTATCTCATTTACTGCATCTGCTATTTCATCATCAATATGCTCTTTTAAATCACCCATTCCACCTAACATGAAGTATTCAAATTTAGTTGCAGAAATAGTGGGAATAAAAAAACTCCAATTAGTAGTTCCTGCACTAAATTCAAATTTTACATCTACTTCTATGCATTGAGTTTGCTCTGGTAATTCCCCAGATAATAAAGAGATATTATCAATTGAAGAACTTTTTGATAATAATTGCTCTAATGTGTTACTTAACTCTTCTTTTAATATATTTGATAAATCTGATGCCAATTAAAATTACCTTTATTTAGATTCTTGTATTTGTTGTTCTAGTTGATGAAGCAATTGAGCTTTTATTCTCATCATATCTTCTGTTGGATACTTATATTCTGTTTCACCTCTAGTAACTTTTACAAAGAAATCTTTTGAATTTCTATTATAACCGAATCTAACGTTATCTAATATAACTTCTTGTTTATCAGAAACATTCTTATTTTGAGCATTTTTATATTTATCATCAGCAACAATTTTTTCTTTATTGTCAACTTCTGCAACTTTTTGAGATTTTTCTATATGATTTACTTTAGCATTATCAATATCTGCTACTCTTCCTAGTTCCATGGTTACCCTCCTAGAAATTTATATATGCTTAGATTATATCAAAAAAAAAATAAATTTTAACTCTTTTATAATGATTCTAAAAAATCATTTAAACCTTCAAGTTTAAAATCTATTTTATTATCAATATATTTTGTTCTAAAATACTGTTTAACACTTGAAAATTTCAACTCTTGTAAAAGTTGAATACCAGTTAAAAAATCAGCATCATCGTCATTTAATAAAGCTTTTATCAAAGATAATTGAACAGATGCTTCATTATACTTTTTTTGATCAAGCAATGCAGCAACTTGTAAATACATTGTATATTTGTCTTCCAATTTATACTTATTTTGAAGTTTATTTAATATTTCTAAACTTTTATTTGAATCACCTTTATATAATTGAACAACTGCTTTTGTTCTTAAATATGAAGGTGTATTGTTTTTTGGAATAGTAAGATTTGCTTTTTTAAATAATCCAATTGCTCTTAATATATCAAAATAGTACTCTGTTACAATTAATGGTCCTTCTAAAAAGTTATCATTTAAATATAAAGGTACACTATTTTGTAATCTAGAAAAATATTCAAAATTATTCTCACTTTTTTGTCTTTTAACTAAATACATCAAATAAACAAAAGGATCTTTAATATGATCTACAAAAAGTTCATCATTTATTGTATCTTCACCTTCAATTTTGTTGTTTAAATGTTTAATAGCTTTATAAAAAATAGTCTCTTTATAATAAGAAGGTTTTTGTCTAACTTTTAATTTATTATCTAAAAATAGTTTATACAAACTAAATCCAAAATATTTATAAAGACCATTAGGAGATTGAAGATTTGATTTAATATACTCAATATCTGGAATTTTTCTATTAACTCTTTTTGCACTAAGTATTGTCATAATAGAGTATAATTTATTACCAGGATTTAATTTATATGCTTTTCTAAAATATCTATATGCATTATTAAAATCATAAATTTGTGCATATGACAGAGCTAAATTATAATAAACATATGATTTTGTATCATTTGTTATTAATTTTTTAAGTCTATCAACTCTAATTATTGGATCTTTTTTTATAATATCAATAAATTTTGCATTATATTCTACCATTCTTTCAAGGCTTTTAATATTCTGCTTTGATTTAAAAATAAATCCTTTTGACATATCATAAATTATCTCTTGATTATCAGAAAAAATAAATGGTGCAAAATAAAAAATATAATCTATTTTTCTTTTTGTTGAAAAGTTTGTGATAAAATTCAAATACTCTTTTGCATCATATTTATTTTTATTAAAATATATTTTTAATGGTAATTCAATATTTGCTTTAAACTTATTTTTTCTTTTATTTAATAAATCAATATTATCATGAAGTTTTTCTAACTCATTTGCTTTTAAATCTCTATAAGTCATTATCCAAATAATTTTATTTATTCTATCTTCATTAACCGCTTTTTCTTTTGCTAATTTTAAAAACTTATCAGCCTCGGTATAGTGTTTTAGTTTTAAATGTAGTATTGCTTTTTTTAAATCCAATGGATATTTCATGCTATTTAAAATTTTCAATGCTGTTTTATAATCTTTTAATATAATCAATGTATCAGCTAACATTCTTTTTGAATGTTCTGTAAGATTTTTGTGTTTTTTTGCAATATCAATAATAATATCTAAATATCTAGTATCCTTTGATATTTGATACAAATAATAACATGCAGACATATAAGAAAACGTATTTTTATATATTGCTTTTTTGTAGTTATAAATATTATTTAAATAAAGTTTTGCATTTTCAATTTCACCTAATTTATAATAAGCAATTGCAATATTTAAAAAAGAAGGGATTTTAATAGCTGTTGCAGTTTGTTTAAAAAGTTCTATTGCTTTTTTATACTCTTTTTTTTCCATCATTAATACAGCTTTATTAAAATCAAACTGTAATGAAAAACTATTTTGCTTTTCTTTTATTTTGTCGTAATTAAAAATAATTTCTGGTTGTGATTCCAATTGCTCTTTTTGAGCATTTAAAGTAGTATAAAAAAAAAGTATAAAAAAAAGATACAAATATTTTTTTTTCAAAATGCAATCTCCATTTTATACCATTGTATTAACTTGAGCATATAATTCTTCAGCTCTATTTTCCAAAATATCAATTTTATGTTTTAGTTCAGTATTTTCTAGTTTTACTTCTTGCAAATCATTTCTTGCAACTTGTAATGTATCTTGATTATTTTTAAGTGTTAATGTACTTACTTTTAATTGTTTTTCATATCTTTCAATTATTTTTTCAAGTTTTTTATACTCTTCTTCCATCAAGTTTTTTTCTTCATTAACTTTTCTATATAAAGATTTATAAACATTCATACTAGAAAAAAAGTACAATAATAAAACTCCTGCTAAAACTAATAATAAAAAATTTTCCAATTTTTACCTTTTCATAAATAAAATAGGAATAATCCTATTTTATTATCTATCTTTTTAAGTTAATTAATGTATTTAATAACTCATCAGCAGTAGTGATTGATTTGGCATTTGCTTCAAATGCTCTTTGAAATACCATTAAGTTAACTAAACTTTCACTTAAATCAGCTGTACTTAATTCTAATGTTTTAGACTCTATTTTTGCAGTTTTTTCATTATTAACATTATATATTGGATCACCAGATTCAGTTGTTTTTGCAAGTAAATTATCACCTGATGGTAATAATCCTCTGTTATTATTAAAAAGTGCAATAGAAACTTGACCAATTGCAAAATCAACACCACCTTGCTTCATCGTAATAAGCCCAGAGTTATCTACACTAAATTCACCAAAGGCAGAATCACTTAAATTTAATGCATCCAATTTTAATTGAAGTGAATCTTGCGTTGATGTTTGCTCAATTGTATTTGTAATTTGTAAAAATTCTGCACCAGCACCTTCTCTACCACTATAATCTGCATTTTTATCAATAATTTCACCAGTTTTAGGTCCACTTGTTTCAGTTATAGTTGTACTGAATCCTACATCATAATATGAACTTTTTGTAGAAATAACCAAATTACCATTAATATTTTCAGCTTTAAGATATTTTGAAAAAGTTGTATCTGCATTTAATGCAGTTACAGAATCATCAATACCAGTATTAGGCATACTAATTGCACTTGTACCTGCTACAATATCAG
The DNA here is from genome assembly GCF_004116495.1 of Arcobacter sp. CECT 8985. Lineage (GTDB taxonomy): Bacteria > Campylobacterota > Campylobacteria > Campylobacterales > Arcobacteraceae > Malaciobacter. The sequence goes on along the minus strand of NZ_PDKC01000002.1, from coordinate 120,834 downwards.
GAACCTCAATATTTTTCTTTAACTCTTTATCATAAATAGAAAAGCCTAAAGTATGTGTTTGTGCAAAATCTAAATCACTTGGAGTATATACATTTCTTTGTGTCCCACTTAATGCTCTTGAAAGTGCATCCTGAACACTTTGTACTGCACCAATTCCAGTACCTGCTTGTGCTTTTGTTTGACTTAATGTTTCATTTATTTCACCACTTACTACAACACTATTACTACTCTCTTGAGTTGAATTAATTACAAAATCTTTTCCAGGAATCATTGATTTTATCTCAATCATTCCTTGTAAAATATCTGCATTAGTCGTAGTTTTATCAAAAACATCACTATCTTCAAATTGGCCATTATCATCAATAACATTATATGCTTTAAGTCCTGGAACAGTTGATGAAATTTTATCTGCTAATGCTTGATATGTTTTTATTTTACTAGCTGCTAAATTATAATCATCTTGCGTCCATACTCCACCAGCACCACTACCGCCTGTTGTTGTATCAACTGTAGGATCAGAATCTAGCTCATTTTTAAAAGCAGTATCTGCAGTTGTGCTTACAAATAATTGTGATACAGTAGTTCCATCAATTGTTACAGAAATTTGGTCATTTTCTCCTTTCATAGTGTCACCTTTAAAAGATATTTGACTTGTTTGAGCAATTGATGTTGCAGATGGACCATCTGGATTATTTTTTAAATCTTGAAGTTTTTGAATATAATCTTTCTTAAGTGCTTCAATATCATTTAATTTTGCTGCTTTACTTTTTAATCCTGTTCCAGTAAATACATCAGATGCATCAGCCACTACTGTAGCTTGATAATCTGTAGATTTACCTGTAATAGTCTCAACATAAGTATCATGTCTAATTATTCTTGTTCCCAATAATTCAGAATAATCATTTGTAAACATTGTGGCATTTGGATTTGTAGAGATGACATCTTCATTAGTAAGAGGACTCATAGCCCATCCTTGTACTTCATTTCCTGCTGTATCTTGCAATGTACCATTATCACCCATTCTAAAGTTACCTGCTCTAGTATAAAATGATTCTGCACTACCACCTTGTGTAGTATTTTTTACAGTAAAGAAACCATCTCCACTAAGTGCCATATCATAATTAACACCAGTAAGTTTTAAGTTACCCTGTACATATAATTTTTCTGCATCTAAAATTTTAGAACCTTTACCAATTCTATCTTGATACATTTGATCTGCAAAAGAGATTCTTGATGATTTGTACCCAATTGTATTTACGTTGGCTATATTATTAGACTCATTATCTAACGCTGTTTGTTGTGACGATAACCCTGAAATACCAGTCCAAAGTGCTCCAATCATGATTTATCCTTTTAATATACATCATAAACATTTAATTTTTAAATGTTCAAATACAAATACTTAAAAAAGTACTTATATTTAAACACTTCATTTGACAATAGAGTTATTTTTTTAACTCTATTGCAGTTCGTAAAAACTCATCAGAAGTAGTAACAGATTTTGAATTTGCCTCAAATGCTCTTTGAAAAACAAGTAAATTTGTCAAATCAGAACTTAAACTAGAATTACTTAATTCTAACATTTTTCCTTCCAAAGAGTTGTATCTACTTGCATCTTTTGGCTCACCTGAATTTTTTGTTTGCGAATATAAATTATCACCTTCTGGGTTTAGACTCAATTCATCATCAAAATATGCAGTTGAAATAGTACCAATTATAAATTTGTTATCGCCATCTTTTACAAATATTTTTCCATTTTCAATTTCTAAATCACCTAATCCATTATCAGATAAATTAAGATTATCGAGTTTAAGTTGCAAATCAGTCGTATTTAATGCTGCTTGATTTGATAAATCTAAATTTGTTGTAATTTCTATAAATTTCCCACCAGCACTTTCAATTGCAGTTTTAAGAGCATCCCTTGCACTATTCACAATACCAATTCCTGCACCTTGAGATGCTTCTGTAACTTTTGTAATTGAAGGAGCATCATTGTTAACTGCTGCATTTGTTAGTTTCATCTCTTTACCTGGAATTAAAGAAGTAACAGTAAGAAGTCCTGTATCATTAACACTAGCAGTAACACCTTGAACTTGTGAAATTTTGTCTGCAAACTTATTCATAGTTATTTGTACATCTGTATCAAATTTTTGTTTTATCGTAATATTATTTACAGTGATTTTTAATAAATCATTTTCATCTTTTAATTCATTTTGTAAAGATCCAAATTGCACTTGAGATACAGCGGAAGTGGCTTGTGCAGGTTGAGCAGTAGGATTTGAACTATATAAACCTAAACTAGCTTTATAGTTTGCTATTAATGCTTGAATATCACTAATTTTTGAAGTTGCAGTTTTATAACCTTGCCCTGATACTCCACTATCTGTTGCTGTTTGATTAAAATTTGTACTTCTTGCATTTATAGTTTGCACTAAATCACCTGTAGTTATTGTATCACTTCCTAAAAACTTAGAAAAATTACTAGTAAATTTTGTATCAACTGGATCAGTTGCAAATATAGTTGATGCTTGACTTTGAATACCTTGAACTTTTAATCCATCTGTAGTTTGAAGTGTACCGTCAGATCCCATTTTAAAATTACCTGCTCTTGTGTAATAAATATCATTTGTATTTAAATCCTTAACTAAAAACATCCCTTTTCCACTAATTGCAACATCAAATGTATTACCCGTTAATTTAAGATTACCTTGAGTAAAGTCTTTCTCAACACTTTGAATATTAGTACCTTTCCCATACCCCTTTTGATACATCAAATCTTGAAAAGAGATAGTATCTGATTTATGCCCAATTGTATTAACATTTGCAATATTATTTGATTCTACACCTAAAGCTTTTTGAAAAGCATTAAGTCCTGATATTCCATTCCACATTCCACTAATCATAATTTTTCCTTTATGTTATGAAAATATTTGAGCAACATTTCCCATTGGAATTGAGCTAATCTCATCTGAATAAACTTTTGCATTTTGACCTGTATATGTATATGGATTATCTTCAACTGTATTATTATCTGCATCTAAAATAATAGGTTTATTATTTTCATCAAGAGCAATATTACCCTTACTTTCAAGTACTATTTTTTCTCCAGTTTTTTCACCATCTGAACCATAAATATATCCATCTTTGTCATATTGTAAAACATTGCCATCTTCATCTTTCACAATATCTTGCAGGTAAAGAATCTGTCTTCCTTTAAGAACCAAATCTCCTCCTTGCGTTTCAACTGAAGTTACAGTATATGCTTTTGTTACTCCATCTTCATCAACTTGATTAGTTTCAATATTTCGTCCAATCAGTGTAGATGCATTTGACAATGCAGATTGGTTAAAAGTTGAAACTAATTCTTGCATTGAATTTGAAAGAGTCATATTTGTTTGCATAGAAGACATTTGCATTTGAGTATCCATCATACTTTGAGAGTCCATTGGTTTTGTTGGATCTTGAAGTTTTAACTCTTGAAGCATAAGAGCAAGAAAATCGCTTGTACTTAATTGATCATTACTCACTGAACTTGTATAAGAATTGCCATATGCATCTTTTGCAGTATTTGTTTCTATATCTGATGTAGAGTAACCATTTGCATCTCTTTTTTTTATGTTATTATACTTTGTTTCATCAAAACCAGTTTTACTAGTATAAGAACCAGTATACATTCCACCTTTTGTAGTTGTACTATCCATTGACATATTAAATCCTTATAATAAGTTTTCTTCAAAGAAATATCTAACTACGTTATCAGAATCCATTGCATCTTGTACTCTTACTGCAAGTTTTTCATCAATAACAATAATATCTCCTGTTCCTATGATTCTTGAGTTTACATAAATATCTCCGCCAGTTCCAGCTAACTTATCCAAAGACAAGATATCACCTTCTGCTAAGTCTAAAAACTCTTTTATTGTAATACTAGCATTCCCTAAAATTACATCAACAACAATTTCAGTATCTACTAATAAATCATAGTCTCTTTCACTAATTTCAACCATTACATCACTTTTTTATGATTTTGCTTATATTATAACACAAAGTTTTATATATTGAGTTAAGATGAGTCTATTTTTTTTATTTAATTATATAACTGTATCCAAAGTTTCTAACATAGATGCAACTTTTGCTTCTATATTTCCATCAAAATTTCCTAAATCACTTGCAATTACAACTCCACCAGGAGCTACATTTATATCTTCTTGTAATTCAATAAATGATTCTAGATTCAATTCATGTTTTAATATTTCATAATCTCTTGGATTAAGATGGATTTTTATTCTTGAAGCTGTTTTTATTTTTGATAAAAGGTGATTAATTGTTTCTTTTGCAATTTTTGTTGAATTTTCACCAACTTCTATTGCAATAATTTTTTGTGCAATTGATACTGCAGTTTTTAATAGTTTTGTCTCCATTTGAAAAGTAGCTTGTTCAAAAAAAGTTGCATAATGTTTAAGATCTTTAATTGCTTCTACTACTTGTCTATCAATATCTCTTGAAGCAACTCCACCTTGTTCTAGTACATCAACTTTTTGAGATAATGATGTAATTTGACCAGCTATTGCTTTCATTTGTTCAACTAAAGGATCTACACTTAAAGGTATTTCTCTTTCACTTAAAGTTGCAACACTCTCCATTTGTTCATTTTGAGCAGTAGTATCTAGTTTTTTATGTAAGAATGTACCTAATTTATAATCTTGAACTTCCTCTTCAGAACTAATTACTTTCGCAGTTGAATATACATTACCACTAGCCATTATTCTTCATCCATATCTCTGTCAATTATGCCATCTTCAATCATTTTTTGGGCAACATCTAGCATTTTTCTTTGTGCAGCTTCAATATCTTTAATTTTTACTTTATTTAACATTTCATACTCTTCTTTAAATCTATCACTTGCTCTTTGAGACATTGCACTTGTTACTTTTTCTAAATCTTCATCTGTACCATTTTTCATAGCTACTGCAACATCTGCTGTATCAACATTTTGCAAAATTTTCATTACATATTCTGTATCTAAATTTAATAAATCTTCAAATACAAACATATTCTCTTTTATCTTAGTTGCTAATGAAGTATCAACACCATTTATATTTTTAAGAATATCTTGTGATTTAGGACCAACTCTATTTAACATATCAGCAACAACTTTAACACCACCAACATCCACAATTGAAGATAATAGCGATTCTAATTTTTTCTCTAAAATAACTGAAATTGTTCTTACAACGTCAGGGGAAACATCTTTAATTGTAGCCATTTGCATTGTTACTTTTACTCTAACATCTTCTTCTAGTGACATAAGAACTTCTGCTGCTCTTGGTGGCTCCATATGAGATAAAATAACAGCAATTGTTTGAGGAGATTCATCCTTAATAAAATCAGATAATTGTTTTGGATTAATTGCATCTAAATATGAAAAAGACTGTGCTGCAAGTTTCATTCTTGAAAGTTTTGCTAAAACATCATCAGCTTCACCTTTTCCTAATGATTTATATAATATATCTCTTGCATAATCAAAACCACCTGAACTTATAAAACCTTTTGATCGTGTAAATAGGTGAAATTCATCCAATATAGCTAAAGAAACATCTTTATCAATTGAATTTATTCTTGTAATTGCTGTTGAAATATCTTCAACAACATTTTTAGGTAGATGTTGAAAAATTTTAACAGTAGCATCTTCACCGATAAGGACACAGAAATGTGCAACTTTTTCAAGCATTGACATTCCTTTTAACAGTTCTCTTTCTACCTCTTCCATTATCTTTTACCCTCTTTTTTTGTAAACTTAGAATCACCTTCAGATAACAGTAATTCTAACATAGTTGCCATTTCAGAAGGATTTGTATTAATTTCTTTGTCTAATTCCTCAATTAACACTTCATATTTTGCAGCACCCTCTTCATCTAAACCAGATAAATTATTCATAATTTGGCTTTTAACTTTTGCTTTTAATCTACCTTTTGCACTTTGCATGTCAAATTCATCTTCAAACCCAGTAAGCATATCATCTAAAAGACCTTCATCATCATTTTCATCTTTTTTTGTTGCTTTTTTATCTCCTAAAATAACAACTTCATGATTAACAATAAATTTTCTATAGAAAATAAATAATAATATACCTGCAATTAGATATTGAATATATTCACTAAATTCTTTTATTGCTGATTTAACCATACCAAAAGTATCAGGTTGAGAAACAACATTACCATTTGCATCAACTTTTTCTACATTTCCAGCTGTATTAGAGTTAAAGCCAACAAATTTAAAACTTCTAACACTAACTTGATCACCTCTTTTTTTATCATATCCAATAGAATCTTGAACTATAGCTTCAATAGAAGCTATAAACTCATCTTTATTCTCTACATCTTTTAATACTGTTGAATCAAAAGTAACTGCTGCACTAACTTTTTTAATAATTGAATAGTTATTATCTTTTTGATCAATTACTTTTTTTGATATTTCATAATTTGTAAGTGTTTTTGTTGACTCATTATTTGATCTAATACTTTGATTATTACCTCCACCTTGAGGTTCTTCAATGTTACTATCAACTCCTGCAACAGCTCCAGCTCCAGTTCCACCTTGAGAGTTTGATGTTTTTTCTGTTGATTCTTGACTTCTAATTGTTCCTTCTGGATCATAAATTTCTTGTTGAACATGTTTTTTTATAAAATCTAAATCAACTGTAACTCTTGCTACAACTCTATTAGGCCCTACAATTGGCTCTAACAAAGATACAATTTTTTTTTCAAAACCTGTTTCTAATTTACTTTTATACTTATTTTGAGTCATTGACTTTACATTATCAACTTCATCTTTTGAATGCTCCAAAAGTGAACCATCTTGATCAATCAATTTAATGTTTTCACTATCCAAATCTGAAACAGCAGAAGCAATAAAATTTCTAATTCCATCAATTTGTTTTTGAGTTAAATATACCCCAGGTTTTAATGTAAGTACAGCAGATGCTGTTGGTTCAGTTTTTCTTTCTGTAAAAATTGTTCTTTTAGGTATTGCAATCTTTACACTTGCTCTTAATATGCCAGATAAAGACTCTAAAGAACGGGACAATTCACCTTCTAATGCTCTTAAATATTTAACTTTGTTTTCAAAATTTGTAGAACCTAAAGATGATTTTTCAAATATTTCCCAACCAACATGTTTACTTGTTGAAGCTTCACTTGTAACAAGTTTAATTTTTGCAATATTAATAAATTCTTTTGAAGTTTTCAAAGTTAAGTCATTTCCTGTCCCAATTACAGAAAATGGAACACCTGAACTTTCAAGTTCACTACTTGCTAACATAACTTGATTTTTTGTAAGATTTGAGGCAATTGTATAATTAAATTTTTTATCTTCAGCTTTTATGTTTGAGTATACTAGTAATCCTACTAATAACACAAAGAGTATAGAAAAACCTCCTATTATAACTGCTCTTTGTGCAGCATTTAAATTATTTACAAACTTAAAAAGTTGATCCATATATAATATATCCTAATTAATTTTTTGACGAAGCTTCTATAACAGATTTAAATAGACTAGAATCTTTTCTTATTGATGCTTGAATTGCATCAAACATAACTTTATTTTTTGCCATTTCACTCATTTGGGCATCTAAATTAACATTATTCCCATCATTTTGCTCTTCTAATCCCTTTACATTAATAATATCTCTTTTTGTTGGATCAAGATCATTAGAAAAAGACGAAAGGTGCTTTTCATTTGTTGTATACAATTTTAGTCTACTTTTATCAGCTTCTTCTAGCTGTTTTTCAAAAACTAAATCTTTTGTTTTATAGCCAGGAGTATTAATATTTGCAATATTACTTGATATTACTTTTTGTCTATCACCTCTAAAATTTAACTGATTAAATAATGTTTGAGTTATGCTACTTGGTTTCATTGAGTATTATTTCCTATTTTATCTATCACTTTTGAATTTAATTCATCAATAGTCGTTATACCTTTTTGAGTCTGTTGGAATCTTCTATTTGCGTCAATTAATGATACCATAGTTGATACAGTGTTAATATTTGACTTTTCTAATGTTCCTTGAACTATTTCACCTTCATTTAATTCTAGTGGCTCAACTTGTGCATTAGGTTTTGTTTTATAGTTGTTATAACCAACTTTTTCTAAATCTTTAAAATCAATTCTCGAAACTGAAATCTGATTTATAAAATCATCTTCTGCAAGAATTGGTTGATTATTGTTATCAAGTACATTATTACCACTTGAATCAACTAAAAAATTATCCATTATTTTAAAAGATCCATCCCTTGTATATTCAACTTGACCATTTTTATTCATTACTTTAAAAAATGAGTTTGGATGTTTTAAAGAAAAATCAAGTTTATCTCCAGTCTCAACTATAGGACCAACTTCTTGATTTATATATTTTCCATCTAATTTTGGAACTGTATTTGTAATTGTATTAATTTTTGTAGGGGTAAACCCCTCTTTTTCAGCTCTTGATAAATAATTGTTAAAAGAACCTTCAGTCATTCCTTCTTGTTTAAAACCAACTGTATTTGCATTTGCTAAGTTATTTGAAATCATATCAACTCTATTTAGTTGATTAACCATTGCTGCTGCTAAAGGATATGTACCTTGATTCATATTAACTCCTATTAATTACCAAATTCAGCTATTAGTGATTCTAAATCATCATCATCTAAAACATCTGCTGTGTTATCACCATGAATATGTTTTGCAACAACAACTTCTTGATGTTCACCTCCATCTTCAAATAGATTATTTAAATAGATTGAAAGTTTTCTAATTACTGCCATTACTCTTTCTATTTTTTGTCTATTTATATCATGGAACTGCATTAACTCCATTGCTTCAAAAATTTGCATATTTTCTGCATCAATTTTTGAGTTAATACCTTTTAATTCACCTTTAAATTCGTTTGTTTTTTTCAAATGTTCATCAAATATAGAGATATTTGGAAATTTTTTATTTAAAGATTCTAAAAGTGCAGCTTGTTTAGCTAAAAATTCATCTGCATTTTTTACAGTTTTTTGAATATCATTATTGTCATCTAAAACATAACTTAATACATCAAATATTTTTGATGCTTTTTCCTCAGAATCATTTGCTACTTGACTTAATTGATTAACAACTTTTGTATCAGGTTCAGCAGGTAAAGGAAAAATTCCACTATCTATTTTACTCACAAGTTCTTCCTCATCATCATCTGCTGAATCTTCTTTATTATTAACAGTTTTATTTTCTGGTTCTGGCTTTTTAACTTCACTCTCAGTTATACCACTAATACCTGCTAAAATATCATCAAAATTTTCATCATCTTCTTCATTTGAATTTTCATTATCTAATTCATTTGAATTATCATTATTTTCTTCACTACTATCAATATCTTTTAAAAGCTCATCAATATCATCACTTGAAACAGGCTTAGAATCTTTTTCTTCATCTTCTTTAACATCATCTATACTTGATAATATATCATCCAAATCATTACTATTATTTTCACTAGAAGATTCTTCTTTTATTTTAGTTTCTTCAGAAGGAGTTTCATCTATATGAAGCTCTTCAGTAGGAATCTCTTCGCTTTTAGTATCATCCGTACTATCTTCTACATTGTTCTCTGCTAATAACTTATCAATATCATCATTTGAAACTGATTCATTTGAAGAGTCATCTTCTTCTATTACCACTTCTTCTGATTTATCATTTTCATCTAAATCTAAGCCATTCATCAACGATTCAATTTCTTCTTGACTCATACTCATTTTAAAACCTTTTTATTTAAGTCACTAAAGTTTAGTTTAAAACTCCATCAAGTTTTTCTTTTAATATTTCTGCACTAAATGGTTTAACGATATAGTTATTAACACCTGCTTTTAAAGCTGTTATAACTTCTGATTTACCACCTTCTGTTGTAATCATAATAATAGGTATTTTTTTGTGATTACCCTCAGATCTTACTTTTTTAACCAATTCTAAACCATTCATATTTGGCATATTCCAATCAGTTAAGATAATATCGTATGCACTTTCGCTAAGCAATTTCCATGCCTTAACTCCATCTTCTGCTTCATCAAAGTCATCTTTGGAAAAACCTAATTGCATAACAACATTACCGATAATTCTTCTCATTGTAGAACTATCATCAACTATCAAAATTTTCATTATTCAAGCCTTTAAAACATTTATTTTAAAAATTATTAACTATTATATTTAATTTGTTTTAAATTTACACTTAATATTTTAATAAAATTTTATCTAACTTTAAAAAATCTTTAAATATAATTTAATAATATGACGAATAGAAAGGATTTCATATGATTAGAGGGTTATACACTGCTGCAACTGGTATGAATGCTCAACAAAATCAAATTGATGTAACTTCAAATAACATTTCAAATGTTAATACAATGGGATTTAAAAAAGATAGAGCAGAATTTCAAGACTTAATGTATGAACGATTAAACTATACAGCTGGACAGACTTCTGAAACAACAAGAAATCCTACTGGAATAGATGTAGGTATGGGTGTAAAAATATCAGGAATTCAAAAAAGCTTTTTACAAGGTGATTTAAAAGAGACTGGTGATACTTTTGATTTGGCAATAGAAGGTAAAGGTTTTTTTAGAATTACATTACCTGATGGACAAACTGCATATACTAGAAATGGTGCATTTAAACTTGATGATGAAGGTGCTATTGTAAATTCAGCTGGATATAGACTTGATCCAGAAATAATAATTCCAGATAACGTTAAAGACGTAACAATCGCAAAAGATGGAACAGTAACGGCAACTGATGTAAATGATGCAACAGTTGAACTTGGACAAATAACTCTTTCAACTTTTGTAAATCCTGCTGGTTTATCACCACAAGGTGATTCTTTATTTAAAGAGACAGATGCATCAGGTGCTCCAATTGAAGGTAATCCAAGTGAAGATAATTTTGGTAGCTTAAGACAAGGTATAGTTGAATTATCTAATGTTAAACTTGTAAATGAAATGGTTGACTTAATTACTGCACAAAGAGCGTATGAAGCTAACTCAAAAGCAATTTCAACAACAGACCAAATGCTTGATATTGTTAATCAATTAAAAAGATAAATAATAGGTAATATGATTTAATCATGGATTTAGAGGAACTAAAAAAAGTTAGAAAAAAGAATTTTCTAAGACATAAAAAGAAAAAAAGAGAGTATTACTTAAAAAGTAAATTAGAAAAAAAGCTCTCCACTCAAATAAAAAAAAGAGAAATAATTGATTATGAAGAAGAGTTAAATGAATTAAACTTCAATGAAAAAATAAAATCAATTATCAAACAACAAAAAGAGCATGTTGATACAAGAAAAGATAGAATTATTGCTAAAATGAGAGAGTATAAAGACAAAAAAAGAGAATATTATTTAGAGCACAAAGATGAAAGATTAGAATACGATAAAGAGTATAGAGAAGAAAAAAAAGAACAATTAAGACAATATAGAAAAGAGTATTATAAAAAAAATAGAGAAAAAATTCTTGCAAAACAAAGAGAAAGAAGAAAACAAAATTTAAAAGACAAAGAGTAAAAAATGGCAGAAAAATTAAATCTTGATGAAAACTCAAATGAAATTGTTGATGAAATAAAACTTGATGAAAATGATAATTTAAAAAATGATTCATTATCACTAGATGATGAAATAAGAATAGAAGAAGAGCCTTTAAGTGAAAGTTTGAAACCAACTCAAGAATCAGATGAATTTGATAATGAATCATTTGAACAAAATGAAGAAAAAGACATTAGTGAATATGCTTCAGATGAAGATGACTTAAAAGATTACAAAGCACAAAAAAAACAGACAAAACTTCAAAAAATTTTAACTGCCCTTGCTGCTATACTATTAGTTATTCTGACAATTGGATTGATATTATATTTTACAGGTTTCTTTGATAAGAAAAAACCTAAAATTGAAAAACCAAAAATTGAACAAACAATTAAAGAAAAAAAATTCGATTTTAAATCAAGAGATATAAATTCAAGTGAACTAAATAAAAAGTTTAACAATTTAACAAAATATGATCCAACATTAGAAACAAAAAGAATGCAAGAAGAAGCAAAAAGAAAAGCACAAGATGAAGAGAAGAAAAAAGCACAAGCTGAAGAAAAAAGACTAAAAGAGATTGAAGATTTAAAAAAACAATTGCAGCTACAAAAAAAAGCACTTGAAGATAGAAAAAATGAATTAATTACTCAAAAAGAAGAACTATTAAAAATAAAAAAAGATTTATTAGATGAAGTTGAGAAAAAGAAAGATGAATTAAAAAAACTTGTTGAAGGTAAAGAAAAAGAAAATAAAGTTGAGTCTAAAGTTAATACTCAAATCAATACAAATGATACAAACAATAATATTGTACAAAATACTTTGCCATCTCAAGAAAATAGTCTTAATAATAATGTAAACTCATTCTTACCATTAATTAATGTTTCTGTATTAAAAGGTGAATTAACAAAAGAGTATCTAGAAAAAATTGAAAAAATAGATAAAAAAATTCTTTTATGTAGAAATAATAAAAACAATATAGAAATATATGTTGGACCTTATGAAATGCCAAGTGCAAGAAAAGATTTATTAAATAAATTTATACAAAATGGATTTAATAAAGCAATGCTAGTTGATTTAACAAAAGAAGAGTTCAATAAAAGATGTAATTATTAGAAAACTTTATGAGTTTTCTAATATTTCAAAACATGATTTAGTATATATTTTTTTATTTTCTATATTAACTTCAATAATATGTGTTTCAGTTAAATATGGAATTAAAAAATTTTTTGGTAAATCTTTATTATCTACTAGTTCTTTATTTGTAATAATCTCTAAGTAATCAGTTATAGGATATCTATGAATATCTTCTACTTTTCCCAATACTATACCATTTTCTATAACTTCACACCCTATTATATCAAACCAAAAGAATTCATCATCATTAAGATTACAGTTTTGTTTCGTTAAATCTTCAGTTGTAAATAACTGCTGATTAGTTAATTTTTTTGCAAGATCTATATCTTCATAAGATTCAAATCTGATTATACCTCTTGATTCATTATATGATATTACTTTTAATTGTAGATTTCTATTTGTAGTAAAAGTAGCATTTTTTTTAAACTGATCAGGGAAATCAGTATCTGTATGGATTTTCAAATCACCTTGCAGACCTACTGTTTTCCCTAGCTTTGCTACGTAAATTTTATCTTTAGACATATTTTGCTATTTTAATTAGATAATACTTGTATCTTGTAAGATACACCATCTTTTGCTTTACAACCATTTGCCATAACTTTAAGCGCATTAATCATATTACCATTTTTACCAATCAATTTACCAATATCATCTGCATGAGCATTAATTGTAATTTCAGTAAAAGTATCATCAATTTTCTTTTCAAATACACTTACATCTTCTGGCTTAGAAACGATTAATTTTGCATAATTTTCTATAAAATTTACTATCATGTTAGTAATAGCTAAATTATTTAGAAGCTAATTTTTTAACTTTTTCAGAAGGTTTAGCTCCAACTTTTAACCAATAGTTATATCTTTCTTCATCAATTTTTAAAACTTTTGGTTCAGATACTGGATTATAATATCCAATTGATTCAATCCATCCTGAATCTCTTCTTTTTCTTGAATCTGTTACAACAATTCTATAAAATGGTTTTTTATTTCTACCCATTCTTGTTAATCTAATTACTGTCATTTATTTTTCCTTTGTTTATTTTATATTTATAGTATTGAATTCTAAACTCAAAATTTAAGTTTACAACTCAACACTATAAGAGTCAATATTTATCTAGGGATTTTAGGCATTCCACCAGGTCCCATTTGAGACATCATATTTTGAAGACCTTTCATACCACCTTTTGAAGATAGTTTCTTAGCCATTTTTGAAGCATTTTTAAACTGCTTTAATATTTTATTTACTTGAACTTCTGATAATCCAGAACCACTAGCAATTCTTCTTTTTCTACTTGGATTAATTAAACTTGGTTGTTCTCTTTCTTTTTGAGTCATTGATCCAATCATAGCTTTGATTCTTTTTATTTCATCAGAGTTTTCAAAATCCATATCTTTCATTGGGCCTGCCATTTGAGATAGACCGGGAATCATTCCTATAATAGATTTCATTGAACCTAATTTACTCATCATTGCAAGTTGATCTAAAAAGTCATTAAAATTAAATTCACCTTTTTTAATCTTTTTAGTAACTTCTTTAGCTTTTTTCTCATCAATTACTGCTGAAGTTTTTTCTGCAAGTCCTTCTATATCTCCTAAACCTAAAAGTCTAGAAACAATTCTATCTGGAATAAAAACTTCTAAGTCTGGCATTTTTTCACCAACACCAATAAATCTTAAAGGAACACCAACTTGATGAGCAATTGAAAGTGCAACACCACCTTTTGTATCACCATCATATTTCGATAAAATAACACCATCTATTCCAATTCTTTCTTTAAACGTTGTTGCTGTTTTTGTTGCATCATGCCCAGTTAATGAATCTGCTACATAAAAAATTTCATCAGGTTTAATTGAATCTCTAACATTAGCAAGTTGAGTCATTAATTCCTCATCAATAGCTAATCGACCTGCTGTATCTATTAATAATACATCATACAACTCTTTTGTTGCTTTTTCTTGCGCTGCTTTTGCAATTTTAACAGAATCAGTTTCATTATCATCAAAGTATATATCAACTTCAACTTGAGCTGCAATTTGTTTCAGTTGCTCAACGGCTGCTAATCTTTGTAAATCACAAGCAGCAACTAAAACTTTTTTCTTTCTAGTTTTTAAATAGTTTGCTAATTTACCAGTTGTTGTTGTTTTACCAGAACCTTGAAGTCCTGTCATTAATATTGTAGTTGGAGGAGTATTTGAAAATACAAAACCTTGATTACCTTCAGTAGTAAGAAGTTTTGTAAGTTGGCTTTTAAGAGCATTTATAAATGAATCTTGCCCTATTCCATTTTTTTTTGTTTCTAATTCAACTTCTGTAACTAACTCTTTTGTCGTCTTATGGTGAATATCAGCTTTTAAAAAAGACTTTTTTAATTCTGTAGTTGCTTTTTTTAATGCTGCTGCATCATCTTTATGTCTAATTTTATTAATTGAATTTTTTAGTGAGCCAGTTATTGAATCAAACAAAATAAATCTCCAAACATTTTAAATTTTGTGGATTTTACTGTTTATTTACTTTAAGA
Organism: Arcobacter sp. CECT 8985; assembly: GCF_004116495.1. Taxonomy (GTDB): domain Bacteria; phylum Campylobacterota; class Campylobacteria; order Campylobacterales; family Arcobacteraceae; genus Malaciobacter. Next base: position 105,598 of record NZ_PDKC01000002.1, on the reverse strand, counting down.
TAGTTTAAATAGGGTATAAATTAAGTTTAAATTAATTTTATTACTTTTCAGAATCCCTATTTATAGGGATTCGTATTTTTTTAAAAACTTAAATTTTAGTTAAAGTCAAACACTTTAAATTCTCTTGGTTCTTGAGATTCAAATTCATAATCAAATATTTTTGTAACTTTTGAGTGCAATAAAACTCTATTTACATTTGGGTTTATTTTACCATAAATTGAATCACCGATAATTGGATAACCTAGATGATTTAGATGAACTCTAATTTGATGAGTTCTACCTGTATCAATTACAACTTTAATTTTAGACTTATTACCTTCTACAAACATTGGATAAATAGTCGAAGTTGCAGGCTTACCTTTTTTAACATCAATTTTTGATTTTGCTACACCTTTATTTTTAATTGTTAATATTGGTTTATCAATAACAATTTCATCAATAACTTTACCTTCAACTATAGCTACATACTCTTTATAAACTCTATTTTCTTTAAATTCTTTAATTGCTTTTTTTTGAAACTCTTCGTTTTTTGCAAAAAGCATAACTCCACTTGTTTCTTTATCAAGTCTGTTTAATAAAAAGAAGTCACTATACTTATCTTGAATTTCATCTGTAGTCATATATGCTGGTTTGTCTATTGCTAAAATATCATCATCTTCAAATATTGTATTTATTTTTGCAAGTTTTTTCACAGTGAATTTTGTATTTTCTTTTATTTCACCTCTTGCGATTACAATTTTTTTCCCGCCTGCTCTTACTAAACCTCTATCAATAAGCTCTTTTGCTTTTGAATTAGATATATTTTCTTGTTTTGCCAAAAGTTTGTACGCTTTATCATACATTTTTTAATTCCTTTATTATTGGCTCAACTGAGCCTGCTTTTGCTAATTTTGGTATTTTTAACTCATCTATTTTTTCTAAATAGTTTCTCAACTCATCATTTTGTACTAAATAATAGTTATCAATACATTCAAAAAGTGATTTTTGATTAAATATCTCTTTACCACTTATAATTTTACATCCAAAGAATGCTGGTTCAACTGGATTATGTCCACCAATTTTTTCAAAACCACCTCCTAAAATAACAACATCTGATATTGCATATATATTATTTAATTCACCCATTTTATCAACTAATATTATATCAGAATCAAAACTCTCATTTTGTGAAAATCTATGATATTTTAAATTTTTTTCTTTACAATAATTTTTAATCAAGTTATTTACTTTTTCAAATCGTTCAGGATGCCTTGGAACTATTACTAATTTTCCAAATTTTCTATCATATGAGTTTAAAATCAACTCTTCTTCTTTTTCATGGGTACTTCCAGCTGTAATTAAAGTCTGTTTAGTTTTTTCAAACTTTTTTGTTATTTTTGGAAGTTGTGCAAGTTTAATATTTCCAATAACATCAATATTTTTTGCACCTAAATATTCAAGTCTTTGCTTATCTGTTTCACTTTGAGCAAATACCTTATCTATATTTTTAAATATATATTTATAAAACCATCTCATTTTTCTATATGAGTTATATGATTTATCAGATATTCTTGCATTAATTAAAAAGGTTTTTCCACCTTTTCTTTTTACAATATAAAAAAGCATAAACCAAAGTTCTGCTTCCATTACAACCAATGCTTTTTGTTTATTTATCCAAAAAGGTAAAAATAACTCATAAGGTAAATACCTTACATTTTTACTATGTTTACATGCCTCTTCATACCCAGTATTTGTTATTACTGAAATATTACAATCGCTAAACTCTTTTATTAAAGGCTTAATTGCAATAGTCTCACCCATTGAACAACTATGAAACCATATTTTATCTTCATTATCAAACTTTGGATTATTTTTTAAAAAAAATTTTGAAGGAATTGCTACTTGGTATTTTTTATTTTTTAATTTTATTAAAAGTAGAGGCATTGCAATTATATAAACAATAATTGCTAATATATAATAAAAAAATGAAAAGAGGCGCAAATTAAGCCTCTTCAGTTTCATCTTCTTTATAAAGGATTCTTCCACAATGTGGACAGTTTACAATCTCTTCTGATTTAATCACTTCCGCATAAGTTTTGTCATTTATTTTCATAAAACATCCATAACAAGCTTGTTTTTTTACTGGAACAACAGCTGTATCTTTCGCCCATCTTTTAATTTTTTCATAGAAAGTTAAGATTTTATTATCAAATTTTTCTAATAATTCACTTCTTTCTTGATAAACAGAATTTCTTTCTTGATTTATCTGCTCTATTTTTTCATCAACAGCAGTTTGAATCTCTTTAATAGATTCCTCTTCTTCTGTTAATTTCTCTTTTGCTTCTTTTAATTGAGACTCTTTTTCTTCTGTTATTTCATCAAGTCTAATAATCTCTTCATTTGCAAATGAAATTTGCTCTTTAGTAATCTCTTCTTCTAATTGTAAAGCTTTTAACTCTTTCTCATTTTGAACTTCATTATGTTTTTTTGAAATATCATCTAATTTAGTTTTTAATTCTGCTAAATGGATATTATTTTTAGTTCTTTTAGATTTAACATCATCAATTTGTACATATATATCATTAATTGATGTTTTAATTGCTTCTGCTGTCTCTACAAATGTAGCTAATTTTGCTTTTTCGTTCTCAATTTGAGGTTCAAACATACTAATCTTAGTATCAAATTTAGATAATTTAACTAGTTCCTCTAAATATTTATTCAACTGTTTCTCCTTGTATACAAAACTTAAATGGATTTTTCGAAGCTGATATTATAGCTTTTAATTTATTTTTTTTCAAATTTTTTTCTAATAACCCTACTAAAAGGGCATTAAAATACTTTTCACTTTCATAATGTCTTATATCAATTAATGATATTCCTCTAGATTTTGCATCCATTGCTTCATGATATTTGATATCTCCTGTCAAATAACAATCTGCTTGAACTTCATCTAATAAAGACATGCCAGCACCAGTTACTATTCCTACTTTTTTTACTTCTTGATTACATTTTACAACATTTGTTGATTTAATATCTAATTTAGATGTAATATCTTTCAAAAACTCATCAAAATTCTTATTTACATTAGCATATATAATGAACTCATTTACATCATTTTTTTCAATTACATCTAGATTTAATATCTCTTTTGCAACATACATATTTAAGTGCGTTTTATCAATATTCGTATGCATTGATATCAATGCAATATTTTTCTGAATTAAAATTTTTAATAACTTTGTACAATAATTATCAAAATTAACTTTTTTAAGAGGTGAAAAGATTAAAGGATGATGAGTGATAATCAGTGAATTTTCATCCACTACATGTAAAAACTCCTCATCCAAATCAATACTTACATATATTTTTTCTATCTCATCATTTTTATTTCCAACTAATAGTCCACTATTATCCCATTTTTCTTGTAAATAAAAAGGAGAAATTTCATCTAAAATATTATAAATATCTATTATTTTCAATTTATCTTCCAACTCTTTTTAATCTATCTTGTTCTTGCTGTTTATATAAAACAGCACAACCTTGTGCTAATTCTCTTACTTTTAAAATGTAATTTTGTCTTTCAGTTACAGAAATTGCTTTTCTTGCATCAAGTGTATTAAATGCATGAGAAGCAAGCATACATTGATCATAAGCAGGTAAAGGAAGCCCCGCATCTAAACAAGATTTACACTCATTAAATGCATCATCAAAATGTCTAAATAACATCTGTGTATTTGCTACTTCAAAGTTATAAGTTGAGAACTCATATTCACTTTCTTTATGTACATCCGCATATGTTGTTTTACCATGTTCATTTTCATTCCATACAATATCAAATACAGAATCAACACCTTGTAAATACATAGCAAGTCTTTCAGTTCCATATGTAATTTCAACTGCAACAGGATCACAAGCAAGACCACCTACTTGTTGAAAATATGTAAATTGTGTAACTTCCATACCATCCAACCATACTTCCCAACCAAGACCCCATGCACCTAATGTTGGAGATTCCCAGTTGTCTTCTACAAATCTTATATCATGTTTTGATATATCTAAGCCTAAATACTCCAAAGATTGTAAATATAAATCTTGAATATTTTCTGGACTTGGCTTTATTAATGCTTGAAATTGATAATATGCACCCAGTCTATTTGGATTTTCTCCATATCTACCATCTGTTGGTCTTCTGCTCGGTGCAACATATGCTGTACTCCAAGGAGTTGAATCTAAACTTCTTAATATTGTGGCTGGGTGAAAAGTACCAGCACCTGCTGGAATATCATAAGGCTGAACAATATTACAACCTTGTTCTGCCCAGAATTGTTGAAGTTTTAATAACATATTTGAAAATGTAATCATCTATTTAATCCCTAATTCTTTATTTATTTTTTCTTTATCAAAACCACAGATCCAACTATTTCCTATTAATACAACAGGAGCACCATTACATCCATGCTTTTGACAATCTTTTAATGCTTGTTTGTTTCTTGATACGTCAATTTGATTATATCTTATATTTTTAGATTTAAAGTAAGCTTTAGCCTTATCGCACCATTTACACTTAGGTACTGTAAATAATGCGACAGGTTTCATATTATTATAAAATAACTTCTATTTCATTAGAATCAGTTTCAACTTTTTTAGCCTTAACGATTCTATCTTCTTTTAATTTAATTGCTAACTCTTTATCAGAAATTGCAAGAATTTGCATTGCTAAGTATGCTGCATTAACTGCACCAGCTTTTCCCAATGCAACTGTTGCTACAGGCATTCCTGATGGCATTTGAACAGTTGAAAGCATAGCATCCATTCCATCCATTGCACCACCTTTCATAGGAACACCAATAATAGGTTTTGTTGTAGTTGCAGCTAAAGCACCAGCTAAATGAGCAGCCATCCCTGCAGCAGCAATAAACGCTACAGCACCTTTTTCTTCTGCATTCTTAACATAATTTTTTGTTCTTTCTGGACTTCTGTGAGCTGATGAAACAATCATTTCATATTTTACATCAAATTTTTCAAATGTATCTGCACAGTTTTTCATAACTTCATAATCTGACTTACTTCCCATTATTATAGAAACAAAGCTCATAATTTTCCTTATAATTTTTTTGGTATATTATTTTATCTAATTTAATCTAATAGTTTAATAATCTTTCCTATTTTTAACTTTTGCCAACTCTCAAACCTATTGAGAACAAGGGAATTATCATCAAATTTAAAAAGTGATAAATTTTTTGATTTATCATCAATTATAACTGTTTTTACATAGTTATAATTTGATACTCTTTTTAAAGGATTTTCCGTTGTAAATAACACAATAGTTGGAATAAAAAATATATCACTAATATGATAAGTTGAAGTATCAACTGTAATAATATTATCTACGTTTGAAATTATATATGCAAAATCTAAGAAATTTTTAGAAAACCTAGACAGATCAACAAAGGCATCATCATCTACGCCATCTATACTTAAAGCACTAACAATAACATAATCTTTTAACTTAAATAACAACTCTTTTAGCATTTTTCGTGCTACATCTTTTGGAATAGACCTTTTTTCATGTGCAGAATATGGATGAAATAAAAGGATTTTCCCTTTCAATCTTAACTCTTCAAATTTTTCAACAACTGATTTAGAAGGTTTATATTTACTTAAATCTAATGTATTATATTTTCTTTCTTTTGCTATTTTTCTAAAATCTATTCCAAATTTATAAAGCCACGCATCAACATAATTTAATTGATTGTAGTAAGGTTGTTTTGTCACTAAGCTTGTATCTATAAAATAATCATAATTAAATAATTTTTTTACACTAATTGATAAAGCTGCAACATTTGATATAAAATACTGATTTGAGAAAATTTGTTTATCTCTTGAAAATTGTTTATTTTCTGAAGAGTTTAAAAAAAGTTCTATTTTAACAGTCTTAAACTTCTTTTTAAGCTCTTCATATAAAATTCTAAGTGCAGTACATGAAGCAATCATCTCTCCTATATCAAAACCTAAGTTTCCAAGTATAGCAATTTTTATATCTTGTTTTAAAGTAGCTTTTATTTCATCTTCAACAAAATTATTCTTATTTTTTAAAAGCAAAGATACATAATCTAAATTTTTACTATAATCTTTATTTTTTGTTTTTAATCTTTTTTTGATATTTGAGATATTTGAAAATTCATTTTCATTTGAAATTCCTAATTCTTTTGGAAAATACTCTAATTCTCTTACTCTTTTTTCAACAATAACTTTTGCTTGATACTTTTCTGAAATTTGAGAAAATACAGATTTTAAGTCATTAAAGTCTTCATAAGTAGTTAAATAAAGAGTATCATTTAACAAATTTGATGGATTCTTTAGTTTCACATAAGAAACCAAAGTACCATCTGTAGTTTTAATATTTATATTTTCAGTAACTCTAAATATTACCATTTTAGTTACTTATACTTTCCTCTTCATTTTTAACACGTAGCATAGTTAAATAAGGTAATTTTGATGGCAATTGAATCTTATTTGTATTTCCACTATGAACTGATTCTAACTCTTTGTTTGTATCTGTTAAAATCTTTTTAAACTGAACATAATATTTACCATCATCTTTTTTATAAATTTTACCTATTTCATTATCACATTCTTGAATTTGTACACCAATTGGAGTAAATATTTCTATTTCATCACCTGGATATGTTTTATATTTACAATAAAAATGATCTTCATCTTCTGTTACAAGTCCACTTACTTCATAACTACCTTTACTTAATGCATATTTATGATTTTGTGTATCATTTTTGTCAAATGGTTTATGCACTAAATAAGCATCAGTGAAACCTCTATTTTTTGTAGTATGAAGTTCTTTTTGGTATTTATCTGCATCAAATTTATTATCATAATAATCATTAATAGCTTCTCTATAAGCATAAGTTGTAACTGCTGCATAATAAGGAGACTTTGTTCTTCCTTCAATTTTTACTGAATCTACTGCACCTGATTCAAGAATTTCTTGCATATGAGAAGCTAAATTCATATCTTTAGAATTAAAAATATAAGTACCAACACCTGGCTCTTCTTCTAGTCTAAATAATGTGCTATGATCTTCATTTGCTGCATAAAGTGTATAATCAAATCTACAATCATTTGCACAACTTCCTCTATTTGGAACTCTTCCCATTTGAACAGCACTTACTAAACATCTTCCACTATAAGCAAAACACATTGACCCATGTACAAAAATTTCAATTTCCATATCAGGAAGATGTTTTTTAATCTCTTTTACATCTTTTAAAGATATCTCACGCGCTGCTATAATTCTTTTTACACCCATGTCCCAAAAAACTTGTGCATCTAGATAATTTAATACATTAGCTTGAGTAGATAAATGAATTGGTATTTGCGGAGCTAATTCTCTACATAGTCTTACAACACCAGGAGCAGCAACTATTAAAGCATCTGGTTTTAATTCTGCCATTTTTATAATATGTTTTTTTAATAATTCAATTTGAGAATTAAAAGGGAAGCCGTTTATAGTTGCATATACTTTTTTACCTCTTGCATGAGCATAATCAATTCCTTCTTTAAAGGTTTCAAAAGTGAATTCTTTTCCAGCTCTAATTCTTAAGCTAAAATGACTAACTCCAGCATAAACTGCATCAGCACCATATGCAATTGCAATTTTAAGTTTTTCCAAATTTCCTGCTGGTGATAGTAACTCTATATCTTTTTTAATCATATTAATCCCTTGTGCACCTAGCACATATATTTTTCGCAATTATATCAAAAGTTTTTATAAAAAAGATTTTAGTAAAAAGTTAAAAGTTTTATATAAATAAAAAGAAAGTTATCAAAAGTAAGAAAGCTATTAAAAGCTTTCCCACTCATCATCATTATTTGAATTTGAAACAAAAGTTGTTTTATCTTCAGACTTTGTTTTTTGCATATTAGTTGTATCAGAATTTATTTTCTTATTAGAAGCTTCTAAATTTTTTGTTTTTTCTTTAGAAATATCATCTTTTTTTAAATTTTCACTTGATGTACAATATTCAAATTTAACAATGTCTAAACACTCAAAAAGTTTTGTTGTACAATCATCAACTTCTTTTGAAATAGCAGCAAGTAGTTTATTTTCAGCTTTTTGTGCATTTTCATCAATATATTCTTGTACTTTTTTGTGAACTAAAGAGTGATACTCTTTTATTTTAGTCCAATTAGCAGTTTTTGTAAAAATACTACCTTTTGACTCTTCACTTACAATCCATTTACCAAAATCACACTCAGTACATTTTGTAACACTCCAAGATTTAACATCTTTTTGCCCTACTTTTGCAAAATTCATATCTTTAAAAGATATATGATCATTTTTTATTTTTGATATTTTAAATACCAAATCTATATCACAAATTTGTTTTTCTTTTTCTTTATTAAAATTTGCTCTTTGTGCAATTGCATTTAAATCTTCTGAAAGTTTTGTTACTCCACTTGATAAATTACTAATTTGACTTGCAGAATTTGCATTAACTTGTGTAGCTCTATCTAATGTATTTATAGTATCATTAATTTGAATAATTCCATCTTCTTGTTCTTTACTTCCTGTTGTGACATCATCAATAAGTTTAATTGTTTGATCAATTTTTTCATTTAATTCTGTATATCCACTAATCATATTATTTGATATAACTTTTCCTTCATTTGCTTTTGAAGCTGCTGTTTCAACTAATTGCTTAATCTCTTTTGCAGCTTGGGCACTTCTACTTGCTAGATTTCTTACTTCTTGCGCAACTACAGCAAATCCTTTGCCAGCTTCACCTGCAGTTGCAGCTTCAACTGCTGCATTTAAAGATAAAATATTTGTTTGGAATGCTATTTGATCAATTACTGTTATTGCTTCATTAATAGCAGATACTTTAGCATCAATATCGTCCATTGCTTGTGTAGTTTGTGAAGCTAAGTTTTTACCAGTTGTTGATGATATATTTAAATCATTTGCTAAAACTGACATCTCATTTACTTTTGATGTACTAGATTTTATAATTGAAGTAATTTGTTCAACTGCAGCAGCTGTTTCTTCTAAGCTAGCAGCTTGCTCATTTGCTGATTTAGCCAATTTCTCAACTTCTGTTGATAAAATCTTAGTATCAGAATTTAACTTTCTTCCACTAGTAGTAATCATTGCTAAAAACTCTGAAACAGTATTTCCTATAAATGCAGTACTTGTTGAAATTGATCCCACAATACCATTTGCATTATGTTTTTTATTGTTATCCAATTTATAATCAAAATTGGAATTACCATACTCCACAAGAATATTATTTATCTCTTCTAGCTTCTCATTTGTTTTATCAATCATTGAATTGATAGACTCTCTAAGTTTTGAAATTGATGAATTAGATGATTGACTATGAACTTTATAAACATAAAATCCATTATTAACTTTTTGAATTACATCTTCAACCTCTTCAATAACTTTTTCATCTTGTTTTGCATCTTCATTTAATTTATTAATATACCCATTAAAACTATCAACTACTTTTCCAATTTCATCATCAGAATCTTTTTTAATAGTTTTACTAGTTGAATCAGAAGATAATTCATTTATTGCATTATCTAAATTATCAAGTGGTTTTATTATTGTTCTTTTTATCAAAAAAGAATATAGTATATAAATTAACACTATTGAAATCAATGAATAAATTAAGATATTTCTAATAATCTCCTTTATCTCTTGTTCTGTATGATTTTGCATAGTAATAATTTCATTTTGTATATCATTTACATATGCACCTGTTCCAATAATCCAATCCCATGGACCAAATTTTTGAACATATGAAAATTTCTCTTGTGGCTTATCAACTCCAGGTTTTGGCCATAAATACTTAACTAATCCACCTTCACTATTCTTATTTGCAACTTTTGATATTTCTTTAAACAAATACATATTATTTTTATCTTTTATATTTGATAAATCTTTACCATTTAACTGTGGTTTAAAAGGATGCATTATCATCTTTGGATGAGAATCATTAATAAAAAAATAGCCATTTTTACCATATCTCATTTTTGAAATAGCAGTAAGTGCTTCTTTTTGTATTTTTTCAGTTACATCTGAAACATAAGCACCTGTACCAATAACCCAATTAAAAGGCTTAAATAACTTAATATAAGAGACTTTATCTTGTGGTTTATTAAAGCCAGGTTTTGGCCAAACATAATCTACATATCCAGCACCTTTTTGTTTTGCAATTTTAGCAAAAACAGAAAATATCTTTTTTCCATTTTTATCTTGAAAATTAGATAAATCTTTCCCATCTATTTGTGGTTTTAAAGGATGCATAACAATAACTGCATTTGTATCATTAATCCAAAAATAACCATTTTTACCATATCTTGTATCTTTTACTAGATTTTTTATGTGTGCTTTTAGCTCACTTTTTGACATTTTATTTTTTAATCTATTATACTCTCCATTAATAATTGAAAAAATAAAATTTGATTGTTCTAATAAATAATCTTGCACTTCATCTTTAATCTTATCTTTTGATGTTCTCTCATGATAAGATTTCACTGTTTTAATCGCTAAAGAAACATAGTTTTTTAGTTCAGCTTCTTTTTTTGAATATGCTTCATTTTTATAATTTTCTACACTCTTATTAGAGAATTTATTTATTGAAACAATTGATTCAGTTGAAACAACCACTGCAATAATAAAAATAGTAAAAAATGATAAAATTAAAAGTTTAACTTTTATAGATAATCTAGCCAACATACCTATTCTCCTTTATATAATTGATTATTCTATCTTTAAGAATAGTAAAAAGTCAACTTTATGAGTGTCATTTCTTTTAAAAAGTTTATTTTGTTTATTTTTGTTTCATTTAAAATTAATTTATTTTTTAATATATTGAATAAAATTATAATGCTTACAAAAATTATTTTTTTATTTTAATTCAATGAAAATTATAAATATGCTATTATAAAACAATTAATAATTAGGTACGATATATGTTAAATAGACTTTTCAAAAAATATACTAGAGAAGACTTACTTGAAGCATTAAAAAGTTCAACATTTAATGACACTAAAGCTGATGCTATGCTAAAAGATGTTGATATAAATTATAAAGATGAAAAAAATAGATCTTATTTGCATATAGTTGCAGAAGCAAATTTGATTGAATCTATTAAATGGTTAATATCTAAAAAAGTTGATATTAATGCATTAGATAGTGATAAAAATACACCATTAATTTATGCAGCAAAACTTGGCTGTACACAATCAGTTAGAACTTTACTTCAATTAAAAGCAGACCCAAATATTGTAAACGCACAAGGTAGAACAGCTATTCAAGAAGCATTAAAGAACAACAAAAAAGATTCTTATGTTCTTTTAAAATCTACTACTAAAAATCTTGATAACATTGATGATAATGGTCATACAATTATTTTTGATGCTATTGATAGTCAAAATATCGATTTAGTAAAAGATGTAATTAAACTTCAAGGGAATGATTTAAATAAAAAGATTCTTTTTTATCCAAATACATACCTTAATACAGATATTATAAAATTTTTAGCAGAATCAATTGATCTAAATACAGAAGATAATAAAGGTAAAACTCCACTATTTTATTTAGTAAAAAATGGTGCTTCAAATATTGATTCTTTTACATATGCTTTGGAAAAAGGCGCAGATATCAATCACATAGATTATGAAGGTAATACTGTTTTAATGGAATTAATCCAAGAAATCATTTCTACACCTCCAACAGAAAAAGAAAAAGTAAAAAACTTAATAGGTATGATACCTTGGCTTATAGATGAAAATGTAGATTATAATTTATGTAATAAAAATGGTGATAATGCTTTAATGCTAGCAACAAAAAATAATCATATAAAAGTAGTTGAAACACTATTAGATTATGATGTTGATCCCAATTATATAAATGATAAAAATGAGACTGCTTTAGCTTTTGCTGCAATAAAAGGTAAATCAAATATTGATTTAGTATCTTTATTACTTGATTATGGAGCAAGACCAAATATAAGTGATGAAAATGGTAAAACAATAATTGAGAAATTAATCGAAATAGAACTTCATTTAAGAAACAAGAAAAAACTAAAAATGAAAGCAAGACAGTTTATAAATGAAAATGAAAATTATAAATCTGTACTTGAAGAAATTTTATTAAATGGTGAAGTAAATCTTACTATGCTAAATTCAGAAGGAAATCCATATTTCTTTGATGCAGTTGAGCATGGAAATATTGACTTAGTAAAAATGCTTGTTAAATATGGCGCAGATATAAATCAAAAAAATAAAGACGGCTATAATATTATTTATCACTATATGTCAAAAAATATATCTTTTAGAAGAGTAGCTGACCAACAACATTACTTACTTATGCTAAGAAATATAATTAGTCTAGGTGCAGATGTAAACTCTAGAGATGACTTTGGAGGAATTACCCTTCATAAAGCAATTTTAGATAATGATATTCAAACAATAAAAGTTCTTATTAATGCAGGTGCAGATATAAATGCAGTTGATAATAAAGGTAGAAATATGGTTCATAATGCTATGTGGCAAAATAAAGTGAAAGTATTTAGACTTTTATATTCATATAACAAAAAATTAATAAATAAGCCAGATAAATTTGGTGTACTACCAATTAATTATGCAGCATTTTTGGGATACAATGAACTTGTAGTTGAATTAATTGATTCTGGTTCTTATGTAAATAACCCATATAGAAAAACACATTATATTTTTAACTTTTTGAAAAAATTCCATAAAAATCTAAGACCACTTCTTGAAAATACAAGAAATCCTGCAGATCACTTAAAAATGAAAACTTTAGTTGAAAACATGGTAAAAGAGTTTAGTGTAAAGCTATAAAATAGCTTTACATAATTTAATTATTTTAAAAGATTTTTAGCAAATTCTAAAGCTTCATTTGTAATATTCTCACCACTTATCATTCTTGATATTTCATTTACTCTTTGTTCTTTATTTAAAAGTCTAACTGTAGACTTTCCAGCTTTTTTATCAACTAAAAAGTGTTGATTTGCAGTAGAAGTAAGTTGCGGTTGATGTGATATTGCAAAAATTTGATATGATTTTGATAATTCAGTCAATACAGTTGCAATAGCAGAACTCTCTTTACCACTTAAATTTGCATCAATTTCATCTAAAAATAGTACTCCATTTTCAACAATTTGAAATTCACTTATTGAAGTAAGTAAAGCAAGTCTTAATCTATTAAATTCACCACTACTAATAGTGTCTAAATCAACTCCATTTAATTCAAAAGTTACTTCATCAAAACCTGCAAAGTCCAAAGCTTTTTTCTGTATTAAAATCTTTGCATTTGATAAATAAAGAAATTTTAAATAATGATTTATTCTCTTTTCTAAAGTTATTATTGATTTTTTTCTATTATCACTAATTTTTTGAGCTAATTCATTTACTATATTTTCCATAGTTTTAATATCATTTTCTAATTTACTTTTTTCAAAACTGATATTTTCATATTTTTCTAGCTCATTTTTTTTATCTTCTTTATATTCTAATGCTTGTTTAATTGAACCAAATCTTTTTTGTAGTGAAGATAATTTTTCTATTCTATTTAATACATTTTCTATATCTAACTCTTCAAGTTCATATAAAGAGTCATTGAACTTTTCAAAATGATTATTTAATTCATTTATTGCATCATCAAAAAAAGAACTATCTACTTCTAATAATTCTAAGGCATTAGATACTAAATGTGAATTGTCAAAAATTGGCTCTAAACTTTTAAGAGCATCTTCTATCTTATCTTTTTTTGATAGTTTTCTTTTAATTTCTATTAATTCATCATACTCTTCAAGTTTGGGATCAATAGACTCAATTTTATCTATTTCAAATTTTGCGAATTCTTTTAATTCTTCAACTTTTTGTTCATCATCATTTAATTTTTTTAGTTCTTTTTTAAGTAAAGATAAATTTTTGAATTCTTTTTCAAAACTTTCTTTTAATGAATTAAATGACTTATTATTTTTTGAACATAATAAATCAAGTGAATCAATAAGTTTTTCACTTTCAAAATCACTTTTATCTTTCAAACTTAAATGTTTAATTACTAAAGATGAAAAGTTTAATAGCCTTTTTTTTGAAATTGTTTGATTATTTAAAAGATATCTTGTTTTATCTTTTTTTATCTCTTTTATTACTATTTCATCATCTTTTTTTATATCAAAGTCTTCATCTTCAATTGAACTATTAAGTACAACTTCTGCAAGTTTTGCTTTTGCTTCTTTAATAGCAAATAAAGATAATATAGACTCCATTAAGATTGATTTACCTGCACCACTAGGCCCAGTAAAAACAACTAATCCCTTATCAAACTCTAAATCAACTTCATCAAAAGATAAAAAATCTTTTATATAAATTCTATTTATCATAGTAAATTAATTTCCCCATCGTAATTTTTCATTTAAAACTTCAAAATAATTTCTTTCTTTTCTATGTATCAATTTACCTTTTTTAGAGGCAATTTGAATTTTTACTGATTGATTATGTTCTACTTCATATATATCTTGCCCATCAACAATTACAACTGCACCTTGATTATCACTTACAGTGAACTCTATTTCAAAATCTGCAGGTAAAACTAAAGGTCTTTGTGTAAGGCTATGAGGAGCTACTGGTGTTACTATAAATACATCTGTCAAAGGATATACTAATGGACCTCCAACAGATAAATTATATGCAGTAGAGCCATTTGGTGTTGAAATAATTACACCATCACCAAAATATGAATTAAATGGTTTACCATCAATTTTTGCATCAATTTTTATCATTGAAGATAGTGATTTTCTTGAGATAACGATATCATTAAAAGCAAAAAAAGTTCTTAAGTTTGTACTTGCTTTAATAATCATTCTACTATCAATTCTATAATTATTGTTTTCTATATTAGTTAAAACTCCATCTAAATCACTAACTTTTATATCAGTTAAAAATCCTAAATTACCTAGGTTTATTCCAAGTACAGGTTTATTTGATTTAAATGTTCTTCTAACAACAGAGATTAAAGTACCATCTCCCCCTAATGATGCGAAGAAATCAACACTATCACAAAGAATATCTAAATCAGTACCATTTTCTCCAATCATAGAAGCACTACTTTTTTCTATAAAGACTTCTATATTATGTTTTTCAAAACACTTTTTAATATTTAAATATTTATCTTTAATTTCTGGTGTTGATGGTCGTAGTATAATCCCAACTTTAGATATAGATTCTATTTTTTCTTTAGATGGCTTGTGCAAAGTTTAACCTTAGTAATTAAAATTTACACTATTTTATCCAATTTGATAATAAAAATGCTTTAAATTAACAAATTGTAATATTTTTACAAAAAAAAAGGCCCAATCTTTAAGACTGAGCCTTTAAATAATTAAAATAATTAATTTAAATTAAACTATTTAATTATCCGTTTCTTTTTTTGATGATTTCATCAGAAACATTTTTTGGTACTTCAGCATATGAATCAAAAAGCATAGAGTATGTTGCTCTACCTTGAGACATAGATCTTAAGTCAGTTGAATAACCAAACATTTCAGATAATGGAATCATTGCAGTAACTAGTTTAACACCAGCTCTATCATCCATAGATTGAACTTGTCCTCTTCTTTTGTTACAATCACCGATTACATCTCCCATATACTCTTCAGGAGTTTCGATTTCAACTTTCATCATTGGTTCTAAAATAACAGCTTGAGCTTCTGCCTTTCTACAAGCTTCTTTAAATCCCATTGATGCAGCTAATTTAAACGCCATTTCAGATGAATCAACGTCATGGTAAGAACCATCATATAATGTAACTTCAATATCAACCATTGGGTAACCAGCAAGAATACCACCAGCCATTGCTTCTTCACAACCTTTTTGAACTGCTGGAATATACTCTTTTGGTACAACCCCACCTTTAATATCATTTTTGAATACAAAGTTATCTTCGCTATCAGCTGGTAATGGTTTAATATCTAAATATACGTGACCGTATTGACCTTTACCACCAGATTGTTTAGCATATTTATACTCATTTTTGATTCCATTTTTAATAGTTTCTCTATAAGCAACTTGTGGAGCACCAACTTCAGCTTCAACTTTAAATTCTCTTTTCATTCTATCTACAAGAATTTCAAGGTGTAATTCACCCATTCCTGAAATAATAGTTTGTCCAGATTCTTCATCAGTTGCAACTCTAAACGATGGATCTTCTTCAGCAAGTTTACCTAATGCAATACCCATTTTTTCTTGGTCAGCTTTTGTTTTTGGCTCAACTGCAACAGAGATAACTGGATCTGGGAATTCCATTCTTTCTAAGATAACTGGATCTTTTTCAGAAGCTAATGTATCACCTGTAACTGTTGATTTAAGACCAACAACTGCACCGATTTCACCAGCATATAATTCAGATACTTCTTCTCTATTGTTAGAGTGCATTTTAAGTAGTCTACCTACTCTTTCTTTTTTCATTTTAGTAGAGTTCATTACATATGTACCAGACTCTAATTGTCCTCTATAAACTCTAGCAAATGTTAATTGTCCAACAAATGGGTCAGTCATAATTTTAAATGCTAATGCTGCTACTTCACCTTCATCAGTTGAAGGAACGATAACAGATTCACCATCTTGAGTTTCACCTCTAATATCTGCAACTTCTGTTGGAGCTGGTAAATACATTGCAACAGCGTCAAGTAAAGTTTGAACACCTTTGTTTTTAAATGCAGTACCACAAGTCATTGGAGTTATATTCATAGCTAAACAACCAGCTTTTAATCCAGCAACGATTTCTTCTTCTGATAATTCACCTTCTTCAAAGTATTTTTCCATTAACTCTTCTGAAGACTCAGCAGCAGCTTCGATCATTCTTTCTCTATACTCTTCTGCTTTATCCATCATATCTGCTGGAATTTCTTCTACATGATAATGAGAACCCATTGCAGCATCATCATCCCATACAATAGCTTTCATTGTAACTAAGTCAACAACACCTTTAAAATCTTCTTCTGCACCAATTGGTAATTGAATTGGAACAGGATTAGCTTTTAATCTTTCTTTAACTTGGTTTTCAACATTATAAAAATCTGCACCAGTTCTATCCATTTTATTAACGAATATCATTCTTGGTACTTTATATTTATTTGCTTGTCTCCAAACAGTTTCAGATTGTGGTTGAACTCCACCTACTGAACAAAATACAGCTACAGCACCATCAAGAACTCTCATAGATCTTTCAACTTCAATTGTAAAGTCAACGTGACCTGGAGTGTCAATAATATTTATTTGTAATTTGTCATTTGTTTTTGGATGTGGCCAGAAACAAGTTGTAGCAGCAGAAGTAATTGTAATACCTCTTTCTTGCTCTTGTTCCATCCAGTCCATAGTTGCAGCACCATCATGTACCTCACCAATTTTATGAGATACACCAGTATAGAATAAAATTCTTTCTGTAGTAGTTGTTTTACCTGCGTCAATATGCGCTGCAATACCAATATTTCTAACTTTATTAAGTGGTGTTTTTCTAGCCATAAATAATTCCTACCATCTATAATGAGCAAATGCTTTATTAGCTTCTGCCATTCTATGCATATCTTCTTTCTTCTTGAAAGAAGCGCCTCTTTCATTAGCTGCTTCGAATAATTCGTTAGCTAATCTTTCTACCATTGTTCTTTCATTTCTTTTTCTAGCTGCGTCTACAAGCCATCTTAAAGCTAAAGTTTGTCTTCTAACTGCTCTAACTTCTACTGGAACTTGGTAAGTAGCTCCACCAACTCTTCTAGATTTAACTTCTAAAAGTGGTTTAATATTTTCAATTGCTTTTTCAAATAATTCAATACCAGATTCTTCACCTCTAGCATCTAAGTTTGCAATTGCACCATACATGATTTTTTCTGCTACTGATTTTTTACCATCTAACATAATTGTATTAATAAATTTTGTGATCACTTTACTATTGTAGATAGGATCAGCCATTATTTCTCTAACTGGAGCTTTTCTTCTTCTCATAATCTTATCCTTCTACTTATTTCTTAGGTCTTTTAGTACCATATTTAGATCTTGCAACAGTTCTGTTTGCAACACCAGCTGTATCTAAAGCACCTCTTACGATGTGATACTTAACACCAGGTAAATCCTTAACTCTTCCCCCTCTAACTAATACGATAGAGTGTTCTTGTAAGTTGTGACCCTCACCACCGATATATGAAATTACTTCAAATCCAGTTGTTAATCTAACTTTTGCAACTTTTCTTAAAGCCGAGTTAGGTTTTTTTGGAGTTGTTGTATATACTCTTGTACATACTCCTCTTCTTTGTGGACATTTGTCTAATGCTGGTGATTTAGACTTTTTTATCACCTTTTTTCGCTCTTTTCTAATAAGCTGATTAATAGTAGGCATTCTTTCCCTTTATTTTTATTGGTTTGAGCAATTAAAGCAATGCTCATGCTTCTCGCTTGTCTTCAACAATAAGTTGAAACGATACTACCATTCTAGGAAACATGTAAGTTTTCTAAAAAAGTTCGTGATTATACTTAAATTAAAATTAACTTAGGCTTAGTAAGTGTATATAATTATCTATTATATTTATTTTGAGATTTTTGCATTAAAAACAAGGCCAAAAACTAGCCTTATTTTAAGATTTTCTAAATTTCTTTTTATTTACATTCGCAATTATATTCTCAGCGATAGTAAAAGTATTTGTAGCAATCTCATGAGCATGATTTGCAACATTTGCATTTTCTTGAGTTCGTGAATCAAGACTTGCAACTGCATCATTGATTTGTTCTATTCCTTGTTTTTGTTCAGTTGAAGCAGTTTTAACACGAGATATTAGTTGTGTAGTTTTATTTATATTATCAGTTAATTCTTCATATCCGCTTATCATCTCATCTGCATTTTTCTTACCAGTATTTGCTTTGATTGTGGCATTTTCTACTAAACTTTTTATCTGTTTTGCAGCTTCTGCACTTCTTGATGCTAGACTTCTTACTTCAGCTGCAACTACAGCAAAGCCTTTTCCAGCCTCTCCTGCTGTTACTGCTTCTTTAATAATAAAATATTTATTTGGAAAGATATTTGATCAATTACTGTAATTGCTTCTGCAATTAAGCTTGTTTGTTCATTTAGCTCATTCATTGATTCAACTGTAAGTTTTGCTAAAGCTTGTCCTAAACTTATTGATTTAAGTAAATTATTTGAATAAACTGCCATTTGTGAAATATTTTGAGTATTTTCTACAATAGTTGAAGTAATCTCTTCAATTGAAGCAGAAGTCTCTTCTAAGGAAGCTGCTGTATCCGCTGATGATTTATTTAATTTATCAACATTTTCTAAAAGCTGTTTCGCATTGTTTTCTAAAGTTAACCCTAATTGGTAGTTTTCTTGCAACATTCCATATAATATCAGATAATCCATTTAGCCCTTTTGCAACTTCCCCAGAGGCATTATCTATATTTTTTCAAAATCAAGTTTTGAGTAGTTTTTAAGTACAAATAATATTGATATTATTATTTACATTTTTAGCATTTGCTTTTTAAGATATCTTTTAACTCATTTAATGGTTCTGTTGAAAAGCATTTCTCTACTTTAACATCTAGATTTCCATTTTTGATTTTAGTAACTACTTCTTTTACAATTTCTATCTCTTCATCAATCATACTTGCAACAGATTTAACAATATCTATCTTTGATTTAATATACTCATTGATAAATTTTGCAGTTTGTTTAGTTAAAGCTAATTCCTCTTTTTCACTCAGATTCAAAATTACCTGATGCATCCCTATATCCAATGATCCAAAAGTACAAAAATTACTTATAAATAAACTAATCAATAGCTTTTATTTTATACTAGAAAGATTCATTTCCTACCCCTTTATATATTATGTAGTAAGTATACCAAATAAGTATACTTTTTTATAGATTTTAACTTTGATAAAAAACTAAGCCATAAAACACTAAAATTCCCAAAATCAAAATAAAGATACTTTTTATGACAAAACAATTATTTCCTTTAGCCCTTGGTGGGTTGGGAATTGGTACAACAGAATTTGTAATAATGGGGTTATTACCTGATGTTGCAAATGATATAGGTGTGAGTATTCCAGTTGCAGGGCACCTTATATCAGCATATGCATTTGGTGTGGTAGTTGGTGCTCCCATATTAGTTGCATTAAGTGCAAAATTTCCACCTAAAAATGTATTAATGGCCTTTATGCTTTTATTCACAATTTTTAATTTTTTATCAACAATTGCACCTGATTATAATACATTAATGATGGCAAGATTTTTAAGTGGTTTACCCCATGGAGCTTTTTTTGGTGTAGGCACTGTAGTTGCTGCAAAACTAGCTAAAGAGGGTAAATCTGCTCAAGCAATTGCTTCTATGTTTACAGGCTTGACAATTGCAAATTTAGCAATGGTTCCAATAGTAACTTATATTGGTCATCATCTTCATTGGCGTTATGCTTTTGGTATTGTATCTATTATTGGTTGTTTAACCATTATTTTTTTATATAAAAACTTACCAAAACAAAAAGTTTTAAGAACTGTTACTTTTAAAGAAGAAATAGATTTTTTCAAAACAATAAAAGCATGGCATATTCTTTCAATAGTTGCAATTGGTTTTGGAGGATTATTTGCATGGTTTAGTTATATCGCTCCACTTTTAATTAATGTAGCAAACTTTGATGAAGGAAATGTTCCTTACTTGATGATAATTGCAGGAGCAGGGATGGTCGTTGGTAATATTATGGGTGGCTCACTTGCAGATAAAATGAATCCTATAAAAGTTTGTATATTTTTATTAATATGTATGGTAATTTCACTAATATTAGTATTTTTCTTTTCTTCATCACAAATTGTTACAGTAATTCTTACGTTTATATGTGGTGCACTTGCTATGTCAATTGGAGCACCAATTAATATGGTAATGATTCACCATGCAAAACACTCTGCAATGTTAGGTGCAGCATTTTTGCAAGCAGCATTTAATGTAGCAAATTCTCTAGGAGCATTCTTTGGAGGATTACCTTTATTTTATGGTTTAGAGTATAACTATCCATCTTTAGTAGGTGCAGCAATGGCATCAATTGGAGTATTTTTATGTATAATGTTTTTAAAAAAACATGATAAAAAGGCTAAATCATTCAACTAAAATATAAAAAAATAGGAAATGGAAATAATATAATTTTTATTTTACATGAACTTATGGGTGATTGTAGAAATTATGAAGCTTGTATGCCATATTTAAATAAAGATGAATTTACATATTTTTTTATTGATTTAAGAGGTTATGGACTTTCAAAAGAATTAACTGGTGATTACACTTGTGATGAAGCTGCAAATGATATCGTTAGTTTAATAAAGAATCTTAAGCTAAAAGATGTAAATCTTTTAGCTCACTCAATGTCTACACTAATAGCTCAAAAAGTAGCTTTAATTGATAATAGAATAAAACAATTGATTTTAATCACACCAATTTCAGCAAGTGGCATAAAAATGAAACCTTTAGCACAAACAAACCTAATTAATAAAATGAAAGAGAATAAAGAGTTAATTGAACAAGTAGTACAAAGTGCAAGTAAAAGATATAATCAAGCATGGAAAGATTACCGAATCAAAATGGGATATACTTCTTCAACTTTAGAAGCTAGAACTGGGTATATGAATATGTATCTTACAACTGATTTTATAGATGAAGTAAAAGATATTAAGATACCAATAAAAATAATGGTAGGTCATCATGATTTACCTGCTTTTAATAAAAGTATCATTAAAAAACAGTTTGAAAAGTATTATAATAATTTTGAGATAATAGAGTGCATGGAAGCAGGACACTATCCCATGATAGAGTGTCCTGTTTATTTTGCAAGTGAAATTGAAAGATTTTGTAAATACTAATTTTTAATTGGTATAAAATACATAACAGTTTCAAAAATACCTTCCATATAATGTCTTAAGTAAATTTTATAATTTGGATTAATATCTAGTATTATCTTAGGTATTTTATACCAATCTTGTGCTTTATGATAGATACAAATTGCAAGAATTGGTTGATATTTTTTTATCGTATTTGTTACACCAATTAAGGCATCTTGTTCTGCGCCTTCTATATCTAATTTTATAAAATCAACTTTTTCATTTATTAAATTATCTATGGTATTTATATTTATTGCTTGATAATCATGTTCACAGTTATTTTGTAGTTCTTGATTTACGATATTTTCTATTTTTTTATTTCCCAAACCACAATTTATAAACTCTATATTTTCATATTTAGAAAAGTTCTTTTTTGCTATGTTTATATGTAACTTATTTGGTTCAATACAATATATTTTTTTAAAATCAGGAAAATTACTTATAATTTGAGGAATAGTATCACCTACATATGAACCACCATCAAGAAAAACTATATCTTTAATATTTGGTATTAATTCTTTATCAAAGTATTGTTCTTTATGGTTATTTGTAAAGCCTGTCATAAAATCAAAATCAAAACTTATTTTAAAGCTTATTACTTTTTTAAAAACTTCTTTTGATTTTTCATCGCAAAGTAGATTATAAACTTTTTCATATTCTGCTTTATTATTTTTAAAATCATCTTCAAAATCAGTTATAAAAGGTGGTTTAGCCAAAAGTTTTTTATCAAGTTTACTATATTTATAAAAACTTAGATAATTTATATTTTTAAAACCTTTTTTATCAAGTGTATTTTTTACTTCAAGAGGACTACCAGTTGAAACACTTAAAATTAATGCATCTTTTGGAACCTCATCAATTTTATAAATTGATTTTTTTCTTGAACTTTGAACTCTTGTAAAATCGTCAATTATTCCATCTATTTGCACAAAGTTTTGAATACATTTTGTATATTTATTGATTCCAAGAATAAACTTTTTTTTAGTAGAAGATGAAAAAAACTCTGCTACAAGTTCCTTATCTTTTTTATTTATATAATCTACAGGAATAAAATCTATCATAAAATAACTATATAATTAATGCTTTTAAACTCTTAACAGTAAATAGTTTTAATTGCTCTGATTTTTGTGCTTTTAACTCAGTTGAATATCCATTTTTAGAAAATAATACAACTATATCTGGCTCAATATTTAATGACTTACAAGTATCAATAAAGCTATTAAGTTGTTTTGTTTTTATTTTTTGGTTATTATATTTACATAATGCAGCTATTACTCTATTATCTTTTGTCTTTGCAACAATTTGAATTTCTTCACTACTTTCATTCCAAAAATTACCTATGACTTTTATCTCATCTTTATAAAAATCTTTAATATATTCTTGACATAGTTGTTCAAAAATCAAATCCATAAATTGCATTTGATAATTACTAAATTTTTCAAAAAACTCATCAAAATTACTCTTTGATATTCCTTTATACAAAGGTGATACAAAAGCAAACCAAAATCTTAAAAAAGCAGTTGTAAAAATAAACTTATTATTTTTATTTCCAATATTACTTTGCTCATCTAAAATTACAACTGGTTCTTGAAGTTTAATTAGTTTTAAATCTTCTAAATCTAACAAAGAACCATATTCATCATCATATTCTAAATCTGCTCTTTTAAATGTAGTTGATACTCTACCATCACCTAAAGCAATTCCTGTTAATAATTTATGATAAATTCCATCATTTTTTGTTAACTCTTCAATACTTTTCTGTAATTTACTATAATCACTTAAAATATGCCTTGTTATAAGTGTTCCTAATGGTTTTGATGTATCAACTTTTATATCAAGTCCACCGAATACTGCAAAGTAATTCACTGCTGTTTGCATATCTTTTGGTTTGTTTGTTTTACAAAAGATTTCAAATTGTTCTCTTAGTGTTTTTGTTTTTAGTATAATTGTAAAGCCTTTTCTATATTTTTGTACTATGTTTTTGCAAGAACATGTTAAGTTGATTTGCAAAACTCTGTGCATCTTTTTGTGTAAATGGTGCTGGTCCTTTTGTGACTTCACCACTATCTCTTAACTCTTGCATCAAATTTCTAATAGCTAAATACTGTTTGATATTATCTTCAGTATATAACTCACCTCTATGATCAATTGCATGAGCATTTTTTTCTATAACTCTATTTGCAAGTGGAATATCAGCTGTAATAACTAAATCATCTTCTTGTAAAAATTCAACTATTTTATCATCAGCTTCATCTGCACCTTGTTCTACTATAAGATAGTCAATAAAAGTAGATTTTCCAACATTTATTTTTTTATTTGCAACAACTAAAGTTTTAAGTTTTACTCTATTTATCGCTTTTGTAATAATTGGTTTTAATAAATTAGGAAAAGCATCTCCATCAATATATAAAATCATCATAAAATCTCTTGAACTCTACCTACTTGACCATCTTGCAATCTTACTTTTATTCCATGTGGATGAAAAGCTGAATTTGTTAATATATCTTTTACAACACCTTTTGTTAATTTTCCACTTCTTTGATCTTGTTTCAATACAATATTAACATTCATACCTTGCTTAATATCAAATCTTTTTTTATTATCCATTTATACACTTTTCTTATAAGACAAGGCATCTTTTGCAAAATTAATATTATAAAAAAATATTGATTTAAATAGCAATGATATTTTAATATTTTCTTCATCTGTTGAATCAATAATACAAAGAGAGAAACCTTCTGTTTGCTCATCATCTTTTGGTTTTATTTCAATTGTAACTGGTTTCAATGTTTTCATCATATTTATTGTATTTTTTTTAGTTTTTGGTTTTAAACTCTCAAAAAAGTTACTATCTTTTTCTTCTAATCTCATTGTCTCATATAATAAAACTAAAGTATCTTTATATATTTTTTTATTCCAAGATACTCTACCTTTTGAATAGTGAAAAGCTGAAGATTTATTTAATAGTGGATTCTCTTTTTCTTTTTTCATATCTTCAATTAATTGTAAAAAAAAGTTCTTTCCACCTAAACTATTCGCATAGTTATTTAGTGTAGTGTATAGATACTCTTTAGTTTGTTCATCTAAATCTTTAAATTTCATTTTACTCCGATTTATTTTTTTAATGTTTTATTGTAAGTATACCCAAATGTTTATTGTTTTACTTTCTAATTGAAGTTGCAGTTAAAAATATATAGTTTTTACCAGTTAAAGTAACTCTAAATTTTTTTTGTTGAAGATATTTCTTACAAAACATTGCGTCTTTATATAAAACAGACATCTCTGAATATGAATAGTTTTTTGCAACTGCACCATATACCATTGAACCATCATACCATCTGCAATTTGGAAAGCCAAGTATCATTGCTCCGTCTTTTTTTAAGTATTTTTGAACAATATTCATAAAAGTCTCATTGAAATTCAAATTAGTACTTTGTAAAGTTCCTATTGATACAATCAAATCAAATTGACCTAAATCTAATTCATCAAGTCTATTTATATCCCAAGAATAAAAACTTACATTCTTATGCTCATAAAATTTACTTTTAGCTAACTTTATTGCACTTTTACTATAATCTATTCCAACTAGCTCTAAATTTGAAAAATTTTCACTTAAATTTTTTATTACTTCAAATTCCCCACCACTATTTACACCAAGATTTAAAACTCTTTTTCTTTTTTCAATTTTAGCATTAGTCAAACAATTTATATAATTTAATAAAAAATCTGGCTCTTCATTTTTATTAATTTTTGAAAAATAAGACATACTTCCGTATTTTTCTTCTGTATTACTATCTTTATGAAAAGATTGTTTTTTATTTAATTTTTTAAAATTTATTTTGATTAGTTTATCATCTATATATTCAGGCATTAACATTTTGCAATCAAGAAGAGAAGCTAAATCTATAAAAGAATACAAACTTCTATAAATAAATTCTTGATCACAAATAATAAGTTTTTCTCCTGCATAAACTCCATCTTTTATATCTGGATTTAAAGCATAAAAACTTATTTCTTCTTTCTTTTTTAATTGCTTATATAATATATTATATATTTCAAACATAGATTTATTTGAAAAATCTTGCATTAGTTCTCTTTATTTTTTAGATAAATTATATTAAATTTATCTATATTTCAATATTAAAGTAATCCCTTAATACTTCTGCTCTATTTTCTAAACTAATTTGCCAAACTCTTTTTTCTTTATTTTTTTTGAAAGTCATAGTTTCATCAGTCAAGGTTACTCTTCCATCTTCTAAGGCTTTAGTAACTAACAATGGTGCATGATTTGAGAATTGCTGATAATTCTTCGTATCATCAAAAACAGAAGAAAAATCACTAACACTTTTTTCATCTTTCGTAAAAATATATCTAGTTTGCCAACCTTTATATTTATGATTATACATAAGTGCAAACTCTGCACTATTTAATTTTTTTATTTTATATTCAATATTTTCACTTTTTACAATAGTATCTTCACTTAAACATAAAGGAACTCTAACATTTTGACCATTTGCTACATCAACTAAGTACTCTTTACTATTAATAGTAACTAAAAGTGCTAAGTGTGGATAATCTGCACCAATGTAAGTAATATCTTCTACTTTTGCAAATATCATTTGTACATTAAATCCTAATTTTTTCAACAAATACATAAATAAAGTATTTGATTCATAACATATTCCACCACGGTTATTACAAACTATTTTTTCATATATTTTCAAAATATTAACAGAAAAATCTTTTTTAAAAACAAAATCAAGATTTTCATATGGCACATTTAAGATATAAGATTCTTGTAATTTTGTTAGATTTTCTATACTTATTTCTATCTTTGAGGGTTCATCAAAGATTTCTATTCTTTTTAATATTTTTTCTATTTCCATAAGACAACCTTTATTTAAAACTCTATTATATAAATTTGAATAAATATAAAACTTAAATAAATAAAGGTCAAATTTTTTTAAATTTTCTCTAAACCATTCTCATTTAGTTTATAAACACTTGGAGCTAATTTTTCAATAAAACTTTTATGATGGGATACTATAATCATTGATTTTTTTATAGAGTTTAAAATATTAATAATTTTTTCTTCAGCATTTGAATCTAATGCATTTGTAGGTTCATCTAAAAGTAATATTTTTGGTTTAGTAATTAATATTCCTGCAAGTGCAACAATTTTTTGTTCACCTCCACTAAGTTCATAAATAACTCTATTTTTTAAATGTGATATACCTAACTCTTCTAACATTAAAACAGCTTTATGATAAGCCTCTTCTTTTTTTATTCCCTTTGCTCTTAGATTGAACATTACATCTTCAATAACAACTGGGCATAAAAAATAATCATTTACATCTTGAGGTAAATATCCCACATCACTTCTAAATTCTTTATACTCTTTTTTTGAGGATATTTTATTATGAAAGAGCTCTAATTCTCCATTATATGAGTATTGAAGTCCTGCTATTATTTTAAGTAAGGTACTCTTCCCTGCTCCATTTGCTCCAACAACTGCAACTTTTTCTTCATGTCCTACATTTAAACTTACATTTGAAAAAAGTTGTCTATTTTCATTTTTATAAGAGATATTTTTTAGTGTTATTGAACAACTCATAATGTTACCTTTAAAATTATTACTAATAAAATTAGTAAAATTAAAATCTTATCTTTTTTTGTTACTATAAATTCATCATTTAAATATATTTTTTTATTAAAACCTCTAAGAATAAAAGACTCTTTTAACTTATATGATTTTCTTATTGATTTTATAAAAAGCATTCCAAGAATATTTCCAAAAGTATAATATGTAAAAAGATTAGTTTTTGCTTGAAAACCTCTAGCTCTTAATGTATTTTTTATACTTTTAAAATCATTAGTTAAATTATCAATCATTTTTAATGTAAAGTAAGTAGTTGAAATAAAACTATCTGGAAATTTCAAAAGATTAAATCCCCTTACAATATCATATCCTCTAGAATTATAAAAAATAGAAATATTAAATAAAATAATCATATTAGTTCTAATAAATATATTTATAGCTTCATTTGGTTGATTTTCTATATATAAAACTATACTCAAAGCTAGAATAAATGAATTTAATAAAACTAAAGTTTTTAATATTTTTAAAATATAATTTTTATTATAAAATAAAATAAGAAGTATTGGCAATAAGTAGTAAATTTCATAAGAAGAAAAACTTACTACACTTGAAAATAAAAATGCACTAATCAAAGATATGGCAGGGGAAAATATCACTTTTTAACTCTTTTTAAAACATAAAAAATTCCAATAATAATAAAAATAGCAAAAATAATTTTTGCAAAATTTAGATATTGCAATTGTTGCTCTAATAATTTTACTTTTGCTCTTAATTTCTCATTCTCTTTTTCCAAATCAGATTTTTGAACACTATGTTCTATAGTTTTGCTTTCATTATTTGGTATCTTATCATCTAAAGAGACTTCTTGTCTTGCAATATGTCCGCCCCAAGCATTTACTATAACAACAAATTTTTTCTTATTTATATCAATATTTGCTTCACCTTTTGTGTCCGTTTTAAGCTGCTTTATGATTTTTCCATCTAAAGTCTTAACTTTAACTTCACAATTTTGGCATCCATTACCATTTGCAAAATAAGCATCTATAAATAAAGTTCCTTTTTCATAATCTGTAAAAAGACTTAATTTATGTGCAAATAAAGAACTTGCTAATAAAAAAAATATTATTAATAATCTCATATTTTATACTCTTTTAATAAACCAGGCATAGCTTTTTTTATATACATCAATAAAAATAGTGTAATTATACCTTCTAATACCATTGCAGGAATATATGCCAAAACTATAGCATATGATGCAATTGCATATTCACTTTTTGCAAATAATAAAACTAATGCAAGTAATACTGTTGCAAAAAATACTCCTAAAAATCCTATAATAAAAAACTTTATCTTTTCATTTAATTTATTTAAAATATTCATTCTTAAAATAATATATACCAAATATGCAGGTAAAGCCATTACAACTATATTAGCGCCTAAAGATGTTATTCCACCATAACCTAAAAGAGTTGCTTGTAAAATTAAAGCTATTGCAATTGGTAAAAAACTCATACTACCTAAAAATGCACCAATAACTCCTACTAAGACTAGATGTATCTGGGTAGGTCCTAAAGGAATATGTATAAAAGAAGCTATAAAAAAAAGTGCACTCATTGCTGCACACAATGAGATATCTTTATTTTTCATTTTTTTTAAAGAGTATGCACACATTCCTACTGCTACAACACCAAGTGTTGTAGCTACTTGTACACTTAAAACTCCATCTGAAATATGCATTTTATCCTCTTTTTAATAAGCTTTTATCCAAAGCAATGCACCATTTTCAATTGGATATTTTTTCCCATCATGCATTTTTGTTCCTTCTTCTATTAGTGCAGCAAATCCCCACCAACCTTTATGATTCATTACAAAAGAAAAGTTACCATTTTCATCTGTTTTTACAACTTGTGTTATGTGTGCTGAAGTTGGTGCTTTTAACTTAAACTCATTATATAATTCAACTTCAACTTCTACATTTGAAACTGGTTTCCCATTGTGAAGTACTTTTCCTGTAAAAATATTTCCTGCATATAAACCAAAAGGCTTAGTCATAGGTACTATTTCATATTTTAATCCAATAGGTTTATCCCACCCCTCTTCTAATCCATATGCACTTACAATTATTTTAGGAACATGAGAAATAAACTTAGCTTCAGCTGGTTCAAAATATGGTTTTGGAATAGTAAAAAATTTATAAACACCAGGTCTTTTTATTTTATATGATGTTTCCCAAGCTGTATGATTAAATTTAGTAAAACTTTTTAAAGGTAGTGGATTTTTTTTACTATTAACATATATACCAACTGGTTTTACCATTTCCATTCCATTTTGTTCAAAAGGGTGAATAAACATTGACTTAATTTCTATTGTTGATTGTTTTTTACTTGATACATTATCTGTAGTTGTAGTCATCATTAAAAAGTGTGCATTTGCGAACACAACTAATGACATAAGAAAAACTAATATCTTTTTCATAATAAACCTTTGTTTTTGTTTATTATAAATTTATTAGTGTTATAGATGTATAAGTTTTTGATGTTCTTATGTATTTTTAGTACACTAAAAGAGACTTTTTATAGCCTCTTTTAAAAATCTTGTACAAATTCAGCTGCTTGCCTTTGCTCTAAAGAAATCGCTTCATTAAATTTTTGTGATTTAACAATTGGCAACATTAAACCTTTTTTCTTATGTTCTCTAATTTTATATATACCTTCTTCATTTCTTAAAGCATAATAATCATTAAACTCTTCAGTATAAGGCATATCCCAAACAATAGCACCTTCTGTTGGACAAGCTTCAGCACATCTTGGAGAATCAGCATGATCAACACACTCAACACAACTTTCTGGTTTTACATAGAAAAAATCTTCATTTGGATTTTTTTCATTTCCTTCTTCTAAAATTGCTGCAACAGGACATTCACTTGCACATGCTTCACAACTAATACACTCATCAGTAATTCTAACTGCCATATTTAATCCTTCATATGAAATTTATAAAAACAAGATGCAAAAAGTGTTCCTTATTTCTCTATATCTTTATATTTTATCTCTTTTTTAGTCTTTGTTTTTTGTTTTGAATTAACCAATGTTACATCACTTGTACCTTGTATATAACCTTTTGTAATAATACAAGTTTCAACTTTATCATCAGAAGGTATTAAGTATTGTAAAGGAAACATATATTTTTCAATTATACCTCTAAGTCCCCTTGCTCCAACATCTTTTTCTACTGCAATTTGAGCTATTTCTTCAAGTGCTTCATCTTCAAATATAAGTTCAACACCATCAAGTTCAAAAAGAATTTCATACTGTTTTATAATGGCATTTTTAGGTTCTTTAAGAACTCTTATAAGATCTTCTTTTGAAAGTTTATTTAACTCTGCAACTACTGGAATTCTACCTATAAACTCTGGAATCAATCCAAATGAAATCAACTCTTTTGATTCAATCTCTTTTTGTGTCTTACTCTCAATTCCACGTTCATTTAAAAACCCCATAACAGTCTCTTTTTGTTTTTCATCTTCTTTTCTAAGACCTACAAATGCTCCACCACAAATAAATAAAACATGTGTAGTATCAAAAAGAATTGTTTCTGCACTTGAATTTTTTCTACTACCTTTTACAGGAACATAAACATCTGCACCTTCAAGTATTTTAAGTAATCCTTGTTGAACCCCTTCTCCACTTACATCTCTTCCACTAGTTGCACTTTCACTTTTGTTTGCAATTTTATCTATTTCATCAATATAAACAATTCCTCTTTTTGCTTTTTCCAAATCAAAATCAGCTGCAGATAATAATCTTGATAAAATTGACTCTACATCTTCTCCCACATATCCAGCTTCAGTTAATGCTGTTGCATCTGCAATTGCAAAAGGAACATCCATTATTTTTGCTAAAGACTTTGCAAGTAAAGTTTTACCTGAACCTGTTGGACCAACTAACATTATATTTGATTTTTCTAGTTCTATATTTTTTATAGTTGGTTTATCTATTCTTTTATAATGATTATATAAAGCAACTGCAAGTACTTTTTTTGCATCATCTTGACCAATTACATAATCATCCAAATGCTCTTTTATACTAACAGGTACATTTAGACCCTTTTGAAATTGTTGTTTATACTCTTTTAAAGACTCTTTTTGTAATACATTAAAACACATATCTATACATTCATCACAAATATGTGCTTTTTCACTACTAAAGATTTTCTTTACATCTTTTATATTTTTACCACAAAAATCACATGTACTATTCATAGCTATTTATAAATTCATCAATATTCATATTTATATTTTCTAAATTATGAGATTTAATAAATTTATCCTCTTTTTTACTTAACTGTTGTTTATTTAATAAAACAACTCCACCATCTAAATCAATAGTTATCTCATTTGCTACCATTCTAAATGTATCCCTAGAAAAGTCAACGCCTAAAAATAAGTACTCTTTACCTTTTCTAAACTCTTTTAAAATAGTTGGCATTGCATAACCACCCATAGCTTCTGTTAACCAATCAACAAAATCAGCATCAGAAATAATAAAATTCATATCTGGTTTTGTTGACCCCATAGGTTTAAATAAAATTGGTAAATTTAAAGTTAATTCTTCTTTTTTTATTCTTTTATAATTTTTTGATTTTGTATCATATTTATAAATAATAAACCTATCATAATCAGCAGTAATTCTTGAAACACCAGTTATTAAAAAATGATCTACATCTGAATATATTTTTTGTAAGCTGTCATCTAAGTTAGTATCTATTATATATCTAGGTTTAATATCTTTTAACCAACTATAAACCAAAGGAATTTCATACTGTTTTGAAGAGTAAATATGATTAGTCATCTGAGTGATAAAATCTCTTCCTTTTCTTTGTTCTAAACTCATTGCAGCTCTTGAGTATTCATACATTAGTCTTGGACTCATTGCTCTATTATTATTTAAAGCTAAAATCATCGAATCACTATCATGTGGTAATATTTGTCCATCTTTTGTAATAGTATTTTCGAAAACACCCATTCCCAAAAAAGGAATTACTTGCCCAGTTTTAAGTTTACTAATTAATTCTTCCATAAAGCAGCCTATCTTGTGTTTTTTATTTATATGCAAGAGTTGTTCCTTTACTTATTAATTAGATTTTAATGACAACCAACTCCTGTATAAGATTGATATACTTTATTTAATTCAACTCTTACTAATTCTAAATTAAAACTATCTTCTAAATCATTTGGCATATCAATATGGTATATTGCACCATCTTTTCCAATTATAAAAAGTGCTTTTGTTAATTTA
This sequence comes from Arcobacter sp. CECT 8985, assembly GCF_004116495.1. Taxonomy (GTDB): domain Bacteria; phylum Campylobacterota; class Campylobacteria; order Campylobacterales; family Arcobacteraceae; genus Malaciobacter. Next base: position 72,762 of record NZ_PDKC01000002.1, on the reverse strand, counting down.
TTTTTAAATGTACCATTTAATATTTGAGTTCCATACATACATGCAAAATCTTCTTCAATATCAAAAACAGGAATTAATTTTTTAAAAGTAGGTAATTGTATTTTTTTATTAAAAATCAAATAAGTATAAATATCAACTTTTGCACCATTTATAAATTCATCAAAAAAAGTGATTTCCTCTTTAAAATCTTCATAATTAGGAAAAGAAATAAATATTTGTATATCTCTTTTTTCATTTGATTTTTTGATAATTTTACTGTTATCATTTATATCTTTTACTTCAAAATCTTCTGCCATATAACCAATATCAATAAACTCATCAATTAAGTCAAATTTTTCATTTTTATAAATCATTGTAATATTCCATACTCTTTTATTTTTTTATTAATTTGTTCAAAAGTCAACCCTAACTCAGTTGCTGCATATTCTTGATTTAAATTATTATTAATTAAAGCATTTTCAATTGCTTCTTTTTCTAATTCGTCAAGTGTTTTATTTTTTAATTGAATAGTTTTATACTCTTTTTTTAAATTATCATCATTTAATGCAGGAAGTAATAAAAGCATATCATGTTTTGTTACACCTGTTTCATTTCCCATTAAAACAATTCGTTCAATTGTATTTTCAAGTTCTCTTACATTACCAGGCCAAGGATAAGTTGCTAAAATATCCATTGCTTCAGGTGTTATACTTACTCTTTTTTTATGATTTCTAATTGCTTTTTCAAGAAAAAATTCTACTAATTGTTTTATATCATCTCCTCTTTGTCTTAGTGGAGGTAAATCAATTGGAATAACATTTAATCTATAATATAAATCTTCTCTAAAATCTCCATGTTTTACCATCTCTTCAAGATTCCTATTTGTTGCAGCAATAAGTCTTACATTTACTTTAATAGTCTTATTTCCACCAACTCTTTCAAACTCTCTTTCTTGTAGAACTCTTAATAATTTTACTTGTGCAGAAGCTGAAATATCTCCGATTTCATCTAAAAATAAAGTTCCCCCATCTGCAAGTTCAAATCTACCTTTTCTTGTCTCTTTTGCATCAGTAAAAGCACCCTTTTCATGTCCAAAAAGTTCACTTTCCAATAAACTATCTGTTATTGCTGCACAGTTTAATTTGATAAACGGTTCATCTTTTCTTTTACTTCTTTTATGAATAGCAGCAGCAACTAGCTCTTTTCCAGTACCTGTTTCTCCACGAACAAATACAGTCACATCAGATTGAGCAATTCTTTGAATTGCATTAAAAACTTGCTTCATTTTAGGGCTGTCCCCAATAATATCCCCAAAATTATGTACTTTTGAATCCCATTCCATTTTATAGTAGAGTTTTAACTCTTTTAATCTCTCTTTCTCTTTTTTATTTAAAAGATATGAATATATTGATTGCGCAAAAATTGATGAAACTATAGTTAAAATTCTAACACAGTCATCAAATCCTATTTCAGTTGTTTTTGTTAAAGTAGCTCCCAAAACACCTAAAGTTTCATCTTCTATAATTAAAGGAACAGCTACATATGACAAATTATTTAAATCTCTTTTTCCCGATTTATTTAAAAATAAAGAATCACTATGTATATTTTCAACTACTACAGGTTCTTTTGATTCAGCTGCTAAACCAGTAACTCCTTCACCTAACTTGTAACATGATAATTTTTTTTGAATCACGCTTAGTTCAACAGATGCAAATACATTTAGTATGTCGTCTTCTTCTAGAAGATGAACCGAACAATTTGTTAGGTGTAAAGAGTTTTTTAATATCTTCATTGATTTTTCTAATGAAGTCTCTAAATCGTAATGATTTGATATTACTGATGCAATATCATATAAAGTTGTTAATTCCTTTAATGTAAGACAACTCATACATGCTGTTTTATCAAAAAGTGCCATATTCTTGTCCTTCATTATCAAATATTATAGTTGTATTATAATTAATTTTTATATTAAAACAACACCTTTCTTGTTTATTAATTACTCATTATAATTAATTCATTTTATTTTTTTACAAACTTCTTCTTTGGGTAATTTTTTCACTCCTGGCTTTATCCACCAAGTTTCACCATTTGATAATTCAACCTCTCCACCCCAATTATCAGGTGTATTAAATTCTAAACTCTCTATTATTTCTTCCATATCTTTTTTTGCAATATAAAAGTATATTTTTTCATCTTTTTCTCTTAACATTACTTTTGCCATACTCTCTCCTTAATTTTTATTTATCAATAAACTTCTAATACTTGATAAAAAACTATTTTCTTCAAATTCTAGTTTAAAAAAACCTTTCTTTATTTCATTAACCAAAATATGTTTGTTATAATATTCATCTAAAGAAGGATAATCTTCTCTAAAATGAGATCCTCTACTCTCTTTTCTTAAATTAGCACTTAATATAATTGCTTCTGATATTTCAAGAGCATTTCTTAATTCTAAAATTGAAGTAAGCTCAACATTATTTCTTCTTTCTTTATTTATACAGTGCAAAGTATAAGATTGTGTTCTTAGATATTTTATGTAATCAAATGCTTTAATTAAGCTATCTTCAGTTCTAATTATTCCAACATTTTCATACATACAATTACCAAGTGAAACTCTAATTGCATTAAAATTTTTTGAACTATCAGAAGAAAAAATATAATCTATCATCTCTATATCTTTTATTACATTGTTATAATTAATTATCTCAAAACTATTTTCACAACTATAACTCAAAGCTTTTTGTCCAGCTAATTCACCAAAAACTGTCGCTTCCAATAATGAATTTCCACCTAATCTATTTGCCCCATGAACTTGTGTGTTTGCCATTTCTCCACAAATAAATAGTCCTGCAATTTTGCTTTCTACCATATTTATAACTTCAACTCCACCCATACTATAATGAGCAACAGGTTTAATTTGAAGTAACTCTTTACTTATATCAATACCAACTTGATTAAATGCAGCATTATATAAAGATGGAAGTTTCTGTTGAATTTTGTTTAAACCTAAATGCCTTAAATCAATATATACTTTTTTATGATTATTTTGTTGTTGTATTATGGCTTTTGCAATTTTATCTCTTGTATCTAATTCATTAACAAATCTTTCATTATTTTCATTGACTAAATATCCTCCTTCTGCTCTTGCCGCTTCAGTTACCAAATAATTTGTCTTTTTAATTCCAGTAGGATGAAATTGAATAAATTCCATATCTTTCAAAGTTAATCCTGCTCTTAAACAAACAGCAGTTAGATCTCCAGTATAATCTTGTGCATTTGTGGAATTACCTCTAAATATTCCTGCATACCCACCACCTGCAAATACTACAGATTTAGCAGGATAAACTAATACATTTGAATCAACCCTTCTTAAAGCAATTACACCACTTACTCTTTTTTTATGTGTTGAAAGATTTAAAACAAAAGTATTAACTAAAAAAGTGATACCTAATCTTTTTGCTTGTTTTATTAAAACCTGAGTAATTGCACTTCCAGTTTTATCTTTTACATAACATGTTCTATTATGTCTTCCTCCACCAAAAGGTCTTTGCATTATATTACCTGATTCATCTTTATCAAAATCAACCCCATAAAGTTTTAATTTTGATATAATCTTACTTGCACGATTACACATATATGTAATATTTTGTAAATTTGCTAAACCTAATGAAGATTTATATGTATCTTCTATATGAGATTGAATTTTTTGATTATCTTTTTCATCTAAAACAGCATTTATTCCACCACATGCCATTGATGAATTTGATTTAAAAATATTACCTTTTGTAATTATTGCTACTTTGTTTGAAGATGTTTTAGCTTCAATAGCTGCCATTAAACCAGAAATTCCTCCACCTACTATAATTACATCATAAATCATAATTAAACTTTATACATTAAATCATACTTTTTTCTTGGTACTGATTTAATTTTTGTTATTTCTAAATTTTTCTTAATATGTACAGGAACTTTTGAAGCAAATAGTGAACTAATAATTCCAGGTGTTGAACGAACAAATTGTAATGCAAGTTGAATATCATTTTCTAAAATCATTTGTGAATCTAGTAAATATCCCATTTCTGCTTTAAAAGAGCGTTTAAAAAGATTCATTTGTAATAAAGATGAACTTGAAATTAAACCAATATTTAATCTATGTGCAGCTTGTAGTAAAGTACATTTTTCATTTTTAACTTTTTGTGATTGCAAAGTATATATTGAAGTTTTTGCTAAATTAAATGGCGTTTGAATATATTTAAATCTATGATTTTCCCCACCTACTTTAATTGCAATATTAACTAAATCTTCTAAATTTATATGCTCTTTTGAATCTTCACTATTAATAAAAGCATTCCAAACAGCAACTCCATAATATTTTATAAGTCCACAATCAGCCATTTTTTCAAATCTTTTAAATACTTTTTCTACTTGTTTTAATAAATTTTTATAACCAAGTGACATTAATTGCATTTCTGGATTATGTAAAAAGAAAATATCTATTGAATCAATTTGCAAGTTTTTTAATGATTTTTTACATGACCACTCTATAAAATCAGGTGTCATACAGTGTTGATCTAATTCAATATCTTCTTTTCTTGCCAAGTTAGTATTTATAATATTTTCTTCAATCCACATATACGGATTTTTTGGGAAAGGATAGTCAAGTTGAATAAATCCAGCTTTTGAACAAATAATCAACTCTTCTCTTGTTACTTTATTTTCATTGAATAACTCTTTTAATGCTATTGCTATTTCTTTTTCACTTTGTCCATATCTATAATTACTTGCTGTATCTATTAAATTTATTCCATTTTTTATTGCTTCTTTAACACCTTCTATATAATGAAAAACATAATTTTCTTCTTTATAAGGCTCTTTATTAAAAGTACCTAAGCCTAATCTTGAAAAAACTAAATCATTATGTTTAACATAAAAATCTTTATAAGATGAAAATTTTTTTGCAAAATTATATGTTGATTGAGGTGTTGCATAAGACATATTTTTTCCTTAAAAAAAATCCTTTTTATCTAAAGGTTATATATTCATATGCAAAAAGTGTTCCTTATAGTTTTTTATTTTTATATACATAATTTGTATAAAGTACAATAAAAACTATATAAATAATTAAAATAAAAGCAATCGCAAGATTAATAAACATAATATCACCTTAAAAAACTAGAAGGTTACCTTCTAGTTTTATCTTACTGAATCAAAGAAGTAATCTGTTTCAGCAATATTTTTAGTTTCTTCATCTAAATGATCTAAAATTGAATTTGTAATCCATGTTAATAAGTTAAGTGCACCTTCATATCCACTTATTGAATATCTATGTAAATGGTGTCTATCAAATATAGGGAAACCAATTCTAATTAATGGAATTTTTGTATCTCTATATAACTCTTTTCCATAAACATTACCAATCATATAATCAACTGGCTCAGTAAACAATAAACTTCTTAATGCCCATAAATCTTTACCAGGCCAAATATTACACTCTTCAGCTCTATCAGATTTTTCCAATATAGCTTTCATCTCATCTTCCCAACCTTTTCTTGGAGCATTATGACAAACTATGTGTGTTGGAATAGATCCCATTTCAACTAAAAAAGAAACCATACCTAATAAGAAGTCAGGATCTCCCCAAATAGCAAACTTTTTAGCATGCATATATGGATATGAATCTTGCATTGCATCAACTAATTTAGCTCTTTGATTTTTTAATTCATTTGGAACTTCTTTATTAGTTAATTCAGATAATTTCATAACAAAAGCATCTGTACCACTTAAACCAATTGGATTACAAGTTGCATATTCTTGTTTCCATTTGTTTTTAATAGTTTTTGCAGTTGAAACTGTAGAATATTTTTGTAAAGAGATTGTAGTTTTTGCATTAATTGCAGTTTTTGCATCTTCAATTTTTGTTCCACCAGCATATAATTTATATTCGCCAGCTCCAGTATCCCACTGCTCTTCATGATCACCAATCATAATAATCTTATCACTGAACATTTTAGAAATATTTTTAATCTCTTTTAAAGAACCTAAATATGGCTCAAATCCAGGAATTATATTTATTCTTTCTTCATCTAGAACCTTTTGTTCTTTTGATGGATTTAATTGTTCTAATGTTGCTTTCATCATATTATCATAACCTGTAATATGTGAACCAACAAAAGATGGTGTATGTGCATAAGGGATTTCAACATTATCTAATTCACCTTCTGCGTACTCTCTTGCACCTGATACAAATGCATTTAAATCATCTCCAATAACTTCTGCCATACAAGTAGTAGAAACTGCAATCATATCTGGTTTGTATAAAGCATTACAGTTTCTCAAACCATCTTTCATATTTGCTAATCCACCAAAAACTGCAGCTGATTCAGACATAGAATCACTTACACAAGGAGTTGGTTCTTTAAAATGTCTAGTAAAATAAGTTCTAAAATATGCAACACACCCATGAGAACCATGAACATAAGGCATTGTATTCTCAAAACCAAGTCCTACCATAACAGCACCTAAAGGTTGACAAGCTTTAGCTGGATTAATTGTAATTGCTTCTCTATTTAGGTTTTTTTCTCTATATTCCCAAGATTTAGTCCATTCACCAATCTCTTGTACTTTTTGGGGATCTGTTGATCCAACAGAACTTTCAAATTGTTTTTTATTTTTTAAAACTTCTTGATATTCTGGCTTTAAAAAAAGTTTTTGTCCATTTACTATATTATCTACGTCTTGCATATTACGCTCCTATCTCTTCTTTTTCCCATGGTGCTTTAGTATGATTCCAAACAGGTGAATTCATAGCTAAATCCATATCTTTTGCAAATACAGCAAATGCATCATATCCATGATAAGGACCACTATAATCCCATGAGTGCATTTGTCTAAAAGGTAATCCCATTTTTTGGAATACATATTTTTCTTTTACACCTGCTGCTACTAAATCTGGTCTCATTTTTTTAACAAATTGTCCAAGTTCATACTCATTTACATCATCATAAATTAAAGTAGATCTTTTTAAATCTTCTTTTGTTCTTTTATAATCATCCCCATGAGCAAACTCATAACCAGTTCCTATTACTTCCATTCCTAAATCTTCATATGCTCCAATAACATGTCTTGGTCTTAATCCACCAACATAAAGCATTACTTTTTTACCTTCTAATAAAGGCTTATATTTAGCAATAACCTCATCTGTCATTTTTGTATATTTAGCAATAACTTCTTCAGTTTTCTTTTGAACTTTTTCATCAAAAAAAGCTGCTATTTTTCTTAAACTTTCAGTAGTATTTGAAGGTCCAAAAAAGTTATATTCCATCCATGGAATACCAAACTCTTGTTCCATATGTCTTGAAATATAATTCATTGATCTATAACAATGAAGTAAATTTAATTTTGATTTTGGTGCAATTGCCATCTCTTTATAAGAAGCATCTCCAGACCATTGAGCAATTACTCTTAATCCTATTTCTTCCAATAAAATTCTTGTTGCCCATGCATCTCCACCAATATTATAATCTCCAATAATTGATACATCATATGGAGTTGATTCAAAATCTTTTTTATATGAGTTATCTGGCATAACATGATCTCTAATCATATCATTTGCAATATGGTGACCAAGAGATTGAGATACACCCCTAAACCCTTCACATGAAACTGCAACTGTTTGATGTCCAGTCTCTTTTTTGTGAATTTTTGCAACAGATTGAATATCATCACCAATTAACCCAATTGGACACTCAGATTGAACTGAGATACCATTATTTAACGGAAATAATTCATCAATTTCTTCTAATGCTTTTTTTAATTTCTTATCTCCACCAAATACAATATCTTTTTCATTAAAATCAGTAGAGAAGTTCATAGTTACAAATGTATCAACACCAGTTGTACCTATATAATAATTTCTTCTTCCACCTCTTGAATATTGTCCACATCCAATAGGACCATGAGAGATATGAATCATATCTTTAATTGGTCCCCAAACAACTCCTTTAGAACCTGCATATGCGCATCCTCTTTCACTCATTACTCCAGGAACTGACTGTTTGTTACTTTTTGTTGTGTCACAAGAACCTTTTACTCCCTCAGGACTATCAACCCCAATATGTTTAGCTCTGTTTTTTGCAGCTTTAGCAGGGTAAGCACTTAAAACTTCTTCAATTACTTGTTTCTGCTGAGCTTCTAATGTTTCTTCTCCCATGTTACTTCCTCTTTTTTTTTATGCTACTTTTACTCTGTAAAGATTCATATCATCAAGTTTTTTACAAAGATCTTTAGTTATTTCTTTATCAACACTTTTTGAAATTTCAGAAATTTGATACTTATTTGTGTAATAAATCATTTTAGTATCACCTTCAATTTCAGAACTTTCAAAATAATCAACAAATGCTGTATGTGCAAAAGTACCTTCAGGAACTACTAATTCTTCAATAATAGTTCCTTCTTTTGTTTCACTTGTTAATGTAACAGTTTTACCTTTTGCATCAACTCCATCTTCTACTTTTTCAATAACTTTATCAAAACTTACATCATTTCCCATATCAGCTGGAAAGTGGTATCCACAAATAAACATTTTTTCTCCTTATTCTTTTATAATTATTTTTATTTTCTATGCTTCTGCTTTTTTACCAATAGCATCAGCTTCTACTTCTTCTTCTAATCCAAATTCCATTAGTAGATTTTCTAAATCATCCATTTCTAATGGTCTTGGAATAACTTTTAAATCATTTGCAATGATTTTTCTAGCTAACTCTTTATACTCTAATGCTTGTTCTGAACTTGGAGCAAATTCAACAACTGTCATTCTTCTAAGTTCTGCTCTTTGTACATGATTAGATCTTGGTACAAAGTGAATCATTTGAGTACCAATTTGAGTTGCTAAATTTTTAGCTAAGTCATACTCTTTATCTGTCATTCTTGCATTACAAATAAGTCCTGCAAGTCTTACTCCACCAGTATTTGCATATTTTAAAATACCTTTTGAAATATTATTAGCGGCATACATAGCCATCATTTCACCAGACATTACAATATAAATTTCTTGTGCTTTACCTTCTCTAATTGGCATTGCAAATCCACCACAAACAACATCCCCAAGAACATCGTATGATACGAAATCTAAATCTTCATCATATGCACCCTCTTCTTCTAAGAAATTAATTGCTGTAATTACACCACGCCCTGCACATCCAACACCTGGTTCTGGTCCACCTGATTCAGTACAATTAATAAATCCTTCTGTGATATCTGTATTATCAATATTAAATTCAGCTGCACCTGGTTTACATACATCATCTAATTCTAAATCTTCAACAGTTCCTGCTTCTGAAGCAAGTTGCATAATTGTTGATTGTGCTTTTTCATGTAAGATTAATCTTGTTGAATCTGCTTTAGGGTCACAACCAACAATTAATATTTTCTTTCCATAATAATGACACATTGCTGCTAATGTATTTTGAGAAGTAGTTGATTTACCAATTCCACCTTTTCCATAAAATGCTATTTGTCTTAATTCTGACATCCTATCTCCTTTGATTATGTTTACTAAAACAGTAAATGCATTTAATGTTCCACAGACTATTTTTTTATTAAATTTATTGTAATTTATTACTTTTTCAAAGAATTTAACTATAATATTTCAAAAATATTATATTAAAGTGAGAAAAATGGAAAGTACTATTAAAAGTATTGCAATCGGAAAAGTAAAAAATTATTCAAAAAATGAAAAAAATTTTGACAGTGCTTATAAAAAAGATATTTTTTTAGACTCTGCAAAAATTAATTCAGATGGGATTACAGATGATATTCAAGTAGATAAAAGATATCATGGGGGATTAGATAAAGCTATTCATATTGGTTCAAATACACATATTATAAAAAACCCAACTTTTGATAAACTTTTTATTGGTTGCAATTTAATTATAGAAGATTTAGATGAAAAAGACATTTGTGTTGGAGATATTTATAAAATTGGTAATGTAAAAATACAAGTAACACAACCAAGACATCCTTGCTGGAAAATTGGAGCAATTTTTAATAAAGACATAAATAGATATATTGTAAATAATCATGCAACTGGTTGGTATGTAAAAGTTTTGGAAGAAGGAACAATTAACATAGAAGACAAAATGATTTTAGAAAAAAGAGTTTCAAATCTAAGTATATATGATTTATCTGTTTACTTAAAAAATAGCCCAAGTGATAAAAGAATAATAAATGAAATTTTAGAATCTGAATTTATAGCACAAAGTTATAAAAATGATTTTTTGAAAAAATTAGATAAAAAGTAAATTTACTTTTTATCCTCTTGTAAACATATCTCCTGATGCAGTATAAATAACTCTCTTTCCATAAAAATCACTTTTGTCTTTATTCTCATAAGAAGCTTTATTTACAAAATCAGCATATTTTGAAGAGTGGTGAATATAATTATCTTTTAGTTTTTTATAGTTATCATCACCATTTTTAAACTCTCCTTTTATCTCTAATACTTTATATATCTTAGTTAAGAAATCATCATTTTTTAAGCTATATAAAGAAAATGAACCAAAAGGAACAATTTCTAAGGCTTCTTTTTTTCCTAAATATTTTCCTTTAGTCATATCTTTATAAATAGCTCTTTCATACATAATCTTTAGTGTTACATATTCATATTTATTTAAAATCTTTTTATTACATTGCTTTATATCATATGTACTTTTTTTAATTCTACTTTCTCATCACGACATGAAGCTAATAACATTGAAAACATAATTAGGATAAAGAGGGGTTTTATGGATAAGTTCAAAATAAACCTTAATAATAATTTTTTTGTTTATATTAAATTTTATATTCATTTGGGTTTAAATAATTTTATAAACTTTCTACCTTATAAAGTTTTTTTCTCTCTTTTGAAGAGGGAATATCTAGAATTTTTCTATATTTAGTAACAGTTCTTCTTACCATTTTAAGGTTATACTTTTCAAATACTTTTTCTAAAATATGTTGATCAGTTAATGGCTCAGTTCTATTTTCATACTCAACTAAACTTTTTATATAACTTTTTATTTGAGAAGATGACAAATCTTTATTATTAAGTGCATTTGTAAAAAAATGTTTTAAAGAAAAAACTCCTAAATTACACTCAATATATTTATTTGCAACTGCCCTACTTATAGTCGATTCAGCAAACCCCAACTCATTTGCTAATTCTTGCATTGAAAAGGGTTTTAATTCTCCACCTACAAAAAAAGATATTTGTTTCTCTACAATTAATAATACAATTTTGTAAAGAGTTGATTTTCTAAGATTTAATAAATTTACTAAATCCCTTGCTTGTTTTATCTTCTCTTTTATTTCAGATTTTTTTGAAGAGAATGGATCTTTTACTTCAATATCTGGATAATAAGCATTATTTATTTTTATATTTATATCTTCATTTACTTCAACGAAAAAATCTGGAATTATTTGAGTATTTGTATTTATATACTCAATTGCAGGAGGATTATTAAAATGTTTTATAATTTCTTTTGCATCTTCAAATCTATGATGAGTTGCATATTTATCTAAAACTTTTATATTTTTTATAATTTTTTTTATAAATTTATATAACTCATCATCAATCTTCTTATCAGAAGCATCAAGTTGAAATAAAAATGATTCTGATAAATCTATTGAGCCAACACCACTTGGTTCTAACATTGAAAATCTTTGTCTAATTGATTCAACATAAGTTGAAGTTACATTACAATTAATTGCAATATTCTCTATGTCTCCTTCAAAATATCCCTCTTCATTAATATCACATAAAATTTCTGTTGCTACTTTTTGTGAATTTGGAGTTGGGAAAAGTGGTTCACATATTTGTTCACTTATTTTATCATTTAATGATTTTTTATATATTGCCAAAGATTCTATAAACTCCGAACTAGTTCCTTGAGAAATAAAATCATTATAAAAATCTTTTGGTTTTTTAACTTCTAAAAATGGATTTTCATAAGATATATTTTTTAAATGTTTTTCTAAATCTTGAAGTGAAGATTGTAACATTGGTAACCATAACTTCAAAGATAAACTAAGAGTTTGTTTTTGTGCTATTGATGTTGATAATACTTGTGCCATATTCTTACCTATTATTTTATATTCTACTCAAATTGAAAAACAATTTGAGTAAAAAAATGTATAATAATTAGTATTTAATTCTAACTACACCATTTGGCTTAACTATTTTCATTTGACAAGAAAGTCTAGTTTTATCTGTACATGTTCCAGCACAAGCCTCTTTTATTACTTTTTTTTCTTTTTCATTTATTTCTGATAAAAATTCCATACCTTGTTCAATTTCTACAATACAAGTACCACATTCTCCATCCCTACAGCCAAAAGGTAATGCAGAACCTGACGCTTCTACTACATCTTGAATTGTACTTCCTGGCTTTACATTAATTGCTAAAAAATCATTAATTATCTCTACTCTTGTTGTCATTTTTTCTCCTTTAATTTGTTATAATTTATATGGTTTAACTAAAACATCACCTTTGATTAACATCATAGGTGCAATTCTTATTTTTGGACTAATTGTAAATTGCTGACATTGTAATGCTTCTTCTTTAGAAACAGCTCCAAGTTCAACTAACAAATCTAACTCTTCATCTTCCATATAACTAGTTGGTTCTTCATCAGCTAAATTTTCTACTTCAATTAAGCTTTTTGAATAATCTGTTGTATCAGTAGATATTGGTACATGTTTCTCTTTTGCTAACCTAACAATTGGTTCACCAATTTTTGCATCATATACTCCATCACTCTTTTTATCAAAATGCATAAAAATCACTTTTGCCATTCTTTCTCTCCTTTATTAATTTTTAAATTTTTCTCTATGTTTTTTTAAAAACTCTATTTCTTTAGATACTTCATCTTCATATGGTTCCATTGCTTCTAATTCATGTTCTCTACATCCAACAATTTCAACTAATGCAGATTCAACTTCTAAAAAATGTACTTCATATACTCTAATTACTTGTAAGAAATCTCCAATTGTTCTAATATATCCTATTGCACCAGCAGGCATCATTACTGTACCTATTGGACAATAAGGATAAGTTCCATCATTTACAATCTCTTTTAATAATTTTACTTTTTGTCCTATACTAAATTTTGCACTATCTTCATCATTTCCTGATCTATTTGATGTAACTTCATCATATAAAGTAGTTTTTTCATCAACAATTGATTTATGTTCATATCCATTAGCAACCACAATTTCCTCCTGTCGAACCAGATGAACATGCTGAACATCCACTTAATTTTCCATTTTCAAACATATTCCAAACTTGTGCAGCACTAGGAGAGTAACCATTTTTAAAATCCATGTATACTCTTAATAATGAGAATTTAAAAAAATCTAATAGTTTATTTTCCTCTTTTATTGAAGTTAAACCTTTTTTAATAAGATTTCCGTACTCTTTCATAATATGAAATCTTTTTACATTAATTAACTTTTGGTCATACTCAATATTGAAAAAGTTAAAGTAATCTTCTGTATTTGTTAATTTATAAAATTCATCAACTGTTTTCATAACTACTCCTTTTTATTTGGATATCTCTTTTTTTAATGATTCAATCCAATTTTCTATTCTTTCTTCTGTTTTTCCCTTCTCATTATGTTCATCTATTGCTAAACCACATAATTTATCTCCTACTTGGGAAAGTGAATATTCATAACTATAATCACTGGCATCAACAAAACCTATAATATCTGCACCCGCTTTTGTAAAAGTTTTATAAAGTTTTCCTAAAGCTGAACAAAAATGTTCACCGTGTTTTACGCAATCTCCTGCTCCAAAAAAAGCGACTTTTTTACCAGAAAAATCTATTTCATCAGAATCAATGTCAAGTTGTGGATCAACCCATTCATGATGAACATCACCTTGACCCCAAGTTGAGCTTCCAATAAATAAAATATCATAATCTAATAACTGATCAACATCATCAAAATCTTCTTCCATATTTATCAAATTATCTTCTTCAACATTAAAAGCTTTTGCTAATTTATCAGCAATTTTCAAAGATGTACCACCTGCAGTTGCACAAAATATACCAATATTTGCCATCTTTCTTATCCTTTAACTTTTATACTTTTTATATTTTTCTTGTGCTTTAATTAGATTCTTTTCACCCTCTTGTTCTAACTTTTCAAAAGTTCTAAAAGAAAATCTATGAGCATCTTTAAAATATTTTTCACAAAGAACAATATCATCTGCAAAAACTACAACTCTACCAAAACCTTCATGACTCATCTCCATAACAACTGAACACATAACGCTTGTAAGTTTTTCAAAAGCTAAAGCTATTGCTTGATAAATAAGCCTTATATCTTGAACTTGCATTTCATCAATATCCGCAATAATTGGTATATTTTTCAATTCTTCTTTAGTTTTTACATACTTTTCATTTAATAAATCTTCATCAGATTTATTAGCCCATGTACCAAATTGATCTAAAGCTCTAACTTGACCAATTAATGTACTTAAAAAAAGTTCCTTAAGTTCCATTATGCAACCTTTTTTTCAACTATTCTTTTTATAAAAGGAGGTGGGTTTGTATTTAACATATCTTTTAATTTATCAACTTCACTATCAATAGAAGTAACTTCTTTATATTTAATAGTAAATATTCCATTATTTATCAACTTAGCTGCTGCAGTTGCTCCAATATTTGTAAAATAGACAATATCTGTACCAAGTAATGCCTTTACTGTTGCATCTGTATCTTTTGGAGTTACTTTTATAATCTTAGACACTGCAGTAGAAACTTTACTTATTTCATAAACTGCAAATTGTGTTGCACTACCAAAATGAGAATCTATGTTACTTAAATCTGTAGTTGCAAATGCAACTTTGATTGTACCTTGACCTTGTTCTTTTGATTTTATTTCTATACTATTCATTGTTTTTTCCTAGTAAATTTAAATATTAATATGCAAAAAGTGTTCCACGAAAAAATAAATAAAAATTATTCAAATTTATAATGATTTATTATATTTGCTAATTCAAAAAGTAAATAACAACTTCCTTCATATAAAACATCATTTTTCAACTGATTCCCAACTCCTTCAAAATCAGGAAAACCTCTTAAAAGAAGTGCTTTATTATGTTTTTTTGTATATCTTAATCCATGAAAATTTGAAATTAGAACATCACTTTTTAATAGATATCTTTCCACATCTTCAAAATCTCCAACTAAAATATTAGGACAATCTAATTTTTCTAATACTTCATCTTTATGAGTTGTTATAATTGCTTTGATATTTGCACCTGCTTCAGTAATAGTATTTGCAATACTTACACATTGGTCTGGTTCTAAAGCTAATACAAAAGAGCTACTTCCAATAGCAAAATGTGTATCTAATAATGCATCTTGTAATCTTTTTCTCCATCGCACAATACTAGGATGAGGAGATGTAAGCTCTTTTATATTGCATAATTGTTTATAAAAATCATCAGTTGCTTGAATACCACAAAGGCTATCAAAATGAAGTAAATTAATATTTTCATTTTTTTCTTGCATTAATTCACCTGCTTTTTTAACACTATTACCAATAGTTATTACAAGAGAAGATAATGCTAAATTTTTAATCTCTTCAACACTAATACCACCAGAAGTTAATGCACCTTGCTTTAGTCCTAAATGTCCATCCAAACTATCACTTAAATCAGGTAATGAATAAACTTCATAACCAAACAAAGAAAGAGTATCTTTTATCTTTTCTATTTCAATTGGTTTTAAATTAACATTTGGAATTATCAAGGCTTTATTATTATCAATATAAGATGTTTTATTTACTAGTTGAGTGATTATTGCTTCAATGCTTTTAGCAAATCCACTTTCAATTGAACCTTCAAAATCAGGAGTATTTGCATAAACCATTTGTTGGATATCTTTTAGTAATAAAGTAGCACCTTTTATATCATCACCTTTTGTTTCAGTTAATCCAGTTGTGAATAGACCAACTAAATCAGGTTTTACTTTTTTTGTAATATTTTTTATACTCTCACTTATTGCATAATCTCCACCATCAATTACTGCTGTAATATCATTTACTGCTGTTGTTTGAACAGCAATTGGATCATTAAAATGTCTTGTGAAAAAAACTTTAGAAAAAGAGGCACAACCTTGTGCGCCATGCATTAAAGGCATACAATTTTTAATACCTAAAAAGCACAACATTGCACCCATTGGTTGAGATAATTTTATTGGATTTAATTGAAGTGGTTTTGCACTTAATGCTTCCATAATTGATTCCTTATGGTATATTTTATAAATATATGCAAAAAGTGTTCCACTATATTTTTTATGTTATATTAAAATGTTAGTGATTAAAAAAGTATTTATTAGCAACAATCAAATTCAACTCTATCTAGAAGATTTATTCCTTTTTCAAAATCATACTCTTCAAATAAATCAGAAATATAAAATACATTTGAACAAATATGATATAAAATGTCTTTTTCATTCTCTTTTGCTAATATTTCATGATAGTTTTTAGGAATAAAACTATCAAATCTATCCCAAAAACTATTTTTACATTCAGGATTTTGTTCAAAAAGTTCATATAATGCATCTAATACATTTGCTGCATCTTTATAACAATCTATATTGTCAAAAGTCACATATCTATCTCTTATTTCTTCTTCCATAGTTTTTATGCTCCTATAAAATATCTTTTATTTTGAATGCAAAAACTATTCCTTGAATATTGTTTAAACAAATGAATCTTTAACTTCATTATATTGTGTTATAAATTTTGAATATGATTCAATTAACTCTTTATTATAAGTATTTTCTGAAGTATTACTTACTTTAAATGCCATTCTTGAAACATTATTTATTAAAGAATCTAAATCTACTTGACTTTTTTCTTTTTCATGTTCTTTTATTTTAGTATCCTCTTTT
This sequence comes from Arcobacter sp. CECT 8985, assembly GCF_004116495.1. Taxonomy (GTDB): domain Bacteria; phylum Campylobacterota; class Campylobacteria; order Campylobacterales; family Arcobacteraceae; genus Malaciobacter. The sequence goes on along the minus strand of NZ_PDKC01000002.1, from coordinate 55,842 downwards.
TTATCTTCTTCTTTTTGTTTTGCATTTATTTCATTTGACGAAAATGTACTATTATTAATTATTAATGAATCTATATAACCTTTTTGTAAATCATCCATTTTTTTTATTATTTCAGAATTACTCCATACTAAAACTTTTGGATCATCTAAACTTTTTAATCTATTATAATAAGCTAGATTTATATCATCGTTATCTGTATAATGTACTGCATCAAGTTGTACTTTTAAAGCAAGAAGATCTCTTTTTTCTTCCTCACTAAGATCATTACCATTTTTAAATGCATCTTTTACTACCTTTAATATTTCATCATAATTTTGTTTTACTTCTTCAAATGGTAATTGTCTTAATTCTTTTATTGTATAACTTGAATAATCAGTTTCATTTGGTATTTTTTCTTCACTTTTATATCCATATGCAGACTTATGTACATCATCCAAACTAAAAGTTTTTCCTGCAATAGTTATTTTGTCTCCATGAATATAGTACCCTTTACTATAATCAACATGAGGATTATTATTTTCTCTTATCCTACCATGTTCTGCTATAAACTCTTTTGCATTTTTTATTGAGTTAAGAATTTTATTTAAATCTGTTCCTTGTATGATATTAGCATCAGCTGAAAGAAATCCATTAGCTCCACTTGCAATAGTTATTTCTGGTTCTTCATAATAAATTTGAGCATTATCTTGATATTTATCAAAAATAGCTTTATTTATTTCATCATTATCAAAGAAATTAACAATTTTAAATTTATCTTTAAAATTAAGTAACTCTTGTGCTTGTACATTTTCATATGTTATTTGACCATACTCTTTATCAAGCATTTTATTAGTAATTTTCTCTTCATTTAAAAATTTAGACTGTTCTTGAGAATAAACTTCAATATCCTTATTATTTACTAGTTGTGTATATGGCATAGTTAAAGCAAGTCTTTTTTGATAATTTTTAAAAGAATCAGAATAAAAAACATCTTTTGCTGCTTTTAATTTCTCTTCTAGAACTTTTTTTATCTCATTATAGTGTTCTTTTAATTCACTATAAGATAATTGACTTAACTCTCTTATACTATATGTAGAGTAATCTCCTTCAATTTTTTTAGGAACTATGGAATCAGTTTTATCTTCTTTTTGTGTTTTAGAAGATTCGCTTACTATATTTGATGAAATATGTTTTTTCATCAAATTCGATGTAGGTGTAGTCAAATTAAGATTTGAGAAACTATGTGATGATGAAATAATCATAATAAATCCTTTTTTAGAATTTTAGTTAAACTATAAAAATATTTTATTTTAAACTTTCTTAATTTTAGATAAAATTAAATATTTAATATAATTAAAAGTTTTTTTATAATTAATTCCAAGGTTCAGGACTTCCTACAATTTTAAAAACTCTATTATTTACTGCATATGAGACATCTTTTGCCAAATTAATAAGACCATTATATGCACCATAACTTACTTTTTTTTCTTGATTTACATCTACAAAAGCAACTTTTTTCTTAATTGCTGTATATAAACTTCTTCCTCCTGCAAGTAAAATATCAACATTGTGTTCATCAATTAGTTTTGCTTGTTCAACACCTGGATTTGTCATCAAAATATCAACATATTTTGAAGCAATCTCTTTATCTTCTAAAGTTGCTTTTTTAACACTTGTTGCAACTACTTCAAGTCCTATATCTTGCAAAGCACTAGCAATAGACCAAGATTTATTACCTCCCGTATTTAAAATGGCTTTTTTACCTTTAAATAACTTTTTATAAGGTATTAGTTTCTCTTCTAATTTACTCTCTTCTGCTTTTATTATTTCTTCTGCTTTTTTACTTAAATTCTCATCTCCAAAAGCATTTACAATACTTCTAATTGCATTTGATGTATCTCTTTTTCCATAAAAAGATACGCTTACATATGGAATTTGATATTTTTCTTGCATTTTTCTTGTAAGACTTATTAAAGATTTAGCACATACAATTACATTTAATTTTGCCCTATGTGCCATTTGAATATTTTCCACTCTTCCATCTCCAGCTAAAGTAGAAATAATTTTAATCCCTATTTTTTCTAAAATAGAAATATATTGCCACATATCTCCTGTTACATTATATTCACCAATTAAATTAATACCAAAAGGATGAATCTCTTTTGGTTCTTTTGTCCCAATTAATTGATGAAAAACAGACTCAGCACCAAGTCTTGACCCTAAATTTTTCCCTCCAACAAATCCAGGAGAGTGAATTACAACTACAGGTATTTTATGTTTTTCTTCCATTCTAGAACAGACATTATCCATATCATCACCAATCATTGCTGTAACACAAGTTTCATATACAAAAATAGATTTGGGATTTTTATGTTTAACTATATACTCAATAGAGTCTTCTAACTTTTTAGTTCCTCCAAAGATTACATCATTAGTATTGACATCTGTTGTGTAACCAGTAAGAGTATTATTTTGTTTTTCATAAGAAGTCAAAGTCTGTCTTGTTTCCCATGATGCACCAATACATGTTGCTGGAGAATGTACCAAATGAACAACATCTGCAAATGGAAATAATGAAATTTGTGAACCTTCAAAAGCACAACCACCTGATGTTGCACCTGGCTTGGGCTTGTCACATGATGATTTTTTTGTTTTATTATGAGTACAAGAACTCTCATTTAGAAGTTCTCTAATTAATTTCTTATTAACCATCTAAGCATCCTTTTTATTAGATGTAAATTATGATGCAAAAACTATTCCATAAAGAAAAAATTTGATACAAAAGGAATAGTTTTTGCATATTGTCTTTAAAAAGGAGATGATAATGATAGCAATACCAATAGATAGTAAAGATTCTAATACTATTTCACAATATTTTGGAAATGCAAATTTTTTCGCACTTGTAGATTCTAAATCTGGAGATGTTAGTTTCTGCCAAAATAGAGGAAGTGGTAATGGAATAGAAACAGCAAACTTCTTAGATGATTTAAATGTTACTAGTACAATTTTTTATCATATGGGAGATGGAGTTTTTAAAACTTTAGATAAAAAAAATATCAAAGTCTATACATGTGAAAAACAAAATTTAACAATTGATGAAATTTATAAAAAATTTTCAAATAATAATACAAAACTTGTTACAAAAAACAATTGTAATTTATTACTTGATTCAGGTAATAGTTCAGCTTGTACTTGTGGATGCAGTAAAAAATAAGGATATTAAATGAAACATCAAGAAGCTTTAAATGCATATAAAAACAAAGACTTCGAAACAGCTCTTAATATTTGGCAACAAGAGAGTGAAAAAAATAATGATCAAGCTATGACAAATATTGGTTTGATGTATTTAAAAGGAGAAGGTGTTTGTAAAGACTACACTTTGGCTAAACAGTGGTTTGAAAAAGCGAGTAGTTATGATAATGCATCTGCTAATTTTAATCTTGCATTAATGTACCAAACAAAAATCGGTGTTGATGAAGATATAAAAAAAGCTACTAAATACTTTAGAAAAGCAGTAGAAAAAAATCATACACAAGCAGCATTTAGATTAGCACTAATTTTACTTCAAGATAGAAATAAAATAAGTAATATAAAAGAGGGATTTGAGTGTATGATAAAAGCTGCAAATAATGGTCATACATTAGCAAAAATTCAACTTACAGGAAAAGAAGAAAAAACAAGTAATGAAATGAAAATAAATGAAGAGTTTAGAACTCTTACAAAAGATGAACAGTTAACAAAAATCAAAGATTCACTTGATAGATTTATCAAACCAATCTTACTAAAAGATGGGGGAAATATTGTATTAATTGATTATATAAATAATCCTGATATTGAGTTAAGACTTGCTTATCAAGGAGCTTGTGTAGGTTGTTCTATTGCTTCAACAGGAACATATGAAATGATTTCAAAAACAATGAAAAAAATCATAGATGAAAAAATAAAAATCATCATTTTATAAGTTTATTCTTGATTTTAACATGTAACCATATTGTAAATAAAAGAGAGTAAAGTTCAATAATTTTTTCTAAGGATTTGGATTATGACTTCACTCTCTACAAATAAAAAACTACTAATATTTCCTATTATCTTTTTTTCAATTCTTATTATTTCAGCAGCTACAATTAATTTTTTTAATAAAAAAGCAAATAATTCAGTTGAAATTGCGATAAAAACAGATGAAACAATCATAAAAGTTCTACATGCAAGAATATCATTTAAGCAGTTTGTTGCAGAACTAGATGAAGATTTTGCACTAATCGTATCTGATGAGTTTAAAAAACTTTTTAAAGATGTAAACAGCTTAAAAAATCATCAAAATATGCTAAAAAAAGAGGATATTGAAACAATAAATAAAACTTTAGAAAATATAAATAGCTATCTTGATTTATATAAAAAATACTCTACTGCAAGAATTGATAATTTATATAGTGGAAATACAACAGAAACAAATGAGACTCAATCAATGTTAGAAAAAATGAATAATTTAGTTTTATTTATCGAAAATGGACTAAATAGAATTCATGATCACGCAATAGAAGCAAAAAAAAGTTGGTCATTTAGATTAAATATAATTTTAATATCATTAGCAATCTTTTCATTCATTACTTTTGGTTTAGTTTCATTTTTTATATCAAGAACAATTATAAAATCAATTAATAACTTTAAAAAAGGATTATTGTCATTTTTTGATTATTTAAATCAAAATACAACAGAAGTAGAGTTATTAGAACAGAATAATAAAGATGAATTTGGACAAATGGCAAAAATAGTAAATGAGAATATCATAAAAACAAAAAAATCTTTAGAAGAAGATAGAGTTCTTATAGATGAAGCCATTGAAGTTCTAAATAACTTTGAACAAGGAGATTTATCTCAAAGGTTAAAATCTAATGTTTCAAATCCTATATTAACGCACCTAAAAGATGTAATAAATGAAATGGCTGAAAACTTTGAAGATAATGTTAATAATGTTTTAATTACTTTAGATAAATATACAAACTACAACTATTTAGATTCTATTGATGAGACAGGATTAAAAAAACAGCTTTTAAAACTTGCACAAGGTGTAAATAATTTAGGTGAAGCTACAACAAAAATGCTAATTGAAAATAAATCAAATGGACTTACATTAGATAAAAGTTCTGATATTTTACTTGCAAATGTAGATACACTTAATCAAAGTTCTAATAGTGTAGCAGCAACTTTAGAAGAGACTTCTGCAACTTTAGAAGAGATTACTACAAATATAAGAAGTAATACTTCGAATATTGATAAAATGGCAAAACTTTCAAATGAAGTTACTCAATCTGCAAAAAATGGAGAAACTCTTGCTAATAAAACTTCTGAAGCAATGATAGATATTAATAATCAAGTATCTACTATAAATGAAGCAATATTAGTAATAGATAAGATTGCATTTCAAACAAATATTCTATCACTAAATGCTGCAGTAGAAGCTGCCACTGCTGGTGAAGCAGGTAAAGGTTTTGCTGTTGTGGCACAAGAAGTGAGAAACTTAGCATCAAGAAGTGCTCAAGCGGCAAAAGAGATAAAAGATATAGTCGAAAATGCTACTTTTAAAGCAAATGAAGGTAAAAATATAGCTTCAAATATGATTGAAGGATACACACAATTAAATGAGAGTATTTCTCAAACAGCAATATTAATAAATGATATAGAAAATGTAAGTAAAGAACAACTTACAAATATAGAACACATTAACGATGCAGTAACACAAATAGATTCTCAAACACAACAATATGCAGCTGTTGCAACTGAAACATATGAAGTTTCCAAAGTTACAGATAGTATTGCAAAACTAATTGTAAAAAATGCAGATGAAAAAGAGTTTAGAAATAAAGAGCTAGTAACACAAAAAGAGTTAAATACTCAAGTAACAAACAAAGAAGAATAGTTATATATTTTCTTTGGAATAGTAATTGCATCATTCATAAATATAAAGTGTAAACTGTAAGGATATATTATGAAAATTGCATTTGCTTCAAAAGATAATATTTATATAAATGAACATTTTGGTTGGTGCAAAAAGTTTTTTATATATGAAATAAATAATAACTCATATAAATTTATAAAAGCAATAAATTCTAAAGATAAAATAGATAATGAACTAGATAAATTATCATATAAAATTCAATGTTTAGATAATAGTGATATTTTATATGTAGAGCAAATTGGTCCAAAAGCTTCATTACTTGTAAAAGATTCTAAAATTTTCCCAATTAAAGCAGCAAATGAAAATGAAAAAATTGAAGATGCTTTAAATAAATTAATAAAAATGCAAGAAAATCCTCCAATTTGGATGAGAAGAATAATTGCAAAATAGTATGAATAAAACAAATGAAGAACCAATTGAAATAGCACCAAATATATTCTTTATAGGTGTTTTTGATCCAAATATTAGAACATTTGATATAATTATGAAAACTGCAAATGGATCTTCTTATAATGCATATTTAATCAAAACAAATGAAGGTGTTGTTATATTAGATGGTGTAAAATTAGAGTTTCAAGATATTTTTTTTCAAAAAGTAGAAAAACTTTGCACATATAATGAAATAAAATATGTAATATCACATCATTTAGAACCTGATCATGCAGGATCAATTCCAGAATTAATAAAAAGAGCCCCTCAAGCAAAAGTATTAATTTCACCACAAGCAACTGCAATGTTAAAAGCAATTACACATAATGAAAATATAGATTTTGAAACTGTATGGACTAATAAATCTTTGAAAATGGGAGATAAAACAATTAAGTTTTTAACAACTCCTTATCTACATTGGCCAGAAACAATGAGTTCATACGTACAAGAGAATAAACTTCTTTTCTCTGGAGATGTTTTTGGAAGTCATTATCATGATAGAAGATTATTTAATGATTTAGTTGGAGATTTTCATTATTCATTTAAATACTATTATGATCATATAATGCGACCATTTAAATCATATGTATTAAATGCTATTACACTATATGATAAACTTGAAATTGATCTTATTGCAACATTACATGGTCCTATTTTAAGAGATAATCCAAAAAAATATATTGATTATTATAGAAAATGGAGTCAAAATAGTTATAAATTAAGTTCAAATGGTAAAAAAACTTTATCAATTTTTTATCTAACAAGCTATAAAAATACTCAAGATATGGCTGAAGCTATATATGAAGGTGCAGAAAGTGTTGATGGCATAATTGCTAATGTTTATGATTTAGCATCAATTGAAGAATCTAATATGATTAATATTTTAGAAGATAGTGATGGAATTTTAATAGGAAGCCCAACTATTAATGCAGATGCACCTAAGCCAGTATGGGAACTACTATCTTGTATGATGTTATTAGAAAAAAAAGGTAAATTAGGCTCAGCTTTTGGAAGTTATGGTTGGAGTGGAGAAGCCGTTGATATGATTATACATAGATTAAAATCACTAAATTTTAGAGTACCTCCTATAGAAAATATAAAGATAAAATTAATCCCTACAGAAGAAGAACTTCAAGATTGTTATGATTTTGGTGTAGAGTTTTCTCATATACTAAATGGAAAAATTATAGAAATGACAATGAATTAAAAATCAATTCGTGATGAGTATAAAATAACAGTTTATTTGACTAAAACTATAAAAGTTATACTCATCACTAATTAATTTATACCACTTGTTTATAGCCCCCTATTTTAAGTCTACGGAACACAAAATGCATTAATACATACAAATAAAATATATGTCAACATTAAAAAGGAGAGACTATGAGTTGTTCTTGTACATCAAGTAGTACACAAGAAAATTTAGAACAAAATATAATGGATAAAATCAATAACCATCCTTGTTATAGCGAAGGTGCTCATCAACATTATGCAAGAATCCACATAGCAGTTGCACCTGCTTGTAATATTCAATGTAATTATTGTAATAGAAAGTTTGATTGTTCAAATGAATCAAGACCTGGAGTTACTTCTTCTAAATTAAATCCACAAGATGCAGTAAAAAAAGTATTATTCGTTGGCGGAAAAATTCAACAACTTTCAGTTGTAGGAATCGCAGGACCAGGTGATGCATTAGCAAATCCTAAAAAAACATTTGAAACTTTTAAACTTCTTCAAGAAAAAGCTCCTGATTTAAAACTTTGTATATCTACAAATGGATTAAGACTTCCAGAGTTTGTTGATGAAATTGTAAAATATAATGTTGATCATGTAACTGTTACAATAAATAGCGTAGATCAAACAGGTGAAATTGGAAGTAAAATATATCCTTGGGTACATTGGAATCATAAAAAAATCTTTGGTAAACAAGCAGCCAAAATTCTTTTAGAACAACAACTAAAAGGTATAAAAATGCTTACACAAAGAGGTATTTTAGTAAAAGCCAACTCTGTATTAATTCCTGGAGTAAATGATAAAGAAGTAGCAAATGTAGCAAAAAAACTAAAAGAGTTAAATGTATTTTTACACAATATTATGCCTTTATTATCTAAACCTGAATTTGGAACTTATTATGGACTAAATGGCCAAAAAAGTGCAACAGATCAAGAAGTAATGCAAGCACAAGAAGCATGTGGAATGGACATGAAACTAATGGCACACTGTAGACAATGTAGAGCTGATGCAGTAGGACTTATTGGTGAAGATAGATCAAATGAATACACAGATGATGTATTTAAAACAAAATCATGGGAAGAATTAGAAGATATTTATAATATAAAAGCTAGAAAACAAAGACATGAACTAATTGAAAATTGGAGAAAAGCACTTGAAGGTGCAAATGAAAGAGTAAAAATAGAACAAGCTTCAAAAGAACAGTTAAGTTCAAATAATCAAACAAAACTAATTGCAGTTACAACAGCAGGAGAAGGTACAATAAATCTTCACTTTGGTAGTGCAACAGAATTTTTAATATATGAAGCTGGAGATAAAGCTATTAAATTTGTAATGCATAGAAAAGTAGAAAATGCTTATTGTAAAGGACCAGAAGATTGCGATGGTTCATATCCAATTGAAGAGATAAAAAATACTCTTAAAGATGTAGACTTATTACTTACAGAAAAAATTGGAGAGTGCCCACAAGATGAATTAAGAAAAATAGATTTAATTACTGATGATTCTTATGCTTTACAACCAATAGAAAAATCAGTTTTCGAAGCTACTAAAAAACACTTCTTTTCACAAAAAGAGTTGGAAGTAAATTAAAGGAACACTTCTTGCATATTTTATAAATATTAATTTTAAAAGGCAAGAAGATGTTAATAGTAAATGATACAACTTTAAGAGATGGTGAACAAGCTGCTTATGTTGCCTTTAACACAAAAGAGAAACTAGAAATTGCCCAAAAACTTTATAAAGTAGGTGCTGATGAGTTAGAAGTTGGTATCCCTGCAATGGGTAAAAAAGAGCAAGAAGATATAAAAGAGATACTTGCTTTAAATTTACCAATGCAAATTATGAGTTGGAATAGAGCTACATTAAAAGATTTAGAAGCTTCATTAAAATGTGGTTTAAAAGCTGTAGATTTATCTATTCCTGTATCAGATATTTTAATCGATGTTAAATTTAAAGGTGATAAGAATAGACTTTTAAAGCAACTTGAAAATGTAATAATACAAGCAAAGAAAGAGAACCTTTTTGTTTGTATTGGAGGAGAAGATTCAAGTAGAGCAAATAACTGTTTTTTAAAAGAGATAATGGAACTTGGAAAATCTTTAGGTGCCAATAGATTTAGATATTGTGATACAGTGGGAATATTAACCCCTCATACTACATATAAAAATATAAAAGAGTTATCAAATTATAATTTACTTGATATAGAAATGCATACTCACAATGACTTTGGAATGGCAACTGCAAATGCAATTAGTGGATTTGAAGCAGGTGCTATTAGTGCAAATACAACAGTAATTGGATTAGGAGAAAGAGCAGGAAATGCTTCTTTTGAACAAGTATTAATGAGTTTAAAAACACTTCTAAAAAAAGAAGTTACAATCAATTCTAAGGATTTAAAAGATCTTATCAAAACAGTAAGTAGTGCTTCAAATAGAAGAGTAGATACAAACTTACCAATTATAGGCAAAAATATCTTTTCACACGAATCTGGAATACACGTTAATGCAATGATAAAATCAAATCTTTGCTATGAACCATTTTCACCAATTGATGTGGGATTAAAAAGAGATTATCCCATAGGTAAGCACTCTGGTACCTCAACACTAATGTATCATCTAAAAACTTTAGGAATTGAAGCAAATAAAGATATTTTAGAAAAATTATTGCCACAAGTAAGACAAATAGTTACAAAAAGAAAAAAAGTATTAAAAAACAATGAGCTAAGAGAGTTATACCTATGTTTATTGGATATTTAAGAAATAACTTTGAAAATAATATATCAAATTTAGCAAATAGTGATGATTTTTTTGAATTATCATTATTAAAAAACACATATGATAGTTTTCCTCAATTTTGTTTTGCTGCATATGAGAAGCAAGAGATAATTGGAGTATTAAGTGCATATGTTTTTGATAATTATTTATATATTAATATGCTTAAAGTAATTGATTTAAATAAAGATATTGCAAGAAGACTTGTTAGTTTATTACTTAAAAATATTGAAGATGAAAATGTATATATATTAGTTGAAGATGAGATTTCATATGAACTTGAAACATTAGGATTTAAAAAACAATGTTCTTTTGCAAGATATATTCATACTTCACAACCAGTTGCTTTTAACTTTTCAAACTCTATTGCAAAACAGATTAATGAACAAAACTATGATGAAATATCTGTTAAATTAGACAAAATTACATTTTCACAAAATAGACAATCATACTTATTGAAAAATACTATGTTTGATAGTTCACTAAAACTTTGTACACAAGAAGCTTTTATGAACTCTTACTCAGTAAACAAAAAATTTATAAGAATTTCTCCATGGGTGATTAAAAAACAATCATTTTTAGATGCTGAAAAACTTTTAAGAGGTGTATTATATTACAGAGGGTTAAAGAAAATTTTTGCTTATGCTTATTGTGATGATGAAGAGATAATACAACTTTATGAAAATTATAAATTTAAAAAAGACATGAAGTTTTCATTTATGTATTTAAATGAAGAACCAAATATCAAATTTGAAACTATATACGCAATTTAAAGGAATAAATATGAGTGATTTAACACCAGAACAAAAACAAAACAAAAAAAAATTAGCTAAGTATAAAAGAAAAGTCGTAGAGCTTGCAGGAACAGTACATGATATTGTGGAAGATACAATTTGGCAAGATTATGACAAACTACCTAAACTTAGTGAAGAGATATTAGTTGCAATGGATGATGTTAATAAATTTAAAGAAGAACATCCATATTTAAAATAAGTTTAGTTATGGAAGATTTAAAAAACAAAAGAATTTGTGAATGTGGTGAAAAAACTATTCAAGAGGCTATTGAAATTTTTAAAAATACGGAACTTCCATATAAAAAAGCTAAAAAACTGGTTACTGGTTGTAATAAGACTTGCTGTAGAAAAGCATTAATGAGTCTTTTTAATATGGTTAAATTTGGGCAAATTGATTATGAAGAAATTTCATTTTTAATTGATGCAGCAAATGAAAGATTAAAGGATTGATATGCAAGATTATAAAAATGATTTTATCAAATGGATAAAATCAAATAATTTTGAAAATTTAATATGTATAGATAATTTTGAAAAAATAACTATTTTAGATTTAAGTAAACAAAAAATCAAAAATATTCCAGAAAGTATTTGCATATTAAAAAACTTATCAGTACTAAAACTATCAAATAATAGAATCAAATCATTGCCCTCTTCTATTGGAGAGTTGCAAAAGTTAAAAAACCTACAGTGTGAAAATAATTTGATTGAAGATATTCCTGTATCTATATCAAAATTATCAAATCTTTTAATTTTAAATCTAAATGGTAATAGAATAAAAAAGATTCCAAAAGAACTATGTTTATTGACAAATTTAACAAGATTGACTCTTGCAGCAAATAAAATAAAACATATTCCAAAAGATTTGAAAAAACTTGACAAACTATTATATTTATCATTTGATACAAATGAAATAAAGAAAATCCCTAATATATTTGAAAAGATGAATGAGTTATATTATCTTGATTTATCATTTAATAAATTAACCAATTTACCAAAATCATTTTCTAAATTAAAAGAGTTAAAAACACTACTTTTAGAAGAAAATAAATTAGAGAATATAGAATTAATTGAAGAACTAAAATCTCTTACAAAACTAAACCTAACAAATAATAATCTTAAGAAAATAGATATTAATTTCAAAAAATTATGTAAACTTGAAGTATTAATACTTGATGAAAATTTTTTAAAAGAGTTACCAAACTCCATTTTGAATTTAAATAATCTAATTATTTTGAGTGTAAGTACAAATTGTTTAACTAACTTACCTGAAGATATTGATAAACTAATTAAACTTGAAGAGTTAGATTTAGAAGATAACAAACTAAAGGCTCTTCCAAATAAAATATATAAATTAAATAACCTAAAAACTTTATATATAAAACACAATAATAAAATTAAAATACCTGAAAATTTGAATTTAAACTATCTTGATATATTAGGAGAAAGTTATGAATGAATTAGAAATTATGGAAAGTGAAATTTTAGAGTTGTTGCAAAAACATGCACATAATTCTTATGCTAAAAATGCATTAGCTCCTTGGATTGCTAAAACATCAATAAAAATGGGACACCTATATTCAGATTTGGGTTTAAAAAATCGTAGGGAAATGGGTAAACTCATGACACATAACTTTACTACTTTAGCAAAGTTAAAACCTGAAACTATGAGGTGGAAACGTTATTTATATAACTGCATAGGAAAAACGGCCCCAGCATGTGCCACTTGTAATGATATTAATAATTGCATGAAATGTTCATTGGGTTAAATCTTCAATATTAATTTATTTATCAATAATCTAATTTAAGTTAAACTGTTTATATTATAAATAACTCTTATGAAGGATAAATATATGAAAGTTGGTTTTATAGGATTAGGAATCATGGGGAAACCTATGGCAAAAAATTTGTTAAAAGCGAATTATGATATTGTAGTAACAAATAGAAGTAAATCTTCTGTTGATGAACTTGTAAAAGCAGGTGCAAAAGCAGCCAATAATGCAAAAGAAGTTGCAAGTGCTTGTGATGTAATTATTACTATGCTACCAAATTCTCCACAAGTTAAAGAAGTAGTTTTAGGAGAAAATGGAATAATAAATACAGTAAAAGCAGGCACTACGGTTATTGATATGAGTTCTATTGCTCCTTTAGCTTCTCAAGAAATTTCAAAAGAACTTGAAAAAAAAGATGTAGAATTTTTAGATGCACCAGTAAGTGGTGGTGAACCAAAAGCTATTGAAGGAACACTATCAGTTATGGTTGGTGGGAAAAAAGAGATATTTGATAAATATTATGATTTATTAAAAGCTATGTCTAATTCTGTTGTATATACTGGAAAAGTAGGAGCTGGGAATACTACAAAACTTGCAAATCAAATAATAGTTGCTTTAAATATTGCAGCAATGAGTGAGGCATTAGTATTATCCACAAAAGCTGGCGTTGAGCCAGAACTTGTATATAATGCAATTAAAGGAGGACTTGCTGGAAGTACTGTTCTAGATGCAAAAGCTCCACTTATTATGGATAGAAAATTTGATCCTGGCTTCAAAATTAATCTTCATATAAAAGACTTACAAAATGCACTTGATACAGCACATGAAATTGGTGCACCCTCACAACTGACAGCTGCAGTTATGGAAATAATGCAAGCGATGAAAGTTCAAGGTGAAGATAATTTAGATCATAGTGCTTTAGTTAAATATTATGAAAGACTTGCAAATACTGAAGTAAAAAGATAAATTTAACATTTAATTAACATACATATTATAAAATAGTACAAATAAAAAAGGATAACAATGAAAAAAATTACTTTATTTGTACTATTAAGTATATCTGCAATTTTTGCTTCAGATTTAAAAATTGAAGATGCTTATGTAAGAGCTACTCCTCCTGGATTACAAAATTCAGCAGCATTTATGACTATAAAAAATAGTTCTGATGAGAATATAGCTTTATTAAAAGCTAAAAGTAATGTTTCAAAAGTTGTAGAATTACATACCCACCAAATGAAAAATGGAATTATGAAAATGTATCAAGTTCCTAAAATTGATATTGCAGCAAAAGGAGAAACAACACTTAAACCTGGTGGTTTTCATATTATGCTTATAGGTTTAAAACACCCTTTAAAAGTAGGAGAAAATGTTGATTTAACTCTTGAATTTTCAAATGGTAAAAGCCAAAAAGTAAGTGCAAAAATTAAAACTGTTATGGGTGGTATGAAAATGAAACATCATAATATGCAACATAAAAACTAAAAAATTATGCCTATTCAAAAAAATGAAATAAAAAGTATTATATTTGCAATAGCAGGAATAACTGCTATTGTTCTTGGTTATTTTTTAATTGACTTTAATGCATTATATCAATCACTAAAAGGTGAAACAAAATATATTACTCAAGATACCAAATGCGACTTGCATAAACAAAGTTGTAGTATCAAAATTCAAGATGGAACAACTTTTGAATTATCAATAAATCCAAAATCAATTCCATTAATGAAACCTCTTAAATTTTCAATTAAAAGTAATAACCCAAACTTAAAAGACCTAACATTAAATATATATGCTACAAATATGTTTATGGGTGAATTCAATCTTCATTTAAAAAACTTAGGAAATGGAAATTATGAGACAATTGGTACACTACCTACTTGTCCAGTAGGAGATATGAAGTGGAATGCCGATATAAAAATAGATAAATTAAGTAAAAGTATTGGTGCAAGATTTAAATTTAAGACAGGTATATGATGAAAAAAATTACAAAAATATCCATAATAATTATAATAGCAGCTGTTATAATAGTAATATTAAAACCATTTTTAGATGAATATAAAGAGCATAAAAAATATGACTTTAAAGTAAGCACAATAAATGGAGATATAACAAAAGATAGTCTAAAAGGAAAAGCATTTGCAGTGTACTTCGGATATACATATTGTCCTGATGTATGCCCTACTTCATTAAGTAGCTTAGCTGCTGCATTAAATAGTTTTAAAAAAGAAAAAACTAAAAACTTTGTAGGATTATTTATAAGTGTAGATCCCAATAGAGATAAACTAAAAAATTTAAATGAGTATGCAAAATATTTCCATCCAAACTTTATAGGTGCTACTTCAAATAAAGAAAATATTGATGACATAACAAGCAAATATGGCTCTTACTATAAAAAACTACCTCTTAAAAACTCTGCAATGGGTTATTCAGTTTCTCATACTGCGTATATATATTTATTTGATAAAAAAGGTAAATTTGTAGCAAAAATACAACACTCATCAGACCCAGATAAAATAAAAGAGTATTTAAAAAAAGTGTTATAAACACAAATTAGCAGTATTATATTTCATATACTGCTAATTTAACAAATACTAAAAAACAAATCCAAAAATACATAAGATAACATTATTTTTAATTATATTTCATAAAAATATATCTATACTAAAAAAAATTATTATATAAAGAGAGGATATGAAAAAAAACAAAATTTTACTAACATTAACTACAATTGTCCTATGCTCACAAACAAATATTTATGCTCAAGAACTTGAGAATTTCATAAAAGATGTGAATATTTCTGGAACATTATCTTATAGATATAATGATTATGAAACAGATAAGAAAGCAGGTAAAACTCAGAACTTTTACAAAGCAGCTTTAAATATATCAAAAAAAATAAATGCAGATGTTAAATTAAATACAAGATTTTTAGCACAAAGATTTTCTATTAATACAGGAAATCAAGCAGATGAAAATACTAATATAAATTTATCAGAAGTAAATTTTCTTTATACAGGTATAAAAGATTTATCTATTACTTTTGGTAAACAAGCTATTTATTCACCTTGGACAACTCCAAGAGATGCAATGGGAGATGAAAATACAGGTACTGGAATATATGCAGTTTACAATAAAGATATATTAACTTTAAGTGCAGGATATTTTAATCAAACAAATTTCAATCAAGCAGAAATCAGTACATGGAATGGAATAAAAGGAATTAATGGTTCAGAAGATTTAGCATTGGTAAGTGCATATTTAAAATTGCCTTTTGTAGATTTTGATATATCTTATTCAGATTTGGAAGATACTTATGATAGTTACTCTATTGGATTAAATAGTAATTTTAAAGTTAGTGATATTTCTATTTCTCCTTTTGCTAGATATAGCTCTTTAGATTTAGATAATAGTGATAAAAAGAACTCTCTTTGGCAAATAGGACTTATTGGAAAAAAAGGAATTTATTCATTATTTACAGCGTATGGAGAAACAAATAAAGAAGGTGGAAATGTTTCAGTTGACACTAGTGCCAAAACAAATATGGATTATGCATGGAGAATAACAGCATCAAATGATGCAGATGCAAAATATTTTTATATAAGTACAAATGCAAATGTAACTTCAAAAACTAACTTGGGGATATATTACTCTACTGCAAATTATGGTTCAGATTCAAGAAAAGATGCAAAAGATTTAACAAATATTTTTGGACAAGTTAAATACAAAATGTCTAAAAACCTTGTTTCATATTTAAGATACGGAACACTAAGAACAAAAGGTGAAGGAACTGGAACTGTAGGAAGACTTAATATTCAATACTCTTTTTAAAATAAAAGTCCTTTAATGGACTTTTATTAATCTTTAGGAAGTAACTTTACTGGAACGATTTGCACTTAAACAGTTGATTTTTGCATCATCAACAAATTGTGAAGCATAAGCTATTTTATGTGCAATTTCTTTTTTTGCACCTCTAATTCTACATAATGCAAGTAATGCATAGTAATGTGAAGATATTTCCATGAATTTTCCTTTCTATAATTCACGCTCAATAATTTACTAATAAAAGTTCCTAACAACTTCTAAATTTGTGAATCAATCTTTTCTCTTTTTTTTAAATTTCTTTTTCTTTTAAAATATCTCTTTAGATTAATCTCGTACACAAACCATGTAAAAGAAAATATTGTTATTAGTACCATAACTGTAGAAGCAATATTAATAAAAAAAATAGTTTTCCTATCAGTTGTTTTTCCCGTTTCTTTATTTTTAATTTCTGTTTCTTCAAATACAATAATATTTTTATCAAAAAATTCTTGATACTTTGAAAAACTGTTATCAACTTCATTTGAAGTTAAATCATATGCAATTTTATTTTTATAATAATCAGAGTAAAAAGTTATTGCATCTTTGTATGTAAAATAAATCATTAATGCCAACATTACTACAATAGAATAATAGACTCTATAGATTGATAAAATATTTTTTCTTTCATTTTTTCTAGCAAATATCAAAAAATAACTAAATGTGATTAGTGAAAATATTAAAATTACGGTTAAAAAGTTTTCTAATGCTGTTTTATAATCAATTTTAAAAGTAAACTGTATAATTAAAATACAAAATACTACTAACATAAATTTAAAATAAAGCAAAAGATTAAAATAATTTAATTTCATCCAATTCTGCATTTTCAAAAAATTTAGCAAAATAATAAATATCATTGTGATTACAAAAATAATGACATAAGATAATGGACTAAACCTAACAGTATAACCTCCTATAAGTACTATTAGAATGAAAAACATTCCCATAATAAAAAGAGTATAACCTATAATATCTTTTTTGCTAATAATTCTAAAACTTTTAATTAACCTATCTTTCACTTTTAATCTCTCCCTTAATTCTTCCATTTACTAACTCTAGACACCAATCTCTTTCTCTTATATTTTTATTATAATTATGCAATACAATAGTAGGATAAGTCTTAGGCATATAATAAGTTCCTAAATTTATACAAAATGATGCTCTTGCTGATACAAATAAATGAATCTTACTTTTCTTATTACTTAGCTCACCCATTATATTTGTCAATTGTTCTAAAAGAGATTCTTGAGTAATTTGCCCTTCAACATTATTTATACCTAATGAATCTTCCAAGACTAGAAATAAAGTATCATCAACTAATTCTTCAGGGATACTATCCTTTTCAATTGTAAAAGAGTTAGATATGGCAATTCCTACTTCAGCTTTGCCATTGTATTTCAATTCATTAACTTTTTCTTGAACAGTAATATCTTCAAAATTAACTTTATACTTTGTTTTAGTTCCACCTTGATTTGGAATATACCAAGTATGATTATCTCTATTAAAATCAAAAACTGAAACCTTTGATGAATAAGCATTACCAAAGTTACTTCCAATTAGATATAAATGAGGAAATCCACCAAGACCAGCAATATAAGTATTCTCTACATTCTTATTTTTACTTCTCGGCTTTATTTCAAACTTTTTATCATTAAGATAACTATTAATTACATCATCTTTTTTATATGTATTAATTTTTCTTTCAACTTTTGACAAATTAGTTCTTCCCTCTTCAGGAAGAAAGCTTTTGTTAAAACTTTCTTCTGAATCAAGCTCCGAATCACTAATATAATATAAGAAATTTTCTTTCTTAGAAGCAATCCTTGAGTCTTCTATATTTTTCTTAAATATTAAAACTACACCTGAAATAATTAAAAAAGAACCAACCAGATATTCAACTATTGAACTTGCATTATCCCATTTAACAGAAAAATCTTCTGTATTAAAGTCAAACGTGCCTGTTGCAAAAAACAAAGCTCCAAAGGCAACTAAAGATAATCCAACTTTATATACACTCAGTTTTCTAGTCATTAAGTATTGAAATGCATAATCTACAATTTTGTTAAGCAACTTCATTTTCAAGATCCTTTAACAACTTCTTTAATCGTCTATCATATATTTTATCTGCTTCATCTACTGCACTTACAACTTTCTTTGTATCTTTCTGTTTTGAACTAACAGTAGCTTCCCTTTTATATTTAGGATTCAATTCTCTATCTATTTCATCTCCAGGTTCTACACCTCCACCTTTCCATTCTCCAGTATAAAGCCATTCTTCAAAATAGTACAACCAGTGAATAATCCAAGGCACATATTGCTGTCCAATCTCTTCATATTGACTGTACTCATTTGAATGGGGATAGTGTAAACACAATTGATACCTCTCGTGATCGTATAGATGAGGGATTAGCGTATTATCTTTTTTTAACTTGTTTAATGAAGGGGTTAATACATAAGCATAAGGGCTGTAACCTTCAATATAGACAAGTAAGATTTTATAAACTCTACTTAATGGTGTGGGTTGCAAGTCAAACTCTACCCAATTAATAATTGATAATTTTCTAGTTATCCCTACTTTCTTTTGTACCTCTCCTTTGCTAAAGTATTTTATTCCAGTTCTATCCAAATAGTTTAATAAAAAAGTAAACCTTTGCTTAGCTAAGAGGGTACCTTTATGACCAAATTTACCAACTCCCATTAATGCACTCCAAAGAACTTATTTTCTTTTACTGTAGCAGTAGCTTCAGTTGCAGTAAGAATACCAGTAGCAATCTTTCCAATATCTCTACCATCCTTTACTTCTTTATTGAAAGATTCAATAACTCTATTTGAAGAATCTTTCCCATAAGATTTTTCAAGAACTCTTCCAATCGTATCAATACCACTTTGTTTCTGAAGTTCATCAAGTTCTTCAAATACTGTTTTTTGCCATTGTTCAAATGCTTTAGCATATTCAATATCATCATTCCACTTTTCTGCAAAATTCTCATTTTCATTTGTTGGATTAGCAACCTTAAATCCATTTTCTTTATTTATAAACAGATGCATCTGACCGACAATATCTTTCATCATTTCAAATGGACAGCTATACTCTACTCTATCAAGTACAATTTTTTCATAAGACTTTGTAGCTAATGTTGTAATTAATATAGAGATTGGTTTATACTCTTCTGGAGATTCTTTTCTTTCTATAAAATAATAGTCTCTATGTTTTTTCAAAAGTTGTATTGTTCTTCTCAATAATCCCTTAAACTCATTATTATCTGGGATATCTTCAACTGTATAACGCTCATTAATAGCTTTTACTGAAAGAGCAGAATCAAATGCTACAAACCTTTTTAAAACAAAGATAGGCATTAACTTAGCAATATCAGAAAACCATTTAGCTAATCCCTTTGGATTACTATCTTTCCATTCTTTTAACTTTTTATCAGGAACTAATTCTGCAGTATCTGTATAGTGAAATACTTCTGCTTCTACAAAAGCATTATTAATTGCAGGAGTGATATCTAGATGAAATCTAGTTTTATAATTGATTGTCCAACATCTATTTTTAGATTCACAAATATCTTTGTATGGAGATTTATCTTCTTTTAATCTATCACCAATTAATTTATGAATCATGTCAGAATTATGACTTGAGTTTACATTAGGTAAAAGTATTACTAGGTCTATATCAAACTCATCCTTTTTATGAGGTTTTACAACTGTTCTTAATTTCATAGAACCTTGCAGATATATATCTACACCTTGTAATAGTGGATTTGTAGATTCTCCTAAGTATTTTGCAACTGCATAATACTTTTTCTCTGCTTCTTTAAACATAGAATCAGAAATATCCAACCCTTTAGTAAGTTCTTCAACTATTTTCATAGGTAAAGCATTTGTTTGAGTTTTACTCATGTATTTTTTCCTTTTCATAGGTGTTACTAAAAAGGATATATTGAATAAAATAATAGATTAAAGATCTCATTTATTTTAATTTTATGTACATTAAACTATAATCATTTTGAAACTTCGTATAGATTAATTGTACTAATACAACCAATTTTAGTAACACTTAATTTATAGAAAAGCATAGAAACTAACCTGACGGCAATCAGGTTATATGCTTAAAACAATAATCTTAAGTACTTAAATCAACAACTCGCTCTTATTTCATAATACTCCTTATATCAAATTATATTTAGAGAACTCTCCATTATTTAACATGGTTAATTCTAGTATTTTTTTTAATAACCATAGAATATATTGCAAAATGTAATATATTCTATAGCTACTTTTTCTCAATCATCTCATAAATACAAAACTAAATTGTATTAAATATCAAATATCTCATAGAGGGCACCTTTTTCTATCTTCTCCAAAATGCTTATTTTGTTTTAAATATTCTAACTCATCTACCAATAAATGCATTTTAGAAGAAGGGTCATCTGTACCTGCACTTTTTGCTGCATTATATGTTACTGCACTATTTACTCTAGCAGTTGTAAGCTTTTGTGCTATTAGTATTTTTGTTAACGCTCTATTTGCTTTTTCATATCCCGGGATATGTCTTTTTAATTCTGTACTTATAAGCTGTCCGCAAGGACTACTTCCTCCAGTACCAAAACTTTTTGTAGTTTGTACATAATGCATTAAAATCCAATATTCAAAACATGGCACAGAAGTAATTGCGCATAATACAGTATCACATTCTTTCCGTGTACTTTCGTTAAAATTTTTTATATCTTCTAAAGCCGCTGCATAAGTTGGATGCTGATCTTTATCAATAACACAATAAACTTTTGCATAAGGGTTTCCAAGTTTACAAGCTTTTTTTATTTCATCTTTTGCATGCTTTACTAGAGAATTTGGTGCTGAACCAGATGTAGGGTCAACAACAACTGCAGCTTGGTTTAAAGAAAAATGGTGCTTCAACTCTTCTAAATAATTTGGCTCTGTTTCTTTCCCTTCACAAACTATCAACACAGTATCCCCCGTGTAACGAATTTGCTTATTTCTTGTCCCTACATTTCTTTTTCTACTCCCCATCAGTCTTAGCCTTCATAGAATTTACGATACTCTTAAAGTATGGTAATGCTCCATATCGACCACTAAAATAACTTTTTTCAATATCAGTAACACCTTTTCTTGGTTTAAACTCAATTAATGAAAAATATTCACTTGCTTTATTATTCTTTTCGCAGAACCAAATTTGATCACGTCTAAAAATATCTTGTGTCATAACAGAAGTATCATGAGACGTAAAGATTAACTGTGCATTGCTTGTATTTATTTCTTTGTTATGGAATAATTCTATTAAAAATTTAACCATTAAAGGGTGAAAGTTATCATTAAGTTCATCAATTACTAAAACATTTCCACTTTCTAAAGAATCAATCCAAGGACCAATAAAAGCTAAAAACTTTTTTGTACCATCTGATTCATCTTCAAAATCAAAATAAATATCTTTTCCCTGTATACTTTTATGTACAGAAGCTACATCAAGCATTTTTTTATCTTTCATATCTTCACATATTTTATCTCTAATGTCTTCAGGCATATCTGATGGTAATATTGATGAATCAAAATCTTCTTCTGTAATATTTAATCCCTCGATATCTAAATCTGCTATATTAAGAAACTCATTGATAAGTTTTTTATACTTATCTTTATCATACAATTCATATGTAAATCCTGGATCAAGACTTACAGTAGTCGCTAGAACATATAAAATATCATTAAACCAATCGTAAACTGGTTTTAACTGTTCACTATTTAATTGTATTGCAGTTGATAAGAATAATGCATTTTTACGAGTAGATTCACTCCATATTTTTTTATTTCCTGAAAACTTTGAACCAAAATACCAATTTGTATCTTTTTCATTCTCTTTATATTCTCTTTCAAACCAAGTTTGAGAAACTCCTTCGGGAAAGGCATAAAGCCACTCTTCTAATATCATTTCACTATTTAACATAAATCCATATTGATATCTAACATTTTTAGAGATAAATACTACTTCAAATTCTGTTGGTTCATTTTTTGTCTCTTCATCTAATAAAAAAGGTATAATTGGTAATTTTGTTCCTCTTTTTATCTTTGAGCCAGAATCTAAAACTAATCTTTGCATAGCTTTCATAGCTTTTAATAAATTACTTTTCCCAGATGCATTAGGGCCATAAATAGTTGCACTATTAAGCAGTTTTATTTGTTTCTTCTTTTCTGGCGTAGGAAATGTATTAGTATCTTCTAACTCTTTAGCACTTGACTTTACCATTGACAATGTTTGTTCTTCTTTTATAGAACGATAATTTTTAACTTTAAACTCAATTAGCATAGATTTAACCTTTTTATTAATCAATTGTCATATTTTGACATATTTTTGCAAAAAAGTCAAGTTTATTAACCTTTATTAGTATTTAAAGAAGCTTTTTTGACATCATATTGCAAAAAAAGGATTCTAATTAAACTTTGAAGTTATTCTATATAATATTAAGTAAAAAAGGATCATAAATTAATATTGATCAAGAATATTATCCAACCAATTAGCATGCCATTGAATAAGCTCCCTCTTCTCTTCAAAATATTTAAACTTTGATTCTCCATTATATGAAGCTTTTACTCTATTTCTCTCTTTATGAGCTAAACATGCTTCTATAATATCAGAATGAAAACCATGTTCTGTATGTCTATTTTGATATCCAAGTCTTACTAATGTATCACTTAGGGTTACACCTGATACACCTTATCACTCTTTTGTGGAGAAGGGAATACAAATTCACTCCTATTTCTTAAATATGGCTCTATTTCTTTCATAAGCTTAATAGCTTGATGGGCAATGGACAAACAAATTCTATATTCATTTTCATCTTTTCTTTTGGTATAGCCCAATAACCCTCTTCTAAATTTAATTCATTCCATCTCATTAATATTATATTTTCACTTCTAACAAATACATAAGGAAGTAGTTTAAAGATAAATATAGTACTTATATCACTTCTGTAACTTTAGCATTTTTAAGTTGCGTATCATTCAGGGGTTTAACAGTTCTTGCCATTTTATTACGGTACTGACTTTCTAAAAGTTTCTTGGTACCGTAAAAATACTGTAATTATTCTAAAAAATTTGGAAAATTTTAGGAAGGTTTTGCAAAACTAAAACCCATAAAAGTTCGATTTATAGGCTAGTTTTGAGAAGTTTTGTTAATCTTTAGGAAGTAGTTTCACAGGAACGATTTGGAATTCATCCATATTCCATACATCATTTTTTACATATGGCTCATTTTCTAACCATTCATTCAATTCATCATCTGTCTCAAAATCTACATATAGTGTAGATCCTACCATTTTATCTTCTTCTATCAATGCACCTGCATTAATTATTTTACCTTCAGCCATTAATTTCTTTGCGCCTTGCATATGTGCATCTCTTACTTCAAGTCTTTTTTCTAAAGCATTATCATTATCATAAGCAATTACTAAATATTGCATTTTAGTCCTTTATTATATTTATATTATTAAATTATATCATAATAAGATAATATTGATATAATTTAAAATTATACTATTTTATTATTTTATACTCATCAAAATAGTATCCTTGCACATAATCACAACCTAAACTCTTTGCAATTTCTAAATCCTGTTTTGTTTCTACACCTTCAATTATACTTTTTTGTCCATTGAGTTTTATTGTATGAAGAACACCTTTTAAATAATATATAAAATTTCTATTTGATTTTATTTGTTGTAAAAATGATTTATCTATTTTAATGTACTTACTGCCATTCATCATAAAAAAAGAGAACATAGAACCATCTTGACCAAAATCATCAAGTGCAGTATCGATTGATTTATCACTTAACCATGTAGAGAAATTCCTCATGATTTTTGCACTAGTTTCATCATCACTTCCATTTTCAGTTATTTCAACAACAATACTATTTTTATTTTTAATTAAAAAATTTTCCCAATATTTTTCTTGTTCTTCACTAACACAGATATCTGCATCAAAATTAAGAAATAGTTTTGTATTCATATTGAAATTTTGAATTTGTAATTGTTTATTTCTTTTCTCTAATTTATAAAAAAGTTCATTATTATGGTGTAAGTAACGAAATATCTCTTCTGTTGTAATAATTTTGTTGTCAATTTCAAATTTGGACAATGCTTCATAAGCATAAACATCAGTTGTATTAATATCTATTATTGCTTCATATTTTGTATAATAATCAGCTTCTATTATTATATTTTTAAATTCTTTCATATTCATATTGGAAATATAACATAAAAAGACTTAAGATAATAATTATCAGTATTGAAAAAAGTTATTAGCAAATAAGAATGTTATAGGATATGCAAATACATTAAAATATCTAAGTAAATATGAGATTTGTACATTTGGCATTATCTCTTCAAAAGACAATCCATTGTTTATTTTTTGTAGTATTGATATTTTAAATGAAATATCAAAAAATTTTATAGCAACTATACTTAACATAAGTAAATTGTAATTGTTTAAATAAATAGTTAAAAAAATAGAGTAAATAAAACTTGCATTTAATAAGAAGTAAAAAAAGATGCTTTTATTAAAAATATTTAAATTGTTATTGAGTAATCCATAGATTGTATCTGATTTTTGCCAATTGGTTTCAAATAATTCAACAGCAATAAAAATAAAAAAAAGCGATAGTATATCCATGATAAGTTTAAGTAAGGACTAAATCCTTACTTATTACTTTCTCCATAAGAAAATTTAACTTTCTTATCTTTATAAAGTCCTGTTCCAACTGGAATTGTTCTACCAATTACAACATTTTCTTTTAAGTCTTCTAGCATATCCATTTTAGCAGAGATTGCTGCTTCTGTAAGAACTTTTGTAGTCTCTTGGAATGATGCTGCTGAGATAATAGAATCAGATGTAACAGCTGCTCTTGTAATACCAAGTAATAATGGTTCTGCAATTGCTGGCTCTCCACCAAGTTTAATGATTTTATCATTCTCTTGTTTAAATCTTTTCTTAGATACCATATCACCTATGATGAATTTAGTATCTCCACCATCAAGAATAGATACTTGTCTTAACATTTGCGATAAAATAACTTCAATATGTTTATCAGCAATATTAACCCCTTGAGATCTATATACTTGTTGTACTTCAGAAACTATAAATCCATGAAGTGCTTTTTCACCTAAAATTCTTAGAATATCATGAGATGCTAATTGTCCTTCTGTTAATGCCTCACCAGCATGAACAAACTCACCTTCGTGAACTAAAATCTGTTTAGATTTTTCAACTAAATATTCAGATTTAGAACCATTTTCACCAGTTATGATGATTCTTTGTTTATTTCTAAGTGGTTTACCAAATGAAACCATACCATCAAATGATGCAAGTACTGCGATATTTTTAGGTCTTCTAGCTTCAAATAATTCAGATACTCTTGGAAGACCTCCAGTAATATCTTTTGATTTCTGAGTTGCTTTTGGTGTTTTACCTAATACATCTGCAACTTCAACTTTTTGACCTTCACTAACATTTAATGAAGTTTTTGGTTCAAGTGCATATCTTAGTAACTCTTTTTTATCTGTTGTAAGAATAATTGTAGGTTTATAACCTGCAGGAATATATTCATTAACAACTAATTTTGATGTACCTGTTAATTCATCATATTGCTCGGAAACAGTAACACCAGGAATAATATCTTCAAATGAGATAATACCAGGTTCTTCAGCAATAGATGGATTTGCATATGGATCCCATTCTGCAATAACAACTTGTTCATCAGTCGCAGGAAGAGCAATAACTGTATCTTTATCAACAGGAGTATTATTATCATATTGAATTACAGAACCTCTTGATACATAATGTCTTAGAGCTTCTCTTCCTTCATTATCAACAATAACTGAGAATAAACCTTTGTCTTTTACAACTTCACCAGCTTTTATATCTTCTCTTCTTTCTAAATAATCACCTTTTAATTTGTAATATCTTACATTACCTTTAGCTTTTGCTGTAAGGTGAGATGTAATAGGTGCACCATCTTGAACTTTTAATACTGATGCAAATGGGATTCTGTTAGGAACATTCCATCCATCTTTAATCATTTCAACAATTGATTCATTTTCTTCAACTTCATCACCATCAGAATAAGGAAGATATAATTTACCATCAATTTTACCAGATACACCTGCAAGTTCATTTGCTTTTGCAACATCAGTTTTTCTTAAGTAATATTTTTTCTCTTCTTTTCCATTTGATATAGTTAAAACTGTCTCTTCGTGAATAGTATCAACAGTAACTTTACCTTTAAATGGTGCATTAATTTTTGGTTCAACTAATAAAATACCTGCATTTCTTCTATTAGCTACAATTGCATTACCTTCTCTATCAATATATGTTTTGATATTGTAATATCTAATGAAACCTTCTTTATCTACTCTTAGTTCTCTTTCTGTTTGAGTTGCACTTGCAGTACCACCAACGTGGAAAGTTCTAAGTGTAAGCTGAGTTCCAGGCTCACCAATTGATTGAGCAGCAACAACACCAACTGCTTCACCAGGAGTTGCTTTTCTTTGTTCACCAAGGTTTAGACCATAACATTTTGAACATAAACCATGCTCAACTTTACAAGTTAATGGTGTTCTAATTACAACAGATTTTACTTCAGCTTCAGCAACAACTTTTGCATCTTCTTCAGTAATTAAAGTTCCTTCAGTAAATAAAATCTCATTTGAAATTGGGTCAATAATATCTTCAGCAATTACTCTACCTGTAATTCTTTCTTCTAATGACTCAATTAATTCATTACCTGATGATAAATCAGTAATTCTAATACCTTCATGTGTACCACAATCTTCAGTAGTAATTCTCACATTTTGAGATACATCAATTAATTTTCTTGTTAAGTAACCCGCATTTGCAGTTTTAAGTGCAGTATCGGCAAGACCTTTTCTAGCTCCGTGAGTAGAAATAAAGTACTCAAGTACATTTAGACCTTCTCTAAAGTTTGAAATAATTGGTGTTTCAATAATAGAACCATCTGGTTTAGCCATCAGACCCCTCATACCTGCAAGTTGTCTAATTTGAGCAGCAGAACCCCTAGCTCCTGAATCGGCCATCATATAAATTGAATTAAATCCATTTTTATCGTTTTGGATCATATCCATCATCTCTGTACCAAGTGTATTATTAATTTCAGTCCAGATATCAATAATTTTATTATATCTTTCTTGCTCAGTTAATAAACCTTGAGAGAATTGTTTTTGAACTTCAATAACTTCTTTTTTAGATTTTGCTACAAGTCCAGGTTTTGATTTTGGAACTCTAATATCATCAATTGATACAGAAATACCAGCATCTGTTGCATATCTAAAACCTAAGTTTTTAAGGTTATCTAAAAATCTAGGTGTAACATTATATCCACCATGTTTATAAATATAATCAACTAATCCACCAATATCTTTTTTCTTTAAAATTTTATTCCATAAATTTTCAGGAACAAATTCAGGTAAAATCTCTTTTATAATAAGTCTACCAATTGTTGTATGGATAACTTTATTATCTAATTTAGTTCTAATTTTTGCATGAATATCAACTTGTCCCATTTCTAGGGCAATTTTTGCTTCATTTATATCAGTAATTAATTTATGCTCACCTTTTACACCATCTTTTTCTAATGATAGATAATAAATACCTAAAATCATATCTTGTGATGGAACTGCAATTGCTCTACCAGAAGCAGGTAATAAGATATTCATAGATGACATCATTAAAATCTTAGCTTCTGCAATTGCTTCTTGAGATAATGGTACGTGAACTGCCATTTGGTCACCATCAAAATCGGCGTTAAATGCAGCACAAACTAATGGGTGTAACTGAATAGCTTTTCCATCAATTAATACAGGATGGAAACCTTGAATTGATAATTTATGAAGAGTTGGTGCTCTATTTAATAAAATTGGATACTCTTTTACAATTTCAGATAAACATTCCCATACTTCATTAGTTTGACTTTCAATTAATCTTTTTGCAGATTTTAAAGTTGTTGCATAACCTTTTTCTTCTAATTTAGCCATCAAGTGTGGTTTAAATAACTCTAAAGCCATTTTTTTAGGAATACCACATTGATCCATATTTAAAGAAGGTCCAACAACAATTACAGATCTACCTGAGAAGTCAACCCTTTTACCAAGTAAGTTTTGTCTAAATCTTCCTTGTTTACCTTTAATAATTTCAGATAATGATTTTAAAGGTCTTTTATTTGCACCTTTAACTGCATTTGCAGTTTTACCATTATCAAATAAAGCATCTACTGCTTCTTGAAGCATTCTTTTTTCATTTCTAATAATGATTTCAGGAGCATCAAGTTCTGTTAATCTTTTAAGTCTGTTATTTCTATTAATAACTCTTCTATAAAGATCATTAACATCAGAAACTGCAAACTTACCACCATCAAGTGAAACCAATGGTCTTAAATCTGGAGGAAGAACTGGAAGTTGAGTTAACATCATCCATTCTGGTCTATTTCCAGAATTAATAAAGTTTTCTACAACTTTTAATCTTTTAATTATAGTTTTTCTTTTTGCTTCTGATTTTGTTCCAGACATTTCATTTTTTAAACTATCTAATAATTCAAATAAGTCTAAAGTTTCTAATAAATCTCTAACTACTTGTCCACCCATATTAGCTTCAAACCCAGTGTGGTCAAATAAATCAGAAATAGTTCTATATTGTTCTTCATTTAAAATATCATATTTTAGAACTTTTTTAGTTTTTTCATTATCATAGTAAGCATCACCTGGCTCACTTACAATATATGCTTCATAATATAATACTCTTTCTAAGTCTTTTAATTTAACTCCAAGTAATGTACCTATTCTTGTTGGAAGAGAAGATACCATCCAGATATGTGCAACAGGAGATACTAAATCAATATGACCCATTCTGTGTCTTCTTACTTTTGATGATGTTACTTCAACACCACATTTTTCACAAACGACACCTTTATATCTCATTTTTTTATATTTACCACAAAGACATTCATAATCTTTAATAGGTCCAAATATTTTTGCACAAAAAAGACCATCTCTTTCTGGTTTTAAAGTTCTATAATTTATTGTTTCTGGCTTTTTCACTTCACCTGAAGACCAAGAAAGAATTTTCTCTGGACTTGCAAGTCTTAATTGAAAAGCAGAAAAATCTTGTGGTCTTTCTAACTCTTTTACTTCGATAGGTTCTAATACTTTTTCAGTTTTACTCATTCTCTTCTACCTCTTCAAAAATATCAACGTCTAAACCTAAAGCTTTTAGCTCTTTAGTTAATACGAAGAATGTTTCAGGAACTCCTGAACTAGGAACATTTTCACCATTTGCTATTGCTCTATAAGCTCTTGTTCTACCTTCAACATCATCTGATTTTGTTGTTAGCATCTCTTTTAATACATTTGTTGCACCATAAGCTTCAAGTGCCCAAACTTCCATTTCCCCAAATCTTTGTCCACCAAATAGTGCTTTACCACCAACTGGTTGTTGTGTAACTAGTGAGTAAGGTCCAGTAGATCTTGCGTGAACTTTTTCATCAACTAAGTGATGAAGTTTAAGCATATACATATAACCTACGTTAACTCTCTCTTTCATTTTTTCACCAGTTTTACCATCATAAAGTGCAGTTTTTCCATCACTATCAATTTTAGCTAATTCGAATAATCTTTCAAATTCTGCTTCTTTTGCACCATCAAATACTTGAGTAGCAAATCTTACACCTTTTGACCAGTCTTGTGCATAATCAATAAGTTGCTCATCTGTTAAAGAATCCATAAATTCTTTCCCATTCATTAATTTTGCAACTTCTGCAATTTCAGTCATTTTTGTTCTAAGTTCAGTAATAAATTCATCTTTCTTAGCATCAAATATTTCTTGAATTTGAAGTCCTAATTTTCTACCAGCTAATCCTAAATGTACTTCTAGAATTTGCCCGATATTCATCCTTGAAGGTACCCCTAATGGGTTAAGTATAACATCAACTGTTGTACCATCTTCTAAATAAGGCATATCTACTTGAGGAACTATATTAGAAACGATACCTTTGTTACCGTGTCTACCAGCCATTTTATCCCCAACTTTAATTTTTCTCTTAGTTGCTACATAAACTTTAACTTGTTTAATTACACCACTAGGTAAAATATCATCATGCTCTAGAACTTGAAGTTTTTCTTCATGCTCTTCTCTTAATGTAGATTTTTGTTTAATAAAATGCTCTTTAATATCATTGTATTCTGTTTGAACATCTTTATCATATGATGCAACTACTTTTTTCATTGCAAATCTATTTACATTAGATAAAACATCTAAAGGTATATTATCACCTTTTTTATAAGTTACACCATCAACTTCTACATCTTTATCTAATGCTGATTTAGATAATAGATCATTGATTTTTAAGATCTCTTCTCTATCTAACATTAAAAGTTTATCGTGATGTTTTACATCAAGTTCATTTTTCTCAGATTCAATTTCTGCTACTGCTCTTTCATCTTTTTCGTATCCTTTTTTAGTGAATACTTTTACATCAACAACAATACCTTCCATTGAAGTTGGACAATATAATGATTTATTAATTACGTGCCCAGCTTTTTCACCAAAAATTGCTCTTAATAATCTCTCTTCTGGAGTTGGCTTAATTTCACCTTTTGGTGTAACTTTACCTACTAAAATCATTCCTGGTTGAACATGAGTACCAACTTTAACAATACCAGATGCATCTAAGTGAGAAATTGATTCTTCTTTTACACCAGGTAAATCTCTTGTTATCTCTTCATTACCATGTTTAAGCTCTCTACATTCAACTTCTTTTTCATAAACATGAACAGAAGTAAATGCATCTTCTTTAATTAATCTTCTAGATAAAACAATCGCATCTTCGTAGTTATAACCATTCCAAGGCATAAATGCAACCATTGCATTAACACCAACAGCTAACTCACCTTTATCCATAGAAGGACCATCTGCAATTACTTGACCTTTTTCAATTTTGTCACCAGCTTTAACTGCAACTCTTTGTCCAAAAGACGTATTATTATTAGTTCTTACATTTTTACTAATTTCATAGTGATCAATAAATGCACCACTATTATCTTCACCTCTAATATATACATTCTTAGCATCAGCTTTTTCAACAATACCAGCTCTATTTGCTTTAATTGCTTCCCATGCATCTCTTGCTACAGTTTTTTCTAATCCAGTACCAACAATTGGAGCATTTGGTCTTAACAATGGAACAGCTTGTCTCATCATATTTGATCCCATAAGTGCTCTGTTGGCATCATCATGCTCTAAGAAAGGAATAAGTGATGCAGCAACACCCATTACCATTTGAGAAGAGATATCAATGTAATCTACTTTACTTTTTTCTATAAGTAAAATTTCACCATCTTGTCTTGCTTCAATTAATGGCTCAATAATTTTACCATTCTCATCAACTTTAGTTGAACCTGGTGCAATTACAAGTCCCTCTTCTAATGTTGCAGTCATATAAATAATTTCATTTGTAACTACACCATCTTTAACTTTTTTATATGGAGCTTCAATAAATCCTAAATCATTTACTTTAGCATATGTAGATAAAGTATTAATAAGACCAATATTTTGACCCTCTGGAGTTTCAACTGGACAAATTCTACCATAGTGTGTTGGGTGAACGTCTCTTACTTCAAATCCAGCTCTTTCTTTTACTAAACCACCTTCACCAAGTGCAGAAAGTCTTCTTTTATGAGTAACTTCTGATAATGGATTAGTTTGGTCCATAAATTGTGATAATTGCCCAGACGTAAAGAACTCAGTAATTGTTGATGTAATCATTTTAGAGTTAACTAAATCATGTGGCATTAAATCTTCTAATGTTCCACTTAATGTAGTCATTTTATCTCTAATTGCTTTTTGCATTTTAATAAGTCCAGAATGTAACTCATTTGCTAAAAGCTCACCAATTGCTCTAATTCTTCTGTTACCTAAGTGATCTCTATCATCAATATGACCATGACCAGATTTAACTTTTACTAAGTATTGAACAGTTTTAATAATATCTTCATATGTTAATACTGTAACATATTCAGGAACTGTAACACCAAGTTTATGGTTCATTTTCATTCTACCAACTTTTGTTAAATCATATCTTTCTGGATCAAAGAATAATTTTCTAACAAACTCTTTAGCAGCTTCTTTAGTTACAGGTTCACCTGGTCTCATTACTTTATAAATTCTAATTGCTGATAAATCATTTTCATCATCAATTTGTTCTGTTTGTTTTAATAATTTTAAAGACTCTGCATCAGCTTTAAATGCATTGATAATAGAATCATCAACACCTGTTGCTAAGTCATTTGCAATATCAAAAGAATCAAAACCTAAATCTAAAAGTTTTTTTAATTTTAATTCATCTAAATTTGTAAGTGCATCAAATAATACTTCTCCAGATTCTGGATCAAAAATAGTATTTGCTGTATATCTATCCATTAATAATTCAATTGGATATTCAACTAAATCAAGACCACCTTCAACTAAAGCTTTTGCTTTTCTTGCAGTAAGTCTTTTTCCAGCTGCTAAGATTAAGTTACCTTTGTCATCTTTTAAATCAAATTCTAATCTTCCTGCATAATCATCAGGATTAAATGTTGTTAAAAATTTATTATTTTTAACTTTAATATTTAAAACAGGATAAAAAAGTTTAATAATATCTTCTTTAGAGTAACCTAATGCTCTAAAAAGAATTGTAACAGGAACTTTTCTTCTTTTGTTAATTCTTACATATAATACATCTTTAGCATCATATTCAAAATATAACCAAGAACCTCTATCTGGAATAATTTGACCAGTATAAATAAGTTTATTACCTGAAGTATTAGTCTCTTCTTCTTTGAAGATAACACCTGGAGATCTGTGTAATTGGTTTACAACAACTCTTTCAACACCATTAACAATAAATGATGTTCTGTCAGTCATTAAAGGAATTTCTCTGATGAATAAAGATTGTTCTTTCATATCTTTAACACCGATTTTTTCACCAGTTTTTTCATCAAGTTCCCATAAAGTCAATCTAATATTGATTTTTAAAGGAATAGAGTATGTAAGACCTCTTACCATTGACTCTCTAACATCATATTTTGGTTTTCCAACTTCTGAACCTATATATTCTAAAGTTACTCTATTTTGTGAGTCATGAATTGGGAAAACTGATTTGAAAACTTTCTCGATACCTGCATCAACTCTTTCTTCTTTCCCTATCATTAGGAAATTTTCATAAGAGTTTTGTTGTAATTGTAGTAGATTTGGAATTTCTATTTGTTGTGGATTTTTTGCAAAATCAACTCTAAGTCTATTACCAGATTTTAAAGAGTTTAACATTGTCGACCTTAATAAATTTGGTTTAGTTTTTTAGCTTTTTATATAAAGCGCAAAAGCATCCCTAAAGGATAAGGTTAAATTTCTATTTAAAATTCTAACCTTAGCCCTCAAAGATGCTAATCTTATACAAGGCAAAGAGCCTTGTATACGTATTCTAGGTAGTGCGTAAAATTATGCTAATTCTACAGTAGCTCCAGCACCTTCTAATTCAGCTTTTGCAGCTTCAGCGTCTTCTTTTGAAGCACCTTCTTTAACAACTGCACCAGCTTCTTCAGCCATTGCTTTTGCTTCTTTTAATCCTAATCCAGTTAACGCTCTAATTACTTTAATTACGTTAATTTTCTTAGCTCCAGCGTCTTTTAACACAACGTTGAATTCAGTTTTTTCTTCAGCAGCTTCAGCAGCTCCACCAGCAACTGCTCCACCAGCAACTGCAACAGGTTGTGCAGATACACCAAATTTTTCTTCAAATTCTTTTACTAATTCTGATAATTCTAATACAGATAAACCAGAGATGTATTCTAATACGTCTTCTTTAGAAATTGCCATTTCATATTCCTTAATTTATTTTTAATTTTTTATAATAAATGCGTATCTAAATTACGCAGCCTCTTCTTCTTTTTTCTTTCTAAGAGCATCAAGCCCAATAGTAAAGTTAGTAACTGGTGCCATCCATGTAGCAGCAAGCATACCAAGAAGTTCTTCTCTAGATGGTAATTTAGCGAATGCATTAACTCTATCAAGATCTGCAATCTCACCTTCAATAATACCAGATTTAATAGCAAATTTTTCACTATTAGCCTGAGCAAATTTATCTGCAACTTTACAAGCAGAAATTTGATCTTCAGACCATAAGAAAATATTTGTTCCTGATAATTCAACATCTCCTAACTCTGCATTTTTAACTGCAACAGTTACAAGAGTATTTTTAGCCACTTGAACTTTAGCCCCATTTTCTTTTGCAGAGATTCTTAAAGATTCTAACTGTTTATGAGTAAGACCTTTATAATCACAAACTACAATTGCTTGAGACTCTTTAAATTCAGAAGTTAAAAAATCAATAACTTCAGATTTTTGTTGTTTAGTCATTATTATATTCCTCCTTTCAAAACATGATGAACTTAAGCAGGTTTTACAAAGAACGGAGGCGCTCTTAACCGGCTGTCTTCAGTTTTAAGTCAGTGCTTTGATTAACACTCAAACATAAGGACTAAAAAATCCTTACTATTGAATGTTAATTAAATAAGGCAAAGCCTTACTTAATTATTTGATATCCATTAATTCAGTAGTATCTAATTTAACAGATGGTGACATTGTTAATGAAACTGCTGCATTTCCAATGTATCTACCTTTTGCACTTGCTGGTTTAGCTTTATTAATAGCTGAAACAAATGCTATAATATTTTCTTTAATAGCATCTTCTGAAAAAGAAATTTTTCCAACTGCTGCTTGCATATTACCTTTTTTATCAACCCTATATGTAACTTGACCACCTTTAGCATCACTAACAGCTTTTGTTACATCCATAGTTACAGTACCAACTTTAGGATTCGGCATTAAACCTTTTGGCCCAAGGATTCTACCTACTTTACCTACAATACCCATACAATCAGGTGTTGCAATTAAAACATCGAAGTTGATGTTACCAGCTTGAATATCTGCTGCTAAATCATCATTTCCAACAATATCTGCACCAGCTGCTTTTGCTTCATCCATTTTTGCACCTTTTGCAAAAACTGCTACTCTTACAGTTTTACCAGTACCATGAGGAAGAACAACTGCACCTCTGATCATTTGATCAGCGTGTCTTGGGTCAACATTTAAGTTAAGA
This sequence comes from Arcobacter sp. CECT 8985, assembly GCF_004116495.1. GTDB lineage: Bacteria > Campylobacterota > Campylobacteria > Campylobacterales > Arcobacteraceae > Malaciobacter. The sequence goes on along the minus strand of NZ_PDKC01000002.1, from coordinate 19,837 downwards.
GCTACTTCAATACTCTCATCAAATTTAGCAGATTTAAGTTCTTTTAAATGAGAACAAGCTTCCGCTAACGAATAGTTTTTATCTTCAATCTTTTCAGATAATGCTTTATATCTTTTTGAAACTTTTGCCATTTTTTACTCCGCAATTTATTTATTTTGCTACCGCCTGTTTTTGAAGTCTGGTGGTTAGACTTTTAAGAAATTATGCTTCTACTTCAATACCCATAGATCTTGCAGAACCAGCAACAATTTTAGATGCTTGCTCTTTATCATCTGTGTTTAAATCAGCAATTTTCATATCAACAATTTCTAAAACTTGTTCTTTAGTTAACTTTCCAATTTTGTTTTTAAGTGGATTGTCAGAACCTTTTTTAATTCCTGAAACTTTTTTAATTAAGTCAGTCATTGGTGGTTGTTTTAATGCAAATGTAAAACTTTTATCAGAATATACAGTAATTTCTACTGGTATAGTAAATCCTGATTTATCTTTTGTTTTTTCGTTAAAAGCTTTACAAAATTCCATAATATTAATACCTCTTTGACCTAATGCAGGTCCTACAGGAGGTGATGGATTTGCAGCTCCAGCTGGTATTTGAAGTTTAAGTGTACCTTCTACTTTTTTAGCCATCTAAAATTCCTTTTCTAAATTTATTATAACCATAGGCATTAGGCAATACAACTATAAAAGAAGCAAGTTGATATTGCCTAATGCCTACAACTTATATTTATATTACTCTTTCTACTTGTGTATAAGAGATCTCAACAGGTGTATTTCTACCAAATATAGAAACATTTAATTTCAATATTCCTGCACTCATATCAAAGTCTTCAACAACACCATTAAAGTTAGCAAATGGTCCTTCATTGATTCTAACCATTTCACCTTCATCAAATGAAACTTTTGGTTTCGCAGCAGATCTATTATTAACTTTTTCTAAGATAAGATTAATATCTTTATCTGCTAATGGAGTTGGTTTTTTTGATTCACCAATAAATCTACCAACTTTTGGCATTGATTGAATTCTATGCCATAATGCTGTATCTAAATCAAGTTTTGCAAAAGCATAAGCTGGATAAAGTGGTCTTTCAACTATTACTTTTTTACTTTTTTTTATCTCAATTAAATCTTCTGTAGGAACAAGAACTTCTGCAATTCTATCATCTCCCATTTCATCAGCAAGTTTTTCTAATGCTTTTTTTACTGTCAACTCACTACCTGAGTGAGTTTGTATTGCGTACCATTTATGTGCCATAATTATCCTTAATTCATTACTGAAGATATACTTAAAGACATAACTGTATCAATTAATGCTAAAAACAATGTAATAACAGTAACAACTACAAAAACAGATAAGAAAGCAGTTCTAATTTGTTCTTTGATTGGAAATATAACTTTAAAAAGTTCTTCTTTAGCATTTTTATAATAAGTTTTGAATTTATTCACAAGTGACTCCAGTATGTTATTAAGCTTATAAATTTTTTTGAAAAAAGTAAATAATTACTATCTTTAAAAAAAATTTATATGGCAGGCCAGGAGGGATTCGAACCCCCAACCATCGGATTTGGAATCCGGCGCTCTACCATTGGAGCTACTGACCTGTAGGAAAAAGAGTTAAGTTAAAGTACTAAGACTTTAACTTAACTTCTTTATGAATTGTATGTTTTTTTAATCTTGGACTATATTTTTTAACCTGAAACTTTTCACTGTGAGTTTTAGGGTTTTTCCAAGTAGTGTAGTTAATATCACCACACTCCTCGCATTTTAATCCAATTTTTATTCTAACTGCTGCCATTAATCAATCCTTACTCGATGATTTCTGCAACAACTCCAGCACCTACAGTTCTACCACCTTCTCTAATAGCAAACTTAGTACCTTTTTCTAGAGCGATTGGAGCAACTAATTCAACTGTCATTTCTACATTATCACCAGGCATAACCATTTCTACACCTTCTGGTAATGTAACTGAACCAGTAACGTCTGTTGTTCTTACATAAAATTGTGGTCTATATCCGCTGAAGAATGGAGTATGTCTACCACCTTCCTCTTTAGAAAGAATATAAACTTCACCTCTAAATTTTGTATGTGGAGTAATTGTTCCTGGTTTAATAAGAACTTGTCCTCTTTCTACATCTTCTTTTTTGATACCTCTTAATAAAATACCGCAGTTATCACCAGCTTGACCTTGGTCCATTTCTTTTCTGAACATTTCAATACCAGTTACAGTAGTTTTTTGAGTATCTTTCATACCTACGATTTCAATTTCTTCTGCTAGTTTGATAGTACCTTTTTCAATTCTACCAGTTACAACAGTACCTCTTCCTGGGATAGAGAATACATCTTCTACAGGCATTAAGAAATCTTGATCAACATCTCTTTCTGGAGTTGGAATATAGTTATCTACTTCATTCATTAAAGCAAGGATTTTTTCTCCCCATGCTCCAATACTTCCAGCTTTTGCTTCTTCTAATGCTTGATATGCTGAACCTGCAACGATAGGAGTATCATCACCTGGGAAATCATATTCAGATAATAACTCTCTGATTTCCATTTCAACTAATTCTAACATCTCTTCTTTATCTTCATCATCTAATTGATCTTCTTTGTTCATAAATACAACGATATATGGAACACCTACTTGTTTAGATAATAAGATATGCTCTCTAGTTTGTGCCATTGGCCCATCTGTAGCAGCAATAACTAAGATTGCTCCATCCATTTGTGCAGCACCAGTAATCATATTTTTAACGTAGTCTGCGTGACCTGGACAATCTACGTGAGCGTAGTGTCTAGCTTCTGTTTCGTACTCAATGTGAGAAGTAGCAATAGTAATACCTCTATCTCTTTCTTCTGGAGCATTATCGATTTGATCATAATCCATAAGTTGAGCACTACCATTAACTGCTAATACTGCTGAAATTGCAGCTGTTAATGTAGTTTTACCGTGGTCAACGTGACCAATTGTACCAATGTTAACATGTGGCTTGCTTCGTTCGAACTTTTCTTTTGCCATTGAAATTCCCCTTAAAGATTTTAAAAATTCCCTCTGAGTAGATAAGCCTTAATAGCTTCTCTATTCAGAGGGTTTTAATATTATTATCGCATACAGCTTAAGAATTATACCTAAGTTTGCCAAGCAAAATTCTTAAGCTGTATGAATTTTAAATTCGTATTGTATCAAATAAATTATTACAGGGAGATTACATAAATATCAGAGTTATATACATGTGCTTATAACTCAGCTCCCAGTATCAATAAATAATTAAATGGAGCGGGAAACGAGACTCGAACTCGCGACAATCTGCTTGGAAGGCAGAAGCTCTAGCCAACTGAGCTATTCCCGCAATCATTTACGTGGTGGTGAGAGAAGGATTTGAACCTTCGAAGCCATAGGCGGGAGATTTACAGTCTCCTGGATTTGACCACTCTCCAACCTCACCGTTGAAAATTATTAATCTGGTCAAGCGCTGATCTTTTAAAGACTACGCACGACAATAAATAAATGGAGCTGGTGAAGGGACTCGAACCCCCGACCTGCTGATTACAAATCAGCTGCTCTAGCCAAGCTGAGCTACACCAGCGTCCTAAATTTAATGGTGGCGCGGGGCAGAATCGAACTGCCGACACAAGGATTTTCAGTCCTTTGCTCTACCGACTGAGCTACCGAGCCATTTCCTAAATTGGAGTGAAATTATACACAGAACATTATTAATCTAAGCTTAAACCGCTTATCAATTGTTTAAATTCATTTCCCCTATGTGCATATGAAGGATATTGGTCAAGTGATGCTGCTGCTGGTGATAATATCGCAATAGCGTTTTTATCGTGTTTTAAACTTATTTTTTCTACTGCTTTATTCAAATATTTTAAATTGTTACATTCTAGATTATACTCTTTGCAAAGTTGTTCTAATTTATCACTATTTGTTCCAATTGTATATATTTCTACATTATACTGTTTTAATACCTCAAAAAGTGGATTGAGATTTGCTCCTTTATCATCTCCACCAAGTATTAAATGTATTTTATTTTTTTTATAAGGAACTAAAGCATTAATTGTTGCATCAACATTTGTTGCTTTACTATCATTTATCCACAATCTTCCAAAATTATCTTTAACTTCTTCTACTTTGTGTGCATCTACTTTAAAACTATTTATCTTATTATAATCAATTTCATCAAAAATGATTTTTTTACTACTCATTGCTAATATTGCATCTAATAAAAAAGGTTCTTTGAAATTAATTTTATTTTTTTCTATTTCAAATATTTTACATAAATCATCACTATTTTCATATGTAATTAAATGAGCATTAGTTTTATAATTTTCATACTTTTTTGGAACTATTGCAATTTCGCCCTCTTTCATAAGATTAAGAGGTTTTAATTTTGAAAGTTCATACTCTTTAAAACTGCTATGCCAAGTTATATGATCTTCACTAATTGGCAATAAAATATATAAGTTTGGACTTGCAACATTTGTATAATGAAGAGTAAATGATGATGTTTCTAAAATCCATATTTTTGAATTTTTATCTAATTTAGAAATTGGTGTACCAATATTGCCTCCACACACACTTCCATACTCTTCTAGTAAATGTTGAGTCATTTGTGTTGTTGTTGTCTTACCATTTGTTCCACTAATCCAAATAGAAAAAGGCATTGATGAAGAAAAATAATCATAATCACTCATCAAATTATTAGCATTTTTAACCATATTATTAAAAGGAGGTATTCCTGGACTTACTATTGTTACCTCATCACTATTTAAATTATACTCATCAAAATTTTCATCGTCATATAATTCTACATCACCCAAAGAATCTTTTAAAGCTTTTGCTGTTAAACCTTTTCCTAATACTCTAATCATTATCTTACCTTTAAACTCATCAATGCAATTAAATTTGTCATAAAAGCTATAATCCAAAATCTAACAATAATCTTATTTTCTTTCCAACCTTTTTTTTCAAAATGGTGGTGAATAGGAGCCATTAAAAAAACTCTTTTTTGTCTTAATTTATATGATCCGACTTGTAAAATAACAGATACAGTTTCAAGTACAAATATAAATCCAATCAAAATCAATAATATTTCAGATTTACCTACTATTGCCATGTATCCCATAAATGCTCCAACAGGTAAACTTCCACTATCTCCCATAAATATTTGTGCTGGGTGAGAATTAAACCATAAAAATCCAATTAATGAGCCTACAAAACAAGCTCCTAAAATTGCTAATTCACCAGTTAATTTTAAATTAGGTAATAATAAATAAGATGAAAATATTGCATGACCAGTTATATATAGAATAATAGAAAGAGTACAAAATGCCATAATTGAAGGTACAGTTGCTAATCCATCTAAACCATCTGTTAAATTAACAGCATTAGATGCAGCAACAATAACCAAAACCCAAAACAATGTTATAAAAAATCCAATATCAAATATTGGTAATTTATAAAATGGTGTATATATTTCTGTTGTATGTCCATAAAAATAAAGAGTTAAAACTACAATAGCAGCAGAAAAAATTTGCATAATTAATTTCATTTTAGGAGTTAAACCTGCATCATTTTTATTGCTAGAAATTTTTGCAAAATCATCTTTAATTCCAATAAGACTAAATAAAGCTAATGTAAGTAATCCACCTACAACATAAAAATTATTTAGTTTAATAGTTAAGACTGCTGCAATAATTGAAGAAAAAACAAATACAACTCCTCCCATCGTAGGAGTACCAACTTTCACTCTATGACTTTCAGGTGCTAATTCATAAATTGGTTGAGAAGCTTTTTTATTTTTTGCCCATCTAATGAATTTTGGCATTAAATACATTGTAAGAGAGAATGAAATAAAAAAACCAATACCAGCACGAACTGATATATATTGAAATATATTAATATCTAGATGTCTATAAAACCAGTAAAACAAATTTAAACCTTAGTTTGGATATAATCGGCCGATTATATTATAAATTACCAAATATTTAAATAAAATTTTTATTGGAAAACAAAAAGGTTAGAAAAATGGTAGAAAAAACTGTTTTAATTATAACAGATGGAATAGGACATAATAGTTCAAATGAATATAATGCATTTGCACAAGCAAATACACCTACATATGATTATTTATTTGAGAATGTTCCTAACTCTTTAATTCATACATATGGAGGCTTTGTTGGATTACCAGAAGGACAAATGGGTAATAGTGAAGTAGGACACATGACAATAGGAAGTGGAAGAGTTTTATATCAAGATTTAGTAAAAATAAACTTATCCATAAAAGAAGAAAAACTTAAAGAAAACAGTGTTCTTGTAAATACAGTTACAGATTCTAGTAGAGTACATTTAATTGGATTAATAAGTGATGGTGGTGTTCATTCTCATATTAATCACATTATTGCAATTGCTAAAATTTGTGAAGCCATGGGAAAAGAAGTATTTATTCACGTTATTACAGATGGAAGAGATGTAGCTCCTGATTGTGCTAGTAAATATATAAAACAATTATTAGACATTTGTACAAATACTATAAAAATTGCAACAATAAGTGGAAGATATTATGCAATGGATAGAGATAGTAGGTGGGATAGAGTAAAAAAAGCTTATGATGCTATGACATTTGCTAATAATAAAACTGATAAAACTATACTTGAATATATTGAGGAATCATATAAAAATGAAATTTTTGATGAATTTATAGACCCAATTTCATTCAATGATTATAATGGAATGGAAAATAGCGATGCAATAATTTTTTGTAATTTTAGAAGTGATAGAATGAGAGAACTTTCTTCAGTTTATGCATATAAAGCATTTAATGAATTTGAAACAAAAGATATAGATGTAAATATTGCAACAATGACAGAATATGATAAAAACTTACCTCTTCCAATACTATTTCCAAAAGATGCTCCCAAAAATACCCTTGCAGAAGTAATTGCTAAAAATGAGCTATCTCAACTACACACAGCAGAAACAGAAAAATATGCACATGTTACATTTTTCTTTAATGGTGGAGTTGAAGAACCAGTGGAAAATGAAACAAGAGTTTTAATTCCTTCTCCAAGTGTCGCAACATATGATTTAAAACCTGAAATGAGTGCAGCAGAAGTTGGTTTTGTTGTAAGAAAAGCAATGGAAGAAGAAGAGGATTTTATAGTTGTCAATTTTGCAAATGGCGATATGGTAGGACATACAGGTGTTTTTGATGCAGCAATTAAAGCTGTTGAAGCAGTAGATAAAGAACTTGGATTAATTATAGAAAAAGCAAAAGATTTAAAATATAACTTAATACTAACAAGTGATCATGGAAACTGTGAAGAGATGAAAGATAAAAATGGAAAAACACTAACTAATCATACTGTTGGTGATGTTTATTGTTTCATTATTTCAGATAAAGTATCAGAAGTCAAAACTGGTGGACTAAATAATATTGCTCCAACAGTTTTAAAACTTATGAATATTGATATACCTGAACAAATGGATGAACCATTAATTTAATTAAGAATAAATATGTCTAATAGTGTAAAAATAAATAAATTAAAGATTGATTTAAATGATACTAATTTAGTAGATATAAATTTCAATATTACCTCATCAACTGCAATAATTGGTGAAAGTGGTAGTGGAAAATCTTTGACTTTAAAAGCACTTTTAGATTTATTACCTAAAAACTTAACAAAAAAAATAGATATTGAATCATCAGTAAACTTAACAAAAGATGATATAGGATTAATTCCTCAAAATCCTTTTACTTCATTATCTCCAATGACAAAAATAAAAAATCAATTTTTCTGTTCTAATGAAAAAAAAATAAAAATGTTAAAAAAAGTTGGTTTAGAAGATTGGGTTTTAAATAGATTCCCTACACAACTTAGTGGAGGACAATTACAAAGAGTAATTATTGCAATTACATTAAGTAAGGATTTGAAACTTTTATTATTAGATGAACCAACAACAGCACTAGACGAAACTAATAAAAATAATATAAAAAAACTAATTAAAGATTTAATTTCTGAACTAAATATATTAATTTTATATGTTACACACGACATAGAATCTATAATTAATGTTTGTGAAAATATAATTATTATAAAAAAAGGTAAAATAATAGAACAGGGAAAAACTTCAGATATTTTAAATAATCCTAAAAAAGATTATTCAAAGATATTAATAGAATCAAATTTTAAAAATAGAAACTTCAGGGAGTAATATGAAATATATATTCGGATTTTTTACTATTGTAGCTTTAGCATTTCTTGGTTGGTTACTCTACTTATACTCTTCAATTAGGTTTGAACTTGATAAAATTGTAGATTATAAACCAAGATTAACAACACAGTTTTTTGATAAGAATGGAAAACTAATTGCAAATACATTTTCAAAAGAGAATAGATTATATGTAAAATATAAAAATATTCCACCACGAGTTATTGAAGCACTTGTTGCAATTGAAGATACTCAATTTTTTGAACATAAAGGTATAAATCCTGACGCAATTAGTAGAGCAATTATAAAAGATATTAAAGCAGGTGCATTAGTTGAAGGTGCAAGTACATTAACACAACAACTTGTGAAAACACTTGTTCTTACAAGAGAAAAGAAACTAATAAGAAAAATTAAAGAAGCATTATTGTCTTTAAGATTAGAAACAATTCTAACAAAAGAGCAAATATTAGAAAGATATCTAAACCAAGTCTATTTTGGGCATGGATATTATGGAATTAAAACTGCAGCATTAGGATATTTCAAAAAAAACTTATATGAATTAAATCTAAAAGAGATAGCAATGTTAGTTGGTTTACCAAGGGCACCAAGTTTTTATGACCCAACAAGAAATCTAAACTTTGCATTAGTAAGAGGAAATCAAGTAATTAAAAGAATGAATACTCTTGGTTGGATAAATAAAAAAGAGTATGAAGAATCAATGAAATATGTACCTAAAGTATACGATCAAACATTGACTAAAAATAAAGCACCATATATTATTGATTATGTAACAAAATTACTAAAAAAAGATATAAAAGATTTAAAAACTGGTGGATATAAAATCAACTTAACTGTAGACTTAGATGCACAAAGAATAGCTAAAGAAGGGTTAGATTTAGCATATAAAAAGATTCTAAAAAGAGACCAATATTTCCAAAAGTTAAATAAAAAAAGAGGTATTGATAAAGAGTTTGACAAAGATGGTAATGAATTAGACCCTAATAGATTTGTAAATACATTAAATGGTTCGTTAATTTCAATAGAATCAAAAACAGGTAAAATTTTATCTTTAGTTGGTGGAATTGACTATAAAAAGTCAAATTTCAATAGAGTAATTCAAAGTAAAAGACAACCAGGTTCTGCAATAAAACCATTTATATATTTAACAGCTTTAGATTTAGGTTATTCACCGGCTTCTCAATTAACTGATATTAGTAGAACATATGAATACGATATAAAAGATTCAGATGAAAAGAAAAAATGGCAACCAAAAAATTATAGTGGTAAATATAAAGGATTAATTCCATTAAGAGAAGCTTTAGTTCACTCTAGAAATCTTGCGACAATTAATTTAGTTTCAGACATAGGAATTGATGTTGTTTATAAAAACTTAGAAAGATTTGGTTTTAGTGGTATGCCATATGACCTTTCAATAACGCTTGGTTCTTTTGCAATTTCTCCTTTAAAATTATCAGAAGAGTATTCTATAATTTCAAATAACGGAGTAAGAGTTGAACCATATATTATAAATTCAATTGAAAATAGAAATGGAAGTGTAATAAATTTTGAACCTAAAAGAACATATATAACAGATGAAGATCAAACTTTTTTAATAAAAGATATACTACATGATGTAGTAAAAAGAGGAACTGGAAGAATGGCACAAGTTAAAAACATTGATATTGCGGGAAAAACAGGGACAACAAATAGTAATGTTGATGCATGGTTTTGCGGATTCTCTCCTACTATTCAAACTATAGTATGGTTTGGGAATGATAATAATAAACCAATGAGAAGAACTGAAACTGGTGGTAGATCTGGTGGTCCAGCATTTTCATATTTTTATACTAATTATTTAAAACTTCACCCTGAACTTGAAAGAAAATTTGAAGTTCCTTCAGGAGTTAAAAGTGCAATAATAAATGGTAAAAAAGAGTACTATACAAACACTTCAAAATTGCCTGTAAATGCATTGAGTATTCAAAAAGATAATCAAATAGAGTTTTAATTAAACTCTATTTATTATTTTAAATTCTATATTTTAAAATTTAATATAAAAAAAGGGGCTAAGAGTATAAAACTCTTAACCCCTTTTTTATTTCTATATTTAGATTATACTAACAAGAGTAAGTTGATTTAAATTCAAATGCAGTTGGTCTTGCTTCATCTGGCCATACTTGCGTTTCAAATTTATAATGTTGATACGTATCAATCATTTCTTGAGAGAAAACTGGTTGTAAAAATTCATTATCTCTAATTAATGCTTCTAATGATCCTCTTAATGTATGTGGCATTTGAGGAATTTTTCTTTGTCTAATTTCATCTAATGATAATTCAAATAAATCATCATCCATTGGTCCAATAGGTTCATATTTATTTTTAATTCCATCTAATCCAGCACATAACATTGCAGCAAATGCTAAATATGGACAAGCAGTTGAATCTGGGAATCTCATTTCAACTCTAGTTGCTTTTTCTCCTGCACCATAAGGAATTCTACAAGATGCAGATCTATTTTGAGAAGAATAAGTTAAAATTGAAGGAGCTTCAAATCCTGGAATTAATCTTTTATAAGAGTTAGTTGATGGGTTAGTAAACGCTGCAACTGCTCTTGCGTGTTTAAAGATACCACCTACATAGTGTCTTGCCATTTCAGAAAGGTTTCCATACTCACCTTCTTTATAAAATAAGTTTTTACCATCTTTCCAGATTGATTGGTGAACATGCATACCATTACCATTATCACCAAATAATGGTTTTGGCATAAATGTTGCAGATTTACCATTTAAGTGTGCAACCATTTTAACTACATATTTATATTTTTGTACATTATCAGCAGCTTCAATTAAGTCACCAAATACGATACCAATTTCACCTTGTGCTTGTGCAACTTCGTGGTGTCCAAGAACAACTTTTAAACCTACTTGTTTTAATACGTGCATCATTTCAGCTCTTAAATCAACCATTGAATCTGTTGGTTGAACTGGGAAATAACCACCTTTTGTTCTTGGTCTGTGTCCTGTATTTCCCATTTCAGAAGATCTATCATCTGACCAACAACCCTCTTCAGAATCAACTCTATAGTGTGATTCATTAATTTCATCTTTAATTCTTACATCATCAAAAATAAAGAATTCATTTTCTGGTCCAAAATATGCAACATCTCCAAGTCCTGATTCACTTAAATGAGATAATGCTTTTTTAGCAATAGATCTTGGACATTTTTCATACATCTCACCTTTATAGATATCATATACATCACAAATTACAATAATTGTAACGTCTGCAGTAAATGGATCTAAAAATGCTGTATCAACATCTGGTTTTAAAAGCATATCAGATTTATTAATTGGTTGCCATGCATCAACTGATGAACCATCAAAAGGCATACCGCCTTCTAATTGATCTGCACTTACAGCTTCCATTGTATATGTTAAATGGTGCCACATACCTTTCATATCAGAAAATCTAAAATCTACAAATTCTACTTCATTTTCTTCACAATATTTAAAAAATTCATCTGTTCCGTTAACAAACTTACCCATATCAATTACTCCTTGAAATTTTTATTTATGTATTGTATCAGAATATTAAAAAAATAAAATAAATCAATTGTATAAAAAATATACAGTTTGATATTTTTTAAACTTTAATATATATCAACAAATTCTAACTGTCTATTCTTAAAAACTGCACATTTTTTATAACCTATTTGCTTTGCAAGTAATAATGTATCTTCGTATTTAAACCCTATTTGTTCAATTGCATGTGCATCTGAACTAAATGTAATTGGAATATCAAGTTCAAAACATAATTCTAACAAATCTTTTGAAGGATACTGCTCTTTAATTGGCTTTCTAAAACCCGCTGAATTTATTTCTACAACCATATTTGATTTTTTTATTTGTATCAATGCATTTTTTGCTAAAGATTTAATATCTTTTTTTGGTAAAAATTTAAACACTTTAATTAAATCAAAATGCCCAACAATATCAAATTTATTTAATTTTGCTAATTTTTCTATCGCATAAAAATAATCAATCCATATATCATCAATATTTTTGTTTTTATATTTTCCTATAAATTCTGGATTATCAAATCCCCATGGTGTATCATCATTTTTAGTTTCTAAAAAGTGCACAGAACCTATTAAATAATCTACATTTGCATTTAGTATTCCATCAAGCATTTTTACACTTTGCATAAAATCTACTTCATATCCAATTAATATATTAATTTTATCTTGATACTTTTGCTTATAATATTTTAATGTACTTTCATAAAACTCTTTTTCATTAATAGACATTCTATATTTATAATCATAATCCATAGGTGCATGCTCAGTAAATCCATAGTAATTAATATTTAATTCTATAGCTCTTTGAATATATTGTTCAATTGTTCCTTTTGCATGATTACAGAGCACTGTATGATTATGTAAATCAACTCTCATTTTTAACCCTAGTTTATTATTTAATTTAAATAAGTTTTACTTTAACAACCCTGCACCATTTATTGGCGTACTTCGATCTTCTGCATAGACTCTTTTTGAATCTTTAATATCATATTTCCAAATTGGTGCATTTGCTTTAAAGTCTTCAACAAATTCATCAATCATTTCTAAAGCAACTCTTCTTTTTGGAGAACAAACTGCTGCAATATATGAACTTTCATGATTTAATACATCACCTTTGCTATGAGCCATCAACACAATAGCATTATTATCATTTGCTTTCTTTTGCCATGACTCAAACCAAGATTCTAATATTGGTTTATAAATATCAAAAGATAATCCTTCAATATTATCTTCATCTCGCACAACTCCAACAAAAGTTATTATTGCTCCATAATTTGAGTTTCTAAACTCTTGATACCACTCATTAGTTATCTTCTCAACTGGTAAACTACCATCAAACAATTGTAACTTTTTCACTAATCATCCTCCACATACAGGAGGTAGTAATGAAATTTTATCTCCGCTTTTTAATTCTACATCTTTTGTTGAAACTAATGTATCATTTACTGCAACTGCACATTTATCTAACCATGAAATAATTTCAGTATCTTCTTTTAAAATTTCACTTAATTCAGATAAGTTTGATATATCTAAATTTAATTTATCTTTATTTATTGGTCCTAAAAATTCTACTTCAACCATTTTAACCCCTTATTTACCTATATTTTAATATTATATCAAAAATAATTTAATTTTTAGGATAATAAAATGAAGTTTGCAAAAATAGATTTTATAAATTTATTGCCTGTAACTGTATATATGAAAAAAAATATTAAATCAAATCAATTAAAGGCAATTATTGAATATAAAAAGTCTTATCCATCGGCTATAAATAAAAAATTTAAAAAAAGATCAGTTGAATCTGCATTTATTTCTTCAATTGCATCAAGAGGAGAAAAAGCCTTAGATTATGGAATTATAGCTAGAAAAGAAGTAAAATCAGTAATAATAGTTCCAGGGGAAAAATATGAAAAAGATTTTCAAAGCGATACATCAAATGCATTAGCAAAAGTCTTAGGTCTTAATGGAAAAGTAATAATTGGTGATAAAGCATTAAAATATTACCATGAAAATAGTAAAGATAGTTTTATTGATTTAGCAAAAGCTTGGCAAGATAAATATAATTTACCTTTTGTTTTTGCAAGATTAGCTTATAATAAAAATGGTACTTTATTAAAAAAGACAATGAAAGATTTCAAGAAAAGACATATTAAAATTCCTCAATATATTTTAGAACAATATGAACGACGATCTGGAATTAATAGAAAAGATATTTTACATTATTTAAAAGGTATAGATTATGATATTAATATCAAAGAGAAAAGAGCATTAAAGAAATTTTTTAAATTAGCTAAACAAAAAGGAATATAATGACAGCTGGCGATTCTATAATACTTGGTATAATTGAAGGCTTTACAGAATTTTTACCAATCTCTTCAACAGGGCATTTAATAGTTGCAAGTCATTTTCTAAATGTAGAACAAACGTCAATAAATAAAGCATATGAAGTCATTATACAATTTGCAGCAATTCTTGCAGTGATATTAAATTATCCAGATAAGTTCAATTTCAAACACATAACATTATGGACAAAAATTTTTATTGCATTTTTACCAATTGCAATTATTGGTTTTATATTCTCTTCACAAATAAAAGAGTTATTCTCTTTAACAGTTGTAGCATATATGTTTATAATCGGTGGAATTGTATTTTTGATTGTAGAAAAATTTTATGATGAAAAAAAACATATAGTTTCAAAAGTAGATGATGTATCATATAAACAAGCTTTTTTTATTGGATTAGCACAAATTTTTGCTTTAATTCCAGGTACAAGTAGAGCAGGTTCAACCATTATTGGAGCTATGTTAGTTGGGTTTAATAGAAAAGCCAGTGCTGAATTTTCATTTCTTTTAGCATTTCCAGTAATGTGTGCCACAACAGGGTATGATTTACTTAAACACCATGAAGAACTACTACATACAACAAATTTTACTAATTTAGTTGTAGGGTTTGTAGTAGCTTTTTTTGTAGCTTTTCTTACAATAAAACTTTTTCTAAAATTTTTAGAAAAATTTACTTTCGTAAGTTTTGGTATTTATAGAATAATTTTTGGTATATTACTGTTGGTTATTTTCAGTAATAATATCAACTAAAGATTCTATTGCATCACAATTAATAGCATTAACAAGGCCTTTACTCATACTATGAACATCACAAGTTAAAACTTTATCAATAACTTGTGGTGTTAAATTATTTTGCCTACAAACAAAACATAATTTTTTGTCTTTTAAAAATTTTGCATTATAATATTGATGATCTTTTGCTGCATGAGGATAAGGTACAAAAAGTGTAGGTAAAGAATTGGCAGTCAATTCCCATAGTGTTGATGCACCACTTCTACTAATAGCAAAATCAGCTTCACTCATTTTCCTTGCAATATTATCAGTAAAATCAAAAACATCTGCATCTATATTAAGCTTTTTATACTCATCTGATACTCTACTTAAATCATTTTTACCTGTTTGATGAATAATCTTTATTCCTAAATCATTTATTTTTTTTGCAACACTTAATGCAAAATTATTTATAGCAATTGCACCTTGAGAACCACCCAAAAATATTATAGTTTCAATTTTATTTCTAACTCTTGCATTATTAAAAAATTCTTCTGATACTGGATAATCTTTTACTTTTGATTCTTCTATATATGAGCTAAAAACTTCAGTTGCAAATTTACTTGTAAGTTCATTTAATTTACCCATCTTTGAATTTTGCTCATGAATATACAATTTACACCCATATGACAATATAGCTGCAAATGTTGCAGGAGCTGCTGAAAAACCACCAACTGAAATTACTGTTTTTACCTCTGCTTCATCTATAAAGTTCATACAATGATTTGTCTCTTTTAAAATTTTAAATAAAGAACCAACTTTTCCAAAAATATTTTTATTTACTACCCCTTTTGTATCTAAAAAAATAGCTTTTTTTAATTTTTTTTCATTTTCAAACCATGCTTTATCTTGTCCAGATGTAGAACCAATAAAAATAGTAGGAGTTCCTCTTTTGTAAAACTCATCAATAAAAGCTTTTGCAACTTTTAAATGTCCACCAGTTCCTCCACCGGTTATTATTACTCGACCTTTCATCTTTTTATTTCTCCTTACTAATTGTTCTACTAATTGATAACACTAAACCTATTGCAATAGCCATTGAAAGCATAGAAGAACCTCCATAACTCAAAAATGGTACAGCAATACCTTTTATTGGAATAATTCCTGAAATTCCATATGAATTTATTAAAAATGCAATTATAATCATCAATGCTATTCCTAATGTAAAAAGATGATATATAGGATTATTTACTCTTCTACTTATAATAAAAATTCTCCATATAATAGAAAATAAAATTATTAAAATAAATAATAATCCAATTAATCCAATTTCTTCAGTAATTCCAGCTAATACAAAATCTGTATGAACTTCAGATAAAAAACCTAGTTTTAAATCTCCTAAAGATATTCCTTGTCCAAAAATTCCTCCATTATGAATTGCATTTAATGAATTTGACACTTGATATGGTTCTGGTAATTCATCTATTCTTAAATAGTTATCTACCCACTCTGGCATAATTGCTAAAATTCCATCTTGATTCATTGCCCACCAAGAATAAATTCTATTTATTCTATGTGGTGCAGAAATAATTAAAATAACAAAAGATACAAGAGCACCTGCACCTAAAGATAAGAATACTTTAAAACTTCTATTTGCAAAAACTAAAAGCACAATCAAAATAACACCTAGTAATACAACTTGTCCCAAATCTTTTTGTAAAAATGCAACTAAAAAAACAACTAAAAGAAATGTTCCAAAATATGGAGCTAAAAGAAGTAATTCTTCTTTTAATGTCATTTTTTTTGGCATTACCATAACACGCCTATGAAAGGACCAAGATAAAAAATATATAAATCCAACTTTAAAAAACTCCACAGGAGATAAGGATACACCAGGTAATCTAATCCATCTATTAGCACCACCACTTTCCGTAACTAAACTAGTGGGTAAAAATGGCATAACTGCCATTAATATAAAAAATATGATAAATAAACTCATACTAATTCTACCCACAATCTTTTCAGGATTAAATTGTGAAAATCCCCACATAATAAGTATGGATAATACTCCTACAAATAATTGTCTTACAAAAAAATGAAATTGATTATATTCAAAATATTGAACAGTATAAATAGTAAGAGAATACGAAAACATAACACTAATTGTAATTAGAATAGAAACTAATAAAAAAAGTATATAGTCTGGCTCATTATTATTTATTTGAACTTTGGGTTTAATGTTATTTCTGCTAAAATTCATTTCCTATTATAATATATAATGGATAAATATGACTTCAAATAATATCGAAAATGTTAATAAAACAAAAAAAATTGTAATTTTATTTTTATTAATCTTACTATTCCTTCTAATACTAGTATTTTCAATTGCTAATACTATGACAAAAGATAGAAGAATGCCTTCACTGAAAACTACAAAAAAAGAGCTTGCAGTAAGAGGTGATATAGTTAGTTCTGATAATTTTAAAATTGCTTCATCAAAAAAACTATATAAGGCATCAATTGATACGCGATTTTTAGATTTAAATAAAAAAGAATTATTTTTAAAACTTTTTTCAATTTATAGTAATATATCTTATAGCAAATTAAAAAGAAAAGTAAATGAATCAATAAAATACCATCCTGGATATTTAGTATTATCATATAATATTGACTCAAGAACTGCTAAAAACTTAAAAGAGTTAGGATTTAAACTAAGAAGACTAAAAGTATTTAAAGCAAGAGAAATAAGTGGAAATAGGATTCTTCAAGGTTTAAATGTAATAGAAAGTGGTGAAAAAAGAATATATTCTTATAATAATACACTAACTCCTGTAATTGGATATATAAGAAAATTTGAATCAGATAATGGTAAAACAAAAGTAAAAGGTATCAAGGGTTTAGAAAAAAAATATAATGCTTTATTAAATAAAACCGAAGATGGTATCTTAAAAGGTAATAGGGATGTATTATCTTATATATCTTTTGATAAAAATTCAATTATTAAAAAAAGAGAAGATGGTGCAAAACTTGTATTAAATATTCCATTAAAATTACAAAAAAATATAGAAATGATTTTAGATAGATACAAAGAAAAATTAAGTGCAAAAGAAATAATTGTATCTATAATGGATAGTAAAACAGGTAAAATTATATCTCTTGCTTCTTCAAATAGATTTAATCCAGAAAGTATAAAACAAAAAGATATTCCATCTTTAAATGTAAGTGCAATTGAATACCAATTTGAGCCAGGATCAGTTATAAAACCTATTGCAATGTCCTTAGTTCTTGATAAAAATAGAGTAAAAAGAGATGAGTTATTTTTTGCTTATAATGATAAGGGTAGACCTAATAAAAAAGGTGAATATCGTAGAGGAAGATATAAAATTGATAGATTTTATATTAAAGATGATCATCAATTTAAAAAGCATTATTTAACTTTGGATGATATAATCATGTATTCAAGTAACATTGGATTACTTCAAGTAATTCAAAGATTAAAAGGTGCAGAAATTTACGAAGGTTATAAAAGATTTGGTTTTACAAGAAAAACCGGAATTGATTTACCATATGAAAAAAAAGGTAAGATACCACCAATATACAAATTATCAGCAGGTGAAGATAAAAATGAAGATAATGTATATAAAGCTACAGTTTCATATGGACAAGGAATGACAGCTACATTTATGCAAATCTTAAAAGCATATAGTGCATTTAATAATGATGGATATACAGTTACACCTAAAATAGTTTCTTATTTAGAAATGGATAATAAAAGATATATGCCAGAAGATATTTCAAAGGAAAAAGTAATATCAAAACATGCAGCTGATATATTAAAAAGGATGTTAATAAAAACTGTAGAATATGGTACAGGAAAAGCTGCAAATATGGATAACTTAATAATTGGAGGGAAAACTGGTACTGCAAATATTGCAAGAGGTGGAGATTATCAAAAAGAGTATATTTCATCTTTTTTTGGATTTGCAAATGATTATAAAAAACACTCATATACAATTGGGGTAACAGTATTCAAACCAAACTCTACTGGTAAACATTGGTATTATTATTACGCATCTCAATCTGCTGTACCAATTTTTAAAGAGATTGTAAAAAACTTAATTAACTTAAACTATCTTACACCAAAAAAAGATATAATTTCAAATAAAAATTAAAGGAAATAAATGTTTGGATTCAAAAAAGAACTTAAACAATACGATTATTCTCAAGAAGTATTAGATACTTTCAAATATGCTAAAGTTACAACTGAAAATGGAATTATTTGGTTAAAATTATTTACAAATGAAACTCCCAATACTGTTTCAAACTTTGCTACACTTGCAAAAGACGGTTTTTATAATGGTTTAAATTTCCATAGAGTTATACCAGGATTTGTTGCACAAGGTGGATGTCCTAATGGTACTGGTACAGGTGGTCCTGATTGGGCAATTGAATGTGAAACTGATACAGATAAACAAGTACATAAAAAAGGTAGCTTATCAATGGCACATGCTGGGCCTAATACTGGTGGAAGTCAATTCTTTATATGTTTTGATGAATGTCCTCACTTAAATGGTGTACATACAGTATTTGGGGAAATAGAAGATAATGATAATAAAAGTTTTGAAACACTTGATAATATTAAACAAAATGATAAAATTGTATCAATTGAAATACTAGAGAAAAAAGATTAATTCTTTTTCTCTAAATCTTATACTAAACAACTACAAAATTCTAAGAAAAAAACTAATATCTTAAAAATAAGAACAAATAAAATCATTGAAAAGAATAACTAAAAGAATACAATAAAACAAACATACAAGCATAAAAAAAGTAAAAGAGTAAATAAAGTAAAAGGGGATAAGAAAGGGTAGATAAAAAAAAGCCCATATCAATAACAAGAGAAAAGTTGTTATAGATAAAGGCTTAGTAAAAAGTAAAAACAAAACTCAAGAGCTGGCAGAGACCTACGTTTCCACACCTGAAAGGTGCAGTATTATCAG
>NZ_PDKC01000029.1 GCF_004116495.1 Arcobacter sp. CECT 8985 | reverse complement strand
GTCTTCTATCATAATTATTTTTTTTGTTTTTTTTGTATTAACATTTTTTAATAAATTAACCCATTGAATATATGAAAAAACAATAAAATCATATTTATTATCAAGTATTTGAACAAACATAGATTTCATTTCTTCACTAGAAAAATTTTCAAGATAATTTTTTCTATATAAAAATCTTTTTAATCTATTTTTTATACGATATTTTAAAGTAAATATATTTTTAAAATCACTAAGGTATAAATTAGTTATTAAACTTTTATCATATATCGTCCAATCATCAACAAAATTTTTATGAGATAAAATATCTACTTCTGCATTTTTATTATTTAGATATTTAATTAGTTCATAAAACCTTGAGTGAACTCCATTTTCTAATAAAAAAGGGTTATGAGGGAAAACTATTAAAATTTTTTTATTCATTTCAACTCTTGATATATTCGCATAAGACTTTTATACGCTTGAAATTTCTTTATAGGTGATTTAAAAAAACTTATAGAACTTAATTTTTCCAATATATTTATTAATTTAGAATATTGTTTATTGTTGTTATATACAAATATTTTATTAGATTTTAGACTTTGAATGCAAGATAAGTTTTTATCAATATTAATTTGTTCAAGATAGCTATTAGAATACTGATTAAGGATATCTATACTATCTTTTTGCTCATTATGAATAGCAATAAAATTGTAAATAAAACTATCAGCTAATAAAAAATCTTCAAATGAATTTAATTTTAATCCTGACATAATATATATAGAATAATTTCTTTCTATAAAGAAATTATAAATATCTTGTTGATCATAATTAAAGCTTTTTGCAGTTCTCATCCCAAACTCAAAAATAATAATTGGTCTAAATTTTAATAATAATTCTTCCGCTCCTTTAAGAACCAACAATTCAGCTCCTTCAACATCAATTTTTATTAATTTTAACTTTTTAAAATCAGAAAGAAATATATCAAGTTTTTTTACTATAACTTCTATTTTAGATTTATTATTTACGTCAAAAGAAGAATCAAGGATTACATTCTCTTTTAAACCTGAATATCCTTTTCGCTCATTAAAAACTGTAAATTCAGATATCCCTTCACTATTAGACAATGCAAAATTATGTAAAAGGATATTTGTCATTTTCTGTTCTTCAATTTTTGCTAGATTTAATTCAAATAACTCTTTTATTGGTTCAAAACCCAGAACTTTTCCATCTACCCCAACTAAATTTGATAAATAAAATAGAAACTGACCATAATTAACACCAATATCTATTGCTTCTTCTCCTCGATTAAGCATTAATTTCATAATTTTTCTAGTTAATTCATCTGAATTTAAAAAAGAATTATACCCATTTTGTTTAAGTTGCTCTAAAATCTCTGTTAAGCCTTTATTTTTTACATGATTAAATGCTATTTTTAAATTATTTTTCTGTAATTTCTGATATTTATTAAAAACAGTTTTTGATTTTATTTGCAATGCGTTTAAAATACTATTTTTTTGTATTTCTATAATATAGTTCATTAATTCATCTACATTTTTTGCTTGATGAAAATAATCATTTGTTTCAATTCCTACAAAACCATGTTTTGTTGAAATAATTGGCACACCATAAGATAGTGCTTCAACTGATTTAATCTTTAGTCCAGTCCCATCTTCGGGAGGAATAATACATAATTCAATTGATTTATAAAAATCTTTTAAATCATCTACTAACCATAAATAATTAATATTAGGATGATTATATAACGGTTCTAATTTTTCACAAACCATTCCTGCAATATTTAAAGTTACACCTTTAATATCATTTTTTATAAATTGTTGAACGAATTTTTCAACTGCTAAAAAATCTCTAATATGTCCTGAACTTATAATACCTATATTTTTCAAATCATTATATTCTTTATTTAAAAAGTTTGATTCTGATAAATGTCCTACTGTTATTACTTTTTTACTTGTAATTGATTCAAAATATTTTTTTTCTTCATCTTGTATAGCTAAAATAACATCAGCTCTTGACACACCTTTTGATTCTTCTTCTTCACTGTATGAATACCATTTTGCTAATTTATATTTATCTTTAAATTTATCATGTGTATCAATTATTTTCAAAATACTATTTGGTACAAATTCTAATACTTTAGATTGAAAAATATAATTATGCAAATAAATATCTATGTTATGAGTATTACAAATCTCTGATACATATTCACCAAGTCCATTCTCGTAAGCATCATCTATATTAATATTTCTATTAAATAAAAAGCTATGATTAATTCCCTGCGGATATATAAATGTTGCTTTAAAAGCATCATTGTAAAAGTCTTTTTCATTTTCAATTTGTTGGACATTACCATATATTATTAAAAATAAATTATATTCATTTTTTAAACTTTGTATCATATTAAATATTCGTTTTCTATTCCCTTGAATAGCAGGAAAGATTGGAACAGGAGAATAAATTAAGATATTTTTCATTTAAATAACCTTTTTAGAAGTTCTTTTAATAATTGTTTTGTACTCTGAGAATATTTATTTTTTTCAAATTGTTCTAATGTTTTATTTAAATAACCAACGGATTGTCTATTTTTGTATTGAATAATATAATCTAAGTCAAAAACTTTTAATTTGTCATCTATATATGAAAAAGTTTTATACGTCCAATAATCTTTTTTTCTTTGTGCTGCAATACTTTTAGCATCATTAAGTAAAATATAATGCCCAAATATATGATTGACTTTTTTTATATTTTCTTTATATTTATATGTTACATTTACTAAAAATTCTAAATCCATTGTATAGTGATTAGATTCATTAAATGGAATTAAAGATTGTACTTCTCTTTTATAGAAGTATTGTACTGGATTATTTGGAAAATTAGATTGAAATTTATTATCTCCTATTTTTTTCCAACCTTCCCAATGATATATGATATCTTGAAAATATACTTTTGGCTCCACTTCAACATTTCTACCATCTAGCAAATGAATATATACATTACCAAATAAAATTTTAATATTTTGATCTTTATTAAAACACTCATTAACTTGAAAAAAAGTGTCTGTTTTAAAATAATCATCACAATTCAAATATACTATAATTTCTCCACTACTTAATTCAAAACCTTTATTCATAGCATTTGATTGTCCCGTATCTTTTTCACTTTTCCATATAAGATGAGGATATTTTTTAAGTATTTCTATTGTTCCATCAGTAGAACAATTATCTATAATTATATGTTCGAAATTATTATAATTTTGATCAATTACACTTTTAATTGCTCTCTCAATATAGTCTGCGCTATTAAAAGATGGTGTAATTACTGATATTTTCAAGTTTTCCATTATTTACCTTTCCATTTATTTATAAAATTTTCTATTTGTAAGTCTGTATAAAAAAATCTTGTAACTGATTTTTTATAATAAAATTCTCTTAAATAATCTTCATCAAAAGTTAATAGTTCTTGTAGTTTTTTGTACTGTATATAATATTTTTTATCTGTAGATTCATTTGCATTTTGCAAAGAGATATTATAGTCTGGTAAAAAATCTTTAAACATATTATTAAAGTCAGACTTTAAACATTCTAATTGATAAAACAATATTTCCATACCATTTTTCTTATAAATAAAATAGCCTTTATTTTTATTAAAATTAATTTCAGATAATTTTATTTTAAATGTTTTTTCAAGTTCATTAATAAACCAATCTTGCATTGGCTCTGTTTCTAAAGATTCTTTTACAAAATCAATCAATTTATCATATTTTAAATCACCATCTTCTTTTACAAAATAATTATATCTTTCATTGATATTTTGAAAAATATCTGATAACCACCGATGTATTGGTTCTCTAATACCTACTATCAGCTTCCAATGAATTTGAGGATTATTTTTGATTATTTGATTTAATTCTGATCCAATAGTTAAATGATGAAGGCCTTCCATAAAACCTTTTTGTTTTTCTTTTTTTAAAATTTCATCTGCTGTTTCAATATTGTGTATTTGGTATATAGGGACATCTTTTACTTTATCTTTTAATGATTCATAAATAGTTGATGAGCCTACTTTTCCAACTTGATAGATGAGAATAGGCTCATCAAGTTCTGAGATATAATACTTTTTATTCCTTGCACTAAAAAAATCATCTGTGGGCAAAGTTAAAAAATTATTATGCCTATTCTCATTTTCTTTTAGTTTATGATATGAGTTTAACAAATTCTTATATTCTTTATATTTTTCTAAAGGATGTATTTTTATTGAAATATTTACAATTTTTTCTAAATATTTTTCTAAAGGCTTAAAATATGCTAATGATTGATTCTTCTTTTTTATGATTTTCTCTTTTTCCTCTATTTCTTGGTTCTTCTTTTTTATGATTTTCTCTTTTTCCTCTATTTCTTGGTTCTTTTTTTCTAAACTTATAAATCTATCCCATAATGTATAAATAATATTTTCACCATTATAATATTGTAGACCAGATAAATAATCAGGAAGAGTATACTTAAGACCAAGAGGGTGCAACTGTTTTTCTATACTACAGTTAATTTTTATTTTTCCAATTTTAAAAGAGTCATATTCATACAAAACGAAGATTAAGTTAAAATCAATATTTCTTGAAAATAAATAATTATTATCAATAGTCATATAGTCTATTAGCTCTTTTTTATGCTCTTCATCATTTGCTTCTAAGATAACTACTTTAGGTTTATATTTGTGTAAGTTAAAACCTTTTAAAACATCTATTTCAGCTCCTTCTACATCTATAGTAATAAAATCTATTTCAGATACATCATTTTCTTCTAAAATACTATTGAGTGTTTTTGCTTTTACTGTTTTTTCTTTATGTCCTAAAAATTCTAGTTTTCTATTTTCATATCTTTTTTCGATATCTTCTTTTTTTTCAGTTGATATATCAAGAGAAGATAATAATCCTAATTCTTCTTCATAAAAAGTTATCTCTTTTATATCCTCACTTCCTACACATGCAGCATTTATGCATATTGAGTTTGGTCTATTTTTTTTACAGTTTTCAAAGTATTGTCCAGGCTCTACACATATACCGTTCCAACCTTCAAGTTCAAAAGAGTAAGTATTACTTAGGTGCACACCGTCAAATGCTCCAACCTCCACAAAAAAACCATCTTTTTTAAAGTCAAAAAACTTCCACAAAAGATAATCTTCTCCATGCTGAGAATAATATCTTCTAAAAGGTTCATCTTTGTTATCTAGTATTTCATATATCTCTTTTTGAAACATGAGGACATTATTTTTTAATAAAGAATTTTTTAATTCTTTTTTGGAAGCTACAAAAACAGCTCTTGTTAAATTACCTTTAGTATAAACTTTTTTTGTCCAATCTTTTGGAAATTCTTCATGATCTGGTTGTGTTATTGGCATATAAACATACTCATAATTTTTTTTCAATTCATCAAAAAGCCAATTTCGTGCAGGTCTACATCCATAACCAGTTACACTTTGACTAAAAGATTCTTTATCTTCTTCAACAATATTTGATGCATTATTACTCTCATAACTTACACAAGTTTCAAGTAATAAAATTTCTTTAGTATGTTCTGCTAAAAATTCAATTAATTCTTTAGGTTTAGATATATGATAAAGTAATCCATAACAATATACAATATCAAATTTTTCATTTAAATTATTATGACTATCCAAATCCAAATTATATAATAAAGGTTTTACTTTTTCATTAGATTTGAATCTTTCTTGTAAAATATCAAAATTTTCTTTTCTACCTTCTAAACTAGTTATATTTTTTACACCTAGACTTAAAAGAAATTCTGTATGATCTCCAATCCCAGCTCCTAATTCTAATACTGTTTTATCATTAAAATCTATGCTTAATGACTCCAAATGATTAAATCGAGCTTCATTATGTCGCTGATAGTGATTTGATTTAAATTGATCTTCAGGCTTCTTATTCATTATTCTTCCATATTTATTATTTTTTCTATTCTTGGTTCTATATCAACTATACACATTTTCTCTTGAAATTTATGCTTTTCTTTTTCAATTTGAAAAATTGAACAGTCATGATTAATATAAAGACTTTTTTCATTTTCACTAAATTGAATTTTTATAAAATATTTTCCATGTAAAAAATTACATTTAAAATTTAAATAAAATTTGATTTTTCTATTATAAATATTAATTCTATCTTTCAAATATTCTCTTATACAACTCAAATGGGTACCTTGAACATTTAAAAATGATATACCAAAAGATAAATTCTGATAATCTTTATCTAACTCTGCTTCAACATAAAGTTTATAGTTTTGCCCTGTTTTCAAAACATTTACTATATAATTTTGTGTATCCAAAATAAAAAAATCTTTTAAAATAATTTCAGAATCACCTGAAACTTGGGGATTACATTTTAACCCTTCAATATAATTTTTGGACTTTTTAAATTTAGATTCATTAGATAACTTATTTTTAGCTAATTGAAGTATTTTAACTTTGCTATTATCTACGATTTTATCAATATTATTAAGTTCTTTTAAAATACTACTATGATTTTTACTAAACACAAGCTTTTGATAATAATCAGTTACCTTTTTAGGAGTATCATCCAAAATAATTTCTCTATCATAAAGAAGAACTGCACGAGTACAAAACTCTACTACTGACTGAGCATTATGAGATACAAATATCACTGTTTTTCCATCTTTGAAAAGTTTTTCTATTTTTGCATAGCATTTTCTTTGAAATAACACATCTCCAACAGCAAGTACTTCATCTACTATTAAAATATCAGGATTGGTGGATGTTGCTATACCAAAGCCAAGTCTTGCTTTCATACCACTACTATAGCTTTTAACTGGTTGGTCTATATGCTCACCAATATCTGCAAACTCTATAATCTCTTCCGTTATTTTTTCTCTATTTTTTTCTATTTCATTTAACTGCAAATTTAGTTTTATATTTTCTCGCCCAGTCATCTCTGGTTTTAGTGAACTTCCAAGTTCAAGTATAGCGTTTATTCGTCCGTGGATATTAACTCTTCCATTTGTTGGAGTAAGCACACCTGAGATGATTTTAAGTAGTGTTGATTTTCCTGCACCGTTCACCCCTACTATACCTAAGACTTCACCTTTTTTTATCTCAAGATTTATATTTCTAAGTGCATAAAACTCTTTATGATACTTCTTTTTAAAAGGGTTTAATGACTCTTTTAATCTATCTATTGGTTTATCATATAGTTTATAAACTTTTGAGATGTTTTGTAAACTTACTGCTATATCTTTTTTCATTACAACACATCTCCAAAGTGAGGTCTAAGTCTTTTAAAGACTATTGAACCAAGAATTAAGAATACAATAGTTATTATCCAAAACTGCACTGTATCATTTATATTTTGCCAAAACCATACTTTACTTATAAATGTATTTCTAAAACCTTCAACTACATACACCATCGGGTTTAATTTTACTAAATAGTGATACTTTAAAGGAATAATTTTAAATGACCAGAAAATTGGTGTAAGCCAAAAACCAAACTGTATAACTACTCCTATTATCTCACCTACATCTTTTATAAATACTCGTAAAGATGAAGTTAGCCATCCAAGACCTAAAGTCAAAATAACAGTACAAACTATATAATAAGGAAGTTGTAACCAATAAATTGTGGGGAAAAACCCATTTAATAAAAATGCAATAATTAATAAACAAACTAAGACAATATGAATTCCAAGTGAGGATAAGACTTTTACAAGAGGTAATATACTTACTCTAAAAGCTACTTTTTTTACTAAGTAGGCATTACTTACTATTGCACTCATTCCTTTGTTTACTGCTTCAGAGAAAAAGAACCAAGGAATCATTCCACAAAGTAACCAAAGTACAAAAGGAGTTCCATCATCTGTTGGTCTTGATTTGAACCCTACTGTAAATACAAACCAAATAACACCTATAAACAATGCTGGCCTAATCACTGCCCACAATATTCCTAAATATGATCCTAAATACTGCTGTTTAAAGTCATTGTAAGCTAAAGTAAACAGTAGTTTTCTACTATTTCTTATATGATTTAAAAATCTAAAAAACTCTTTTATATATCTCAAAACTACTTCACCACAAACCAAGGATTTAATAAATTATTTTTATTATAAACAACAGACTTTCTTGAACCATTTTTATCAAATACATAAGTCATCTTCCCTGCACATCTTACAACTGCATCAGCGGCTGCTGTATCCCACTCCATTGTTGGAGCAAGTCTTGGATATATGTCTGCTTCACCAACTGCTACCATACATAGTTTTAAGGAACTTCCTTTTGATACTTGTTCTATTTCTTTACTATCTAAATTATTTATAAAATCCTGAGTTTCACTTGAAAGATGTGATTTTGAAGCAACTACAAATAGTTTTTCTTTTGGATTATTATTTGTTTTTAATGGTAACTTTTCACCATTTTTATATGAAGATTTTCCATCTGCCCAATAAAGATCACCTAATGCTGGTGCATAAACTACACCCATTATTGGAGTATTATTATGAATAAGAGCAATATTTACTGTGAATTCACCATTTTTTTTGATAAATTCTTTTGTTCCATCTATTGGATCTACACAAAAGTAACAATCCCAATTTTTTCTTATCTCATAATCAACTTGCTTGTTCTCTTCAGACATAATTGGAATATTTGGATATAATTTATTTAAAGATTTACAAATTAATTCATTTGATTTTATATCTGCTTCTGTAAGTGGTGATTTATCATCTTTATAATCAACTTGAAAATCTTTGTTATAAACCTTCATAGTTAACTTACCTGCTTCTAAAGCTATATTTTTTATATCTTCTATATTTATATTTTTATATTGCATAATCGTTTTCATTTCCTTGTATATAACCATATTGTATCAAATGATTTATTACTATATCTACACACTCTTCAATTGAGTTTTTATCTGTTCTTATGTGTATTTGTGGTTCTTCTGGTTTCTCATAAGGAGAAGAAATTCCTGTGAAATTTTTGATTGCACCATCTCTTGCTTTTTTATATAATCCTTTTGGATCTCTACTTTCACAAATTTCAAGAGGTGTATCTACAAAAATTTCTATAAACTCATCATATTTTACCAAAGATTTTGCTATTTGTCTATCTGATTTAAAAGGGGATATAAAAGCAGTCAAAACAATAAGCCCACTATCTACAAAAAGTTTAGATACCTCTCCTATTCTTCTAATATTTTCTACCCTATCAATTTCAGAAAAACCAAGATCTTTATTTAATCCATGTCTTACATTATCTCCATCTAAAAGATATGTTTTTTGACCTCTTTTATAAAGTTCAACTTCAACTGCGTTTGCAATAGTTGATTTACCAGAACCTGAAAGACCAGTAAACCAAAGGATACAAGGTTTCTGATGAAATAACATTATTCTCTTTTCTTTTGTTATATTTTGAGAATGCCAAACAATATTTTCATCATTTTCATGTTTGTTTTTTATATATATTTCATTCATTTGATGTACTTATTTTTAAGAAATTCAATTATTATTTTACTTGCATCTTTTACAGAAACTTCAGTAGTATCTATAACAATTTCAGCTTTTTGAGGCTCTTCATAAATATCACTAATACCTGTAAAATTTTCTAATTCACCTTTTAGTGCTTTTTCATATACACCTTTATAATCTCTTTTTTTACAAGTTTCAATATCAGCTTTTACATATACCACTATATTATTTTGAACCATTTCTCTAATTGCTTTTCTTGATTCTCTATATGGACTAACAAAAGATGATACTGTTGATACAGAATTATTTTGTAATGTTTTGATTAGGTGTCCAATTCTATGCATATGTCTATTTCTATCTTCTCTTGAAAAACCAACATCAGGGATAACATCTCTGATATCTTTTGAATCTAATCTTTCAAGTGGAATATCAAGTTTTTTAAGTTCATTAAAAACTTCATTTGCAATTGTAGTTTTACCTGAAAGTGGAAGTCCCGTAAACCAAAGATTAAATGGCTTTATTTTTTTTCTTCCCCAATTGATTTTAAACCAAGCTCTTTCATGTGCCCAATAAAGTCCTATTTTTAGAACTGTTTCTAGCATTCCTGCAGCTATTGCTAAATCTAATCTATCAAAAAATATATAAACTATTAAAATAGTCGTTGTTGTTGCTATTATTCTCCAAGATATACCTTTTACAATAGATCTTATATTTGAATCTTTATACATTTATAAAATTGCCTTACATTTCCATTCAGGATAATTTCTTCTTATATATTCATTTAACTCAATTTCTGCTTTTTTATAATCTTTTGAATTAAGAATATGTGAAGTTTCACCAATAATTGAAGAGATAATCATACCAGCACCAACTGTTGAATTTGTATATTTATCAATAATAATAAAACTTCCAGTATATCTATTTTTATTATATGAATCTACAGCAATATCTCTATCTAAAGAAATTGTACATTTTGCAATATCATTTAACGCTAAAGAATCAGCTTCTATTTCTTCAAAAGTATTTATGTTTTTTTTGTATTCAATTGAATTAAATGTTCCATTTATTACACTCGTAGCTCTTTTTATAATATAATTTTGATTTAATTTCAAAGGTATTTCATCCATCCATACAATCATAGCAGATAAATGATTTGATACTTTTGGTATATCATCTGATTTTACAATCATATCACCTCTTGATATATCTATCTCATCTTCTAATGTAAGGGTAGTAGACATAGGAGCAAATGCATTTTCAATTGTTTCTACTTTTTCATCTTTTCCAACTGGTTTCAAATTTTTAATATCATTTGATACTATTGATTTTATTTTTGAAGTTTTAAAAGATGGTAATACAGTTATTTTATCTCCTACTTTAATTTCTCCACTAGCTATAGTTCCTGAAAAACCTCTGAAGTTTAAATGAGGTCTTATTACATATTGAACTGGAAATCTAAATGAATTATTTTCTTCTTTAGAAATATTTACAGTATCTAATATTTCCATTAATGGTTTATTATTGTACCAAGGAGTATTTTCTGATTTATTTAATATATTATCTCCATTTAATGCAGAGATAGGAATAAAATCAATATTTAAATCAGCATTATGAGGTAAATAAGCTACAATCTTTTCATAATCATTTTTAATATTTTCAAATATCTCTTCAGAAAAATCTACTAAATCCATTTTATTTATTGCAACAATTAAATTTTTGATTCCTAAAAGAGATGCAATATATGAATGTCTTTTTGTTTGAGTTAAAACTCCTTGCCGTGCATCTATTAAAATTATAGCTAAATCTGCAGTTGAAGCACCAGTTGCCATATTTCTAGTATATTGTTCATGGCCAGGAGTATCTGCAATAATATATTTTCTTTTATCAGTTGAGAAGAATCTATATGCAACATCAATAGTAATACCTTGCTCTCGTTCACTTGCAAGTCCATCGACTAAAAGTGCAAGATCCATTTTATCTCCAGTCGTTCCACTTTTTTTACTATCTTTTTCAATGGCCGCTAACTGATCTTCAAATATCATTTTACTATCAAAAAGAAGTCTTCCAATCAGCGTACTTTTTCCATCATCTACAGAGCCACAAGTAATAAATCTAAGAATTTCTTTATTTTCATGTTGATTTAAATACTCTTCTATATTTTTTGAAATTAAATTTGATTGATGTGACATCTTAGAAATACCCCTCTTGTTTCTTTTTCTCCATTGATGCATCTCCATCAGAGTCTATTAATCTTCCTTGTCTTTCACTAGTACGACAAACTAACATCTCTTGAATTATTTCAGGTAGTGTAGTAGCTGTTGAATTAACTGCACCAGTTAAAGGATAGCACCCTAGTGTTCTAAATCTAACATCTTCAATCTTTGCAGTCTTAGCTAATTCTTCAGGCATTCTATCATCATCAACTAAAATTTTTGTACCCATATATTCTACAACTGGTCTTTTTTTAGAAAAATATAAAGATGGAATTGGTATTTTTTCTAAATAAATATATTGCCATATATCTAACTCTGTCCAATTTGAAAGCGGGAATACTCTAATAGACTCGTCTTTTAAATGTTTACCATTATAGATGTTCCATAATTCTGGCCTTTGATTTTTTGGATCCCATCTATGGTTTTTATCTCTAAAGGAATAAATTCTCTCTTTTGCTCTTGATTTTTCTTCATCTCTTCTTGCTCCACCAAATACTGCATCAAACTTGTATTTATTAAGCATTTGTTTTAAAGCTTCTGTTTTCATTATTTCAGTATGAAGTGCACTTCCATGGGTAAATGGTGAAATATTCATCTCTATTCCTTTTGGATTAGAATATGTAATTAATTCCATTCCCACTTCTTTTGCTCTTCTATCTCTGAATTCTATCATCTCTTTAAACTTCCATTTTGTATCAACATGAACTAAAGGAAGTGGTGGAGGTGCTGGATAAAAGGCTTTTTGAAGTAAATGAAGCATTACAGAACTGTCTTTACCTACGCTATAAAGCATTGCAGGATTTTCAAATTCTGCTACTACTTCTTTCATTATATGCATTGATTCAGATTCAAGTTGTTTTAGATGAGTTAATCTATTTTTTGCCAACATTAAAAAAACCTTTTTTCTTTTAAATACCAATTATAAATTGTCTTAATTCCATCTTCTAACTGAACTTTATGTTTCCATCCTAAGTTATGAAGTTTACTTGGATCTGTTAATTTCAATATAGTTCCATCTGGTCTATTAGTATTAAAATAAAGCTCACCTGTAAAACCTATAATTTTTTTAATAAGTTCTGCAAGTTCTTTGATTGAAATATCTACACCTGTTCCTATATTTATATGTGTATTTTTTATCTCTTTTGAATTCTTTTCAAATGTATCTTTAAAATCTCTATTTTCAAGTAAAAATACACACGCATCTGCCATATCTTCACTATACAAGAACTCTCTTCTAGGCTTTCCTGTACCCCAGATTTCTACTTTTTTTTCATCCACTCCAAATTTTGATAAATATTCTTTTGCTTGGCTTAAATTTTTTACATCTAAATCTTTTATTACTTCATCATATTTTTCTTCATTTAGAAGTTTTGCTAAATAAATTTTTCTAATAAGTGCAGGTAATACATGTGAAGTTTCTAAATCAAAGTTATCATTTGGTCCATAAAGGTTTGTAGGCATAACACTTATGAAGTTAGTTCCATACTGTAGATTATAAGATTCACACATTTTGATACCAGCTATTTTGGCTATTGCATAAGGTTCATTTGTATATTCTAACTCACTTGTCAAAAGGCAATCTTCTTTCATAGGTTGTGGTGCTTTTTTTGGATAAATACATGTACTTCCTAAAAAAAGTAGTTTTTTTACTTTTTGAATATAACTTTGATGTATTACATTATTTTGAATTGCAAGATTTTCATATATAAAATCTGCTCTGTAAGTGTTATTTGCTACTATTCCACCAACTTTTGCTGCAGCTAATATAACATACTCTGGCTTTTCTTTTTCAAAGAACTCTTTCACCGCTTTTGGGTCAGTTAAATCTAATTCTTTATGTGTTTTTTTTACGATATTTGTATAGCCTTTACTTTCAAGGTTTTTTACTATAGCTGAACCAACTAAACCTCTATGACCTGCTACATATATTTTTGAATTTTTTTGCATTTTATATTACCACTTTTCTATTCATAATAACTCATGATTTTATATCCACCATCTTTTAAATACTGATCTTTTGTCATAAGTTTTAAATCTGATTCCATCATATCATGAACTAAATCTTGTAAATTATATTCTCTATTCCATCCTAACTTTTCTTCTGCTTTTTTAGGATTTCCCAAAAGTAGATCAACTTCAGTAGGTCTAAAATATCTTGGGTCTACTTCTACTACTATTTGATCAACTTTTAAATGAGATAAATCTACTCCAATTTTTTTTGCTCTTTCATTATCAATAGAGTCAATTATACCTTTTTCTTCTATGCCTTCGCCTTCAAATCTAAGAGTAATTCCTGTATAAGAAAATGCAAACTTTACAAAATCTCTAACAGCAGTTGTTTGTCCTGTTGCTATTACCCAATCTTCTGGTTGCTCTGCTTGAAGTATCATCCACATCATTCTTACATAATCTTTTGCATGTCCCCAGTCTCTTTTTGCATCAAGATTACCTAAGTATAACTTATCTTCTAAATTTAAAGCAATTTTACTTGCTGCTCTTGTGATCTTTCTAGTTACAAAAGTTTCACCTCTTACTGGACTTTCATGATTAAAAAGTATTCCATTACAAGCATACATTCCGTAAGCTTCTCTATAATTCACAGTTATCCAATATGCATACATTTTAGCAACTGCATATGGACTTCTTGGATAAAAAGGTGTAGTTTCACTTTGAGGTGTTTCTTGAACTTTTCCATAAAGCTCACTCGTACTAGCTTGATATATTTTAGTCTTTTTACTAAGTCCTAGTAATTTAACAGCTTCAAGTATTCTAAGTGTTCCAGTTCCATCTGCATTTGCCACATATTCAGGTGTTTCAAATGATACTGCAACATGACTCATAGCTGCAAGATTATATATCTCATCTGGTTGAGTTTCTTGTATAATTCTTGTAAGATTCATACTATCAGTCATATCACCATAATGTAACACTAAATTTCTATTTTCCGCATGAGGACCTTGATATAAGTGATCTATTCTATCTGTATTAAACAACGAACTTCTTCTTTTTATACCATGTACTTCATACCCTTTTTTTAGTAAAAACTCTGCTAAATAAGAACCATCTTGTCCTGTAATACCTGTAATTAATGCAACTTTTTTATCCATAAATTTTAATCCTATAATATTTTATTTTCTTTCAAAATCATCTTCAATTCTTATAATATCATCTTCACCTGTATATTCACCAACTTGAGCTTCAATTAATACTACTGGTATTTTACCTTCATTCTCAAGTCTATGAATTTCACCCATTTTTATATAAGTGGATTCATTTGGTCTTATAAGTCTTGTTTTATCACATACTGTTACTGTTGCAGTTCCACTTACAACTATCCAATGTTCGTTTCTATGAAAGTGTTTTTGTAAACTCAGTCTTTTACCTGGTTTAACTTCTATTCTTTTTATTTTATAACCAGGAGTATCTTCTAATACAGTATAAGTACCCCATGGGCGATGTGCAGTTTGATGTATATTATGTAGTTCTGAATCTTTTTTGATTTCTTTTACTATTTGTTTTACTTTTTGAGAAGAGCCTTTTTTACTTATAAGTAAAGCATCTGATGTATCTATAATAATCAAATCTTCTATATCTATTGTAGTTACTTTTCTTTTTTTACTATAAACTAAGTTGTTTTTGCTATCTATTCCAAGAAAATTTTCATTTTTTGTATTACCATCTTTGTCTTTTGGTAATTCTTCATACAAAGAATCAAAACTTCCCAAATCAGACCATGAGATATCAGAAGGAATAACTTTTACTATATTTGATTTTTCCATCACTGCATAATCAATACTATCTTCTGGAATATTTATCATATCTTCATGATTTATTCTTGTCATAGTATTCTTTTTTGCATTTTTTATTGCTTTTATACTTGCAGTATATATACTTGGAGAATATTTCTTCAACTCATCTAAAAAAACTCCCGCTTTAAAGCAAAACATTCCACTATTCCAATAATAATTTCCAGATTCTAAATATTTCTTCGCTGTATTTTCATCTGGTTTTTCATGAAATGCTTTTACATCATATCCATCTGATTCAATATAACCATAACCTGTCTCAGGATAAGCAGGAGTTATACCAAAAGTTACTAAATAATCTTCTTTTGCTAAAGATATAGCTTCTTTTAAGACTTTTTCATACTCCATTTGATTTTTAATTAAATGGTCACTTGGAGTTACTAAAACAATCTCTTCTTCATCCAATTCTAAGCATGCAAGTGCAATTGCAGGTGCAGTATTTCTTCCTATTGGTTCTAATAAATATTTATTTTCAGATTTATTCAATTCTTCTAATTGATCAATAGCAAGAAAATATTGTTCACTATTTGATACCATAAATTGAGTATCACATGTTTTTGAATTTCGTTCAACTGTTAACTGAAAAAGAGATTTATCATCAAAAAGTTTTACAAATTGCTTAGGCATAAGTGTTCTACTTATTGGCCAAAGCCTTGTACCACTTCCTCCACATAATATCAAATTAGTCATTTTTATAATTTCCCATCACTTTTTTCTAAAATAGATTTAATATCATAAACAATATTATTATCATTTTTCAAATTTAAAACTTTATAATTATCATGTGCAACTGCTAAAACTATTGCTTCATAATCTTCAAATTTTACTTCATTTTTTAAATTTATATCATACTCATATTTTACTTCATCTTTATCTGCCCAATAATCTGACACAGTGATATTACATCCAAATTCTTGAAGTTCTTCTATTACATCTATTACTCTACTATTTCTAATATCAGGACAATTTTCTTTAAATGTTATTCCAAGAACTAAGACATTTGAGCCTTCAATTTTTTGTCCTTTTTTTATCATAAGTTTTATAACTTGATTTGCTACATAAATTCCCATATTATCATTTAATCTTCTACCTGCAAGTATTATCTCTGGATTATAACCAATACTTTGTGCTTTATGAGTTAAATAATATGGATCTACACCAATACAATGACCTCCTACAAGTCCAGGTCTAAAAGGCAAGAAATTCCATTTAGTACCTGCTGCTTCTAATACTGCATTTGTATCGATATCTAGTTTATTAAATATAATTGATAGTTCATTTACAAAAGCTATATTTATATCTCTTTGAGAATTTTCTATTACTTTTGCAGCTTCTGCTACTTTTATTGTAGGAGCTAAGTGTGTTCCAGCAGTAATAATTGAAGAATAAAGTTCATCAACTTTTTGTCCAATTTTTGGTGTTGAACCTGATGTTACTTTAAGTATTTTTGTAACTGTATGTTTTTTATCTCCTGGGTTTATTCTTTCAGGACTATATCCACAATAAAAATCTTTATTAAATTCTAGATTTGAAAATTTCTCTAGTATTGGTACACATACCTCTTCTGTAGCACCTGGATAAACAGTACTTTCATATATAACAATATCATCTTTTTTAAGTATTTTTCCTACAGTTTCACTTGCTTTTACTAAAGGAGTTAAATCAGGTTGTTTATTTTTATCTATTGGAGTTGGAACTGTAACTATAAAAATATTACAATCTTTTATATCCTCTATGTTACATGTAAATTTAATACCATTATCAAGTGCTTCTTTTAACTGTTCACTTGATAATTCAAGTGTTCTATCATGTGCTTTGTTTAATTCATCTATTCTAGTTTGATATATATCTAAACCAACTACGTTGTATTTAGCAGAAAAGGCATGAGCAAGAGGAAGACCTACATACCCAAGGCCAATAATACATATTTTATCCATTGATTTTATTTCCTTTTTTACCATATCCAAAGAATTCTAAGTACCAATCTACAAAATTATCTATTCCTTTTTGAATTGGTGTTGCTGGTTTATAACCTAAATCTTGAACTAAGTCATTTACATCTGCAAATGTTGCAGGTACATCACCTGCTTGTATTGGCATCATATTTTTTTCTATTTTTTTACCAAGTTTATTTTCAATAGCTTCTATAAAATCCATAAGTTTTACAGGGTTATTATTTCCAATATTATATACTTTGTATGGTGCACTTGAAGTTGATGCTTCTTTTTTATCCCAAGTTTCATTTGGTTTTGCTGGATTATCAATAACTCTAATAACACCTTCTACTATATCATCAATATAAGTAAAGTCTCTTAGCATTTCACCATTATTAAAAACATCAATTTTTCTATTTTCTAAGGCTGCTTTTGTAAATAAAAACAGTGCCATATCGGGTCTACCCCATGGCCCATATACCGTAAAAAATCTAAGTCCAGTAGTAGAGATACCATAAAGATGGCTATAAGTATGTGCCATTAATTCATTTGATTTTTTACTAGCTGCATAAAGTGAAATTGGATGATCTACATTATGATTTGTAGAAAAAGGTAGCTCTTCATTTAATCCATAGACTGAAGAACTTGATGCATAAGAAAAATTCTTTACATTATTATGTCTAGATGCTTCTAATAAATTTAAAAAACCAACTATATTACTTTGGATATAAGAATCTGGATTTGTTAGACTATATCTAACTCCTGCTTGTGCAGCTAGATTGCATACTGCATCAAACTTTTCATCTTCAAAAAGTTTAGTTACTTTTTCTTTATCTTCTAAGTTTAATTTTATAAATTTATAATTGCTATTTTTCTTTGATATTAGTAGCTTTCCATATGGAATATCTTCACCCTCTTCTAGTGAATCAATAATCCCACCTCTTTGTAATCTTCCATACTTTACATTTTGGTCATAGTAGTCATTTATATTATCTAATCCTACCACTTCATCACCTCTTTCAAGTAGCTTAATAGCTAGATGACTTCCTATAAATCCCGCTGTTCCTGTCACTAATATTTTCAATCTAATTCCCTCTAAAATAATTGGAATTATCTTACTTAAATTAGCTTTTAAATTTGATTAAACTAGTGACTTTTTTGAAACTTTTTTATCTTTTATTTGTATACAATTAGTTATATAAAAAGAATGTGATTGAATTCGCGTCTCATTTAACTATCACTATTAAATATATCTCTTGTGTAGATTTTCTCTTCTACATCTTTTATATCTTGTGATATTCTGTTTGCTACTATTACATCACTTATTTTTTTGAATTCATTTAAATCTTTTATAACTTTTGAGTGAAAAAATTCCTCTTCATTTAAAGCTGGTTCGTAAACAACTACTTCAATTCCTTTTGCTTTGATTCTTTTCATTATTCCTTGTATTGCGCTTGCTCTAAAGTTATCACTTCCTGATTTCATCACTAATCTATATATTCCTACAGTTTTAGGAGCTTTAGCAATAATACTATCAGCAATAAAATCTTTTCTTGTACTATTTGCATCTACAATTGCTGAAATTAGATTATTTGGTACTTCTTTATAGTTTGCTCTTAATTGTTTTGTATCTTTTGGTAAACAATAACCTCCATACCCAAAGCTTGGATTATTATAGTGACTTCCAATTCTTGGATCTAGTCCAACGCCTTCAATGATTTGTTTTGTATTTAGATTGTTTGATTGGGCATAACTATCAAGTTCATTAAAGTATGCAACTCTCATAGCTAAATATGTATTTGAAAAAAGCTTAACTGCTTCTGCTTCAGTACTATCTATAAAAAGCGTTGATATATCTTCTTTTATTGCACCTTGTGCTAAAAGCGAGGCAAAAGTTTTAGCTCTTTGACTTTGTTCACCTACTATGATTCTACTTGGATATAAATTATCATATAGTGCTTTTCCTTCTCTTAAAAACTCTGGACTAAAGATTATATTTTCAGTATTAAATTTTTCTTTTATTGATTTTGTATATCCTACAGGAACTGTTGATTTTATTATCATAGTTGCTTTTGGATTTATTTCTAAAACATCAGAGATAACTGCTTCTACACTTTTTGTATTAAAGTAATTAGTCTGTGTATCATAGTCAGTTGGTGTTGCAATGATAATAAAATCAGCATCTTTATAAGCTTCATTTTTATCTAAAGTTGCTTTGAAATTAAGTTCTTTATTTGATAGATACTCTTGTATCTCTTTATCTTCTATTGGAGATATTTTTTTATTTAATAGTTCTACTTTTTCAGGAATTATGTCTAATGCAATTACTTCATTATTTTTAGATAGTAAAACTCCGTTACTAAGTCCTACATATCCAGTTCCTGCTATTGCTATTTTATATTTTTTAGTATTCATATTTTTAAAACTGCCTTAAAAATTTTGTTTTTTTTATTTTAGTCAAAAGTTGGTGAAAAGTTTGTTAAGTAGTTAGTAAGACGCGAGTGAAATCGCGCCTTTTGATTGTATATTATAAGTTTTTTAATAGTTCAAGTGTCATTCTCACACCCGCTCCACTTGCTCCAAATGGATTATATCCCCAAGCTTTTTCAACGTAAGCAGGTCCAGCTATATCAAAGTGTAGCCATTTATCTTTATTCTCTTCTTTTATAAAGTGATCTAAGAAAATTCCAGCTGTAATTGCTCCACCATATCTTGTACTTGCTATATTATTTATATCTGCAACTTCTGATTTTAGTGTTTTTTTCAAAAATCTATTAAAGTCAAGTGATGTAGCATATTCACCTGAAGTAAGTGCATTTGATACTGCTTTTCTTTTTAGTTTTTCACAATTTCCCATGATTCCAGTAGTATATTCACCTACTCCAACTACACAAGCTCCTGTAAGTGTTGCATAATCAAAAATATAATCAATATCTTTTATTTCATCTTGTGCATAACATAAACAATCAGCAAGTACTAGTCTTCCTTCTGCATCTGTATTTTTAACTTCTATTGTTTTACCGTTTCTTGCAGTTAATACATCATCTGGCTTATAAGCATTTCCACCTATCATATTTTCAACTGCACCTACAATTGCATGAATTTCAATTGGTAGATTTAAAAGTGATGCTGCATTTACTATTCCTAAAACTGCGCAACCACCAGATTTATCTGATTTCATAGTAGTCATATAATCAGCTGGTTTAAGTGAAAGTCCACCTGCATCATAAGTAAGACCTTTACCTACTAATACTATCTTTTTCTTTGCATCTTTTGGTTTATAAGATAGATGAATTAGTTTTGATTCGTGAACTGAAGCTCTACCAACACTTAGCATTGCATTCATTCCATTTTTTTCTAGGTATTTTTCATCAAATATTTTACACTCTAATTCAGTTTCACTTGCTATTTCTTTTGCTTTTTTAGCCATTACTTCTGGATAAAAATCAGCTGGTGCAGTGTTTACCATATCTCTTACTTTATTTACACTATCAGAGATAATTATAGAGTTTTCAACTACTTTTTCAAGTTCATTTGTAACTTTTTCTACTACTATATTTAACTCTTGTTTTTTACTTTTTGGTTGTTCTGATTTATAAGTAGTAAAACTATAACTTCCAAGAAGTGCACCTTCAACTACTGCATTTAAAAGTTTTGTATCATCTAACGTTATTTTTGCAGTTTTTGTTGTAGTAGAAGTGAATTTTTTAATAGCAGTTGCAGTTGCAATTGCAACACTATCATAATCTTTGTTTTCACAACCTACATAGATTTTATTACTCTCTACTAAAAAAGCAACTGATTCATCTTTTGGCTCAAAATTTAAAGTTTTTAATACTTTTTTGTCTTTTGATTTTTCTATATCATTAAGTACTATTATCTCCACTGAAGATTTTAGTTTTTTACTCTTTTCTACTAGATTTATTTTCATATTTCTCTCTCCTTTTTCTTTGAGGCTTTATTAAAATAGTATATTATACTTCCACCAAATACAAGTGCAAAAGGTAATGCAAAATACCAATGCTCTTTTGCCCAATGAAGAACTACAAGTATCTCTTCACCAAAATACCAAACAGGAATTATTGTAAGTGATGCCCAACACCAAGCACTAAGTAAGTTTATAAATGCAAACATTTTTGCACTATATCTTGTAAGTCCTATTGATATAGGAATTATTGTTCTCATTCCATACATATATCTTTGCATAAAAATAATAGGCCAACCGTGTTTTTTTAACATCAAATGTGCAAGTGCAAACTTTCGTCTTTGACCTTTAAATTTTTTATGCACATAAGCTTTATTAAATCTTCCTATATAAAAATATACTTGATCTCCTGCAAAACCACCAAGTCCAGCTACAAAAATAGCTATATATAAAGTCATATCTCCTGTATGAGATAAAAGTCCTGCCATAATAAGACCTGCTTCACCTTCAAGCATTCCCCATGCAAAAAGTATGATATATCCATACTCTTTAAGTAAAAACATAAACTTATTTTCAAAGCCACTAACTGGTGCTTGA
Organism: Arcobacter sp. CECT 8985; assembly: GCF_004116495.1. GTDB lineage: Bacteria > Campylobacterota > Campylobacteria > Campylobacterales > Arcobacteraceae > Malaciobacter. The sequence continues at coordinate 11,778 of NZ_PDKC01000029.1, read as the reverse complement.
TATAAGTTATATGCCAAAAATGAGAAAAATACTATAAGAAAAGCTGCAAGTATTTTCCCCGAGTGAGTCTGTAATTTTCTAAAATATTTTTGCATTACTCACTTCTTTAGTCAAAATGTAAAAGTGATTTTGCTTGAATCATATCTTTATCACCTCTACCAGATAAATTTACGATTACTATTTTATCTTTGAATTTATCTTTTGCTTTTTTAAGATATGCTATGGCATGAGCACTTTCAAAAGCTGGAATAATTCCCTCTTTTTGACTTAACCATACAAAAGCTTCAATTGCTTCATCATCTGTAATTGAATCATACTGCACTGTATTATTATCTTTGTGAAATGAGTGTTCTGGTCCAATTCCTGGATAATCAAGTCCTGCACTAATTGAGTGTGCTTCTGTTACTTGACCATTTTTGTCTTGAAGTAAGTATGAACACTGTCCATGCAAAACACCTGGACTTCCTTTTTGTAAACTACACCCATGCTTATTTGTATCAAGTCCAAGGCCACCTGCTTCTATTCCTATACAAGTTACTTCTTCATCTTCTAAAAAGTGTGAAAACATTCCTATTGCATTACTTCCACCACCAATACAAGCCACAACATAATCAGGAAGTCTATTCTCTTTTTCAAGTATTTGTTTTCTAGCTTCATAACCTATAATTGCTTGAAAATCTCTTACCATCATTGGATAAGGATGAGGACCTGCAACTGTTCCAATTATATAAAAAGTATCTCTTGCATTTGTAACCCAATATCTAATAGCATCATTCATAGCATCTTTTAAAGTTTTACTACCACTTTCAACTGCAACTACTTTTGCTCCAAGAAGTTTCATTCTAAATACATTTAGCTCTTGTCTTTGTACATCTTTTGCACCCATAAAAACAGTACACTCTAAACCTAAAAGTGCAGCAATTGTAGCAGTTGCAACACCGTGTTGTCCTGCACCAGTTTCAGCAATTACTTTTGTTTTACCAAGTTTTTTTGCTAAAAGGCCTTGAGCTATTACATTATTTACTTTATGTGCACCAGTATGATTTAAATCTTCTCTTTTTAAATATACTTTTGCTCCAACTTCTTCACTTATACTTTTTGCATGATATAAAGGTGTCTCTCTTCCTACATAATCTTTAAGTAAAGCATTTACTTCATTCCAAAACTGTTTATCAAATCTATACTTTTTGTACTCTTTTTCTAAATCTTCAAGAATAGGAATCAATGTTTCAGGAACATACTTCCCACCAAATATGCCAAAGTGTCCATCTTCATCTGGATCAAACTTACTTTTTTTTGGGATATAATCATTCATTATTTTCTTCCTTACACATCAAATATCGTATAAACTTTTGTATGCTCTTCTACTCTTTTTTTACCATCTAAAAATGATAAATTAAGTAAAAAGCATGCTTCAACTAAATTGGCTTTTATTTTTTTTATAAGTTTTGCTGAGGCATTTGCTGTTCCACCAGTTGCAATTAAATCATCAATTAGTAAAACTCTTGCACCCTCTTTTTCATGAAAAGCATCTAAATGAATCTCTACTTCATCAAACCCATACTCTAACTCATACTTTTCACAAACTGTTGTACTTGGTAATTTTCCTTTTTTTCTAACTGGAACAAAACCGATTTTCAATCTATCTGCAAGTGCTGCACCAAATATAAATCCTCTACTATCAATCCCTGCAACATAATCTAAATCATAATCTTTATATCTATTTTGAAGGTGATTCATAAGTAGATTAAAAGCCTCTTTATCATTTAAAAGTGTTGTGATATCTTTAAAAACAATTCCTTCTTTTGGAAAATCATTTATATCTCTAATACTACTTAATATTCTTGTTTTATCTTGACTGCTTAGCTCTTTCATTAGTTACCTTGTATTTTTTGTATTGTTTTTGTAGTACTTTTTCCATCAACAAACTCAACCAATTTTGTCTCTTTTGCGATATCACTTCCAACTACTTCTTTTCCATCATAATCTGCACCTTTTACTAGTACATCTGGTTTGATAAGTGAGATTAAGTCATATGGTGTATCTTCATCAAATATCACTACAAAATCTACACATTCAAGTGCACTAAGTATATATGCTCTGTCATCTTGAGTGTTTATAGGTCTGTTTTCACCTTTTAATCTTTTCACACTATCATCTGAATTAAGTCCTAAAATAAGTACATCACCAAATGATTTTGCAGTATTTAAATAACTTACATGACCTTTGTGAAGTATGTCAAAGCATCCATTTGTAAATACTATTTTTTTATTTTGTTCTTTTAGTCTATTTGAAATTTTTTCTATTTGATCAAATGTTTTTATGTGTTGTTCTATTGAACTTTTATTTAAGCTTGATTTGTACTCTTCTATTTCATCTAAGCTTACTGTTGCACTTCCTAATTTCCCAACAACAACGCCAGCTGCAAGATTTGCAAACTCTATTGATTCTATAATATCTTTACCTAAACTAAGAGCAAAACCAAGTGAAGCAAGAACTGTATCACCTGCACCTGTTACATCAAAAACTTCTCTTGCAACTGTTGGTCTTAAGATAACTTCATCATCTTTTAAAAGTGCAATTCCTTGTTCACTTAGTGTAATAACTGAATATTCAAGTGAAGCTATATCTTTTAGTTTTTTAAGTGCTTGCTTTAAATTATCACTATTTTCAATCTGAACTTTTGAAGCTATTTGAGCCTCTTTTTTATTTGGAGTTAAAAAGTATGCACCTTCATATTTTGAATAGTCATCACCCTTTGGATCAACTATTACTTTTTTATCATATTTTTTTGCATAATCTATAATTTTTTTAGATAAATCTTTTGTAATTACTCCCTTTCCATAATCAGAAAAAAGTATAATATCATATCTATTTATTAGTTCTTGGAATTTCTCAAAAATCTTCTTTTCACTATCAAATGAAATAGAGTTTTTACTCTCATGGTCATACCTTACAACTTGAGAGTGAGATGCCATTATTCTTGATTTTTTAGATGTTTTTCTATTCTTTTGTTCAATTAAAAATGACTTTGCACCTTCTTTATCAAGCATTGATTTTAACTCTTTTGCAACATCATCATCTCCAACAACAGAGATTACTCCCACTTCACTTCCAAGTGAAAGAAGGTTATTTATAACATTTCCTGCTCCACCTAAAACTGTAGTCTCTTTTTTTACATCAATTACTTGAACAGGAGCTTCAGGAGAGATTCTATCACAACTTCCCCATAAATAGTGATCTATCATCAAATCACCAATAACTAAAATATTTGGTTTTTTTGTATCATTACTTAGCATCTATTTTACCTCAGTTTCAAATAATCTTTTGATATCATCAATATATGCTTTTATTCCATCTTCTAGTTCATATCTTGGCTCATAACCTAAATTTTGTTTTGTTGAGTCAATATTTGCTTGAGTAAAGAACTGATAAGCTCCAATATATGGATTTGGAATATACTCTTTTCCATTGTCTATTTTTAGTTCTTGTTGTAAGATATTTACAATATCTTCAAAACTTCTAGCTTTTCCTGTACCTACGTTGTAAACACCACTTTTTTTAGGATTACAAGCTTTAATATTTGCTTGAATAACATCTTCAATATATATAAAATCTCTAAGTATTTTGTCACTTCCTTCAAAAAGTTTTGGAGTAAGATTATTTAAAATTTGGTGTCCAAATTGTACTACCATTGAAGCAGTTTTATTTTTGAAAAACTCTCTTTGCCCATATACATTAAAATATTTTAGTCCCACAATACTTATACCAATATTTTCTTTTAGGTATTTATATGTGATATTATCCATCATAACTTTTGAAAATCCGTAAGCATTATTTGGTTGTTCATATCCTATTTCAAATCTATTACTATCACCATAAGTTGCAGCACTACTTGCATAAATCATATTTGCTTTATGTTTAATTGCTATTTTTAATAAATCTTCATATGCATTTACATTAGTTTTTACCATCAAATCTTGTTCTTGAACTGTAGTATCTGAAATAGCTGCTTGATGAAAAATATAATCAAAAGTATATGAGTTTTCTAAATCTTTTAAAAGTTCTTTATCATTTATATCACTACTTATTACAATACCTTTAAAACCTAAAAGATTTTTAAAATGTCCAAAACTCTTAAGGTTTCCATTTGAAAAAGTCTCTCCTGAACGGAAGCAATCAAGTGCAATAATATTCGCATTTGGGTAATTTTCTTGAAAATAAAAGCATAGGTTCGAACCTATAAAACCCGCTGCACCTGTAATTAAAATTGTTTTATTATTAAAGTCTATATCACTATATTTCATAATATCTCACTTATCTGTAAAGTAAAATATTTTATCCAAAATTGAATTAAATTAGCTTTTAAGGGCGTTATTTAATTTATTTTATTAAAATATAATTAAATAAATTATTTTTATAAAGGTCTATTATGAAACTACTATTTTTATTATTAACTAGCATTAGTTTATTATTTGCAATTGAACTTCAAAAACCAAAAATTTATAAAAGCCAAAATATCAAAGGTTGGTATATGAGTGAAAAACTTGATGGAATTCGTGGATTTTGGAATGGTAAAAAATTTTTAAGTAAAAATGGACATGAAATTTTTGTACCAAAAGAGTTTATAAAAAATTTTCCAAATTTTAAGCTTGATGGTGAATTATGGACTAAAAGAGGTGATTTTGAAAATATTCAAAGCATTGTACTTGATAGTAATCCTAGTAAAAAATGGAATCAAATCACATTTAATATTTTTGAAGTTCCAGAAGCAAAAGGTGACTTGTTACAAAGACTAAACAAAGCAAAAAAGTGGTTTCTCAAACACCCAAATAAACATGTGGAATTTATCAAACAAATAAAATGCGAAAGTAAAAAAGATTTAGATAAATTCCTTGAAAAATTACTTTCAAAAAATGCTGAAGGAGTAGTTATAAAAAATGGAACTTTAGACTATTTTACAGGAAGAAATAAAAATATTTTAAAAGTAAAAAAGTTTTTTGATACAGAAGGTAAAGTAATTGGTATAAACTTTGATAAAGAAGATAAAGAAAGAATGAAAAGCCTAAAAATAAAATTAGAAAATGGAGTAATATTTAATCTTGGAGGAGGATTTTCAAATAAACAAAGATATAACTACCCAAAAATAGGAGAAACAGTGACTTTTAAATACTATGGCTTTACAAAAAATAAAAAACCAAAATTCGCTTCATTTATGAGAGTAAGAAAAGAAGAATAAAAAGTACAAAATACTTTTTTTCTTTACACTAATTTTTTCAACTCTATTATATTTTCTAATACATATTTAGCATCTGATTTATTCTCATCAAACTTTTGACCTGATTTTACTTGTACACTATTTTTAATATTTGCATTATTAGCACATTTTATATCTGAATCTTTATCACCAACTAGCCAAGAGTTTTCTAAGTCTATTTCATAATTTTTTAGAATATTATCAATCATGCCTGTTTTTGGTTTACGGCAGTTACAGTTCTCTTCTGGAGCATGTGGGCAGTATTGAACTTCTTCTATTTTTATTTTATTTTTTTCAAATTCAGCTTTCATCCATGATGTCAATTCTAAAAAATTTTCAATTGTATAATAACCTCTTCCTATTCCTGATTGATTTGTAATAATAAATAGTTTGTATCCTTTATCTTGAATATATTTCAAAGTATCAAAAACACCATCGATAAACTCAAAATCTTCTACTTTATATACATAACTTTTATCTACATTAATCACACCATCTCTATCTAAAAAAAAGGCTTTATACATTATTATCCTTAATATAAATCTATGGAACTATTCTCTATCCCTGCTTTTTTTAACTTTGAACAAATATTATCATTTGTTTCATTAATGTTTAATTTCAATTTATGACTTGCTCTATCTACATATATAGTTATACAATTACTATTATTTGTTTTGTATATAATTGAATTATTTTCAAAATACCAACTTGAACTATTGATTTTTATAGAATCTGATATATCTTCTATTTTACCATCCAATAAGTACTGAGATTGAATTGAACTTAAGATTGTGGTTACATCTCTTTTTACTGTTGTTATGAGTGCAGCATCTCTTGTATTCATAAATTTGGGAATTGCATAACTTCCAATAAGTGCAAGTATTACAAGTACAAAAACCAGTTCCAATAGTGAAAATGCCTGTTTCATATATAACCTTTAAAAAAATAATTTTAAAAATTATATATTAATTTAATTAAAAATAAGTTTATTTATTATTTTTTGTGTTCTTCTATATATTCACTAATTGCTTCTTTAATATTTTCCAATTTTTTTGGATTACCTTGAAGTCTTTGAAAATGTTTATTTATATCTTCATTCTCTTTTATCTTAATATCAGCAATACTAGAGCATATGTCTAAAAATACACTATAAGGAACCTCATCACCTCTTTTTAGAAAATGAATTGCTCTTTGTAGTGAAACAAAGGGATTTACACTAATTTTATTAAGATTATTAACTTTTGTTTCAATGTAAGATATAAACTCTTTTCTAATATCACCTTTAATAATTTCTACTTCTTTTGTTTGTGTATCTAAACAACACTCAAAACCAATCTTTGTAGAATCAAAATCAAATCCACTTACAGTAAACTCTAAAGATTTATTTTCAAACTTTGGTCTAAATACTAACTGAAATATTTCATCATTAAATTTATATGTCATAGAATTATTTTCATATTCAAAATAGCTTTGATCTAAGCATTGATTTAATTCAAGCATCATTTCTTTTGAAGGAAATATCATATCAATATCTCTAAAAGTGTCTTTTTTTATACATGAACCTGCAAGATAAAAATGAACTTTAGAAAAGCTTGGTTTTCTTACTATCAAATCTTGAAAAAAGTAATTTAACATATTTATAACATTACAAAGTCTAATATCAAAACTCATCTGTAATTCATATGGAATAAACTCATCATATTTTTCCCAAAGTTCTTCATGTACCATAATTAAGCCTTACTATTTAGTTTCTCTTTTAATATAATTTTACCAGCTTCTACTCCTGGTTGATTATAAGTATCAATTTGTACAAATTTTCCAACTACTGAAGTTAATAACTGATAACTATACATTAATTTTGCGATATTAAATTCATCCACTTTATTTATAGTTATTATATCATATGGAATATCGCTTAACTCTTTTATTGATTGTATTGTTGCATTTGCTTGTTCATCTATTAAATCTGCAAAAGATATATTATCTATATATTTTAAATCATCAAAGCCATTTAATGTATTTGCTGGTATTTTTATATCATTTCCAAAATTTGCAACTTTAATAAATGTTACTGTTTTATCTCTTTTACCTTGTGCAATTAATTGTAAAAATGAGTGTTGATCAACTGGACCTATAAGTCCTATTGGAGTTAATGCTTGTTTAGTTCCATTTATATTGATTTTTCCTAAACTCTCGCCCCATAGTTGTATATACCACTTATTAAAACCTTCTAAGCTAGCTGAATATGAAAAAACTACATTTATATTGAACCTATTCTTGTTTTCTATCATAAACCTTGCTTTTTCCATCAAGATGTTATAATACTTCTGTTTTGTAAAAAAACTATTATGAACTTCAGTAGCACCTGCTAAAAGTTCATCTAAATCTACTCCTAATATGGCTAAAGGAAGAAGTCCCACATTTGAAAATACTGAAAATCTTCCACCTACATTTTTAGGAATATCAAATGTTTTCATACTATTTTTCTTTGCAAATGCAGTAAGTTTACTATCATTTTCACTTATAATAACACAGTTTGAAGAGTCTATTTTTACTAAACTAGCTAAATATTTAAAAATAGAAATAGTCTCTATTGTTGTTCCTGATTTACTTATTACTAAAAAAAGTGTATCTTCTAAGTCTAATTTATTTACTCTTTGTTTTATATCAGTTGGATCTGTTGATTCAAAAAAATGAAGTTTCTTTATAAAATTATTTGTTCTTTTTAAAAATTGATAAATAGCAAATGTACCTAAAGTACTTCCACCAATACCAATAATAGCAATATTTTTTTGTTTTACTTCTTTTGCAAACTCTTTTACTTTTGAAGTGTCTTGAAAAGGAAGAGAATAATAACCAACTTTATTAAGTTCATCTTTTACATTTTCAAAAATATATTCATTTGATTTTATTTGATAAAAACTTTTACTATATTTCATTTCTTACCTTTATAGTTTTGGCACAAAACTTGTGTTTTTCTATTTACTTTTATTATAAAAATGATTTGTTGCTTCTACAAATCCATCAATACTTCCACAATCAAACCTAACACCTTTAAACTTGAATCCTAAAACCATTGCTTTTTTTGCTTGAGTTAAAAGAGCATCTGTAATTTGTATTTCTCCACCTTTTCCAGGATTTGTATCTTTAATAATATCAAAAATATCAGGAGTTAAAATATATCTTCCTATTATTGCTAAGTTTGATGGTGCATCTTCAGGTTCTGGTTTTTCAACCATATTATCAATCATAAAAATACCCTCTTCTATTTCATTACCTGAAATAACTCCATATTTATTTGTATGTTCTTTTGGTACTTCTTCTATTGCAACTATACAACATTGATATTTTTCATATAAATCAACCATCTGTTTTAACACAGCATTACCTTCATTGTCACACAAATCATCTGCTAGAAGAACTGCAAATGGTTCATTTCCAATTAATGTTTGTCCTGTTAAGATTGCATGACCTAAACCTTTCATTTGCGTCTGTCTTGTATATGAAAAAGTACAATTTTCTATTACTTCTCTAATATCATGTAAATAGTGCTCTTTATTTGTACCTTTAATTTGATGCTCTAACTCATAAGATATATCAAAGTGGTCTTCAATAGCTCTTTTACCTCTACCTGTTACTATTGCCATAGTATCAATTCCTGCTTCAATTGCCTCTTCAACTCCATATTGAATAAGTGGTTTTGTAAGTACTGGTAACATCTCTTTTGGAGTTGCTTTTGTTGCAGGTAAAAATCTTGTTCCATATCCTGCTGCTGGAAATAAACATTTTCTAATCATCTTATAAAATCCTATTTAACTATAATTATTTATTTTATCACAAACTTACTAAAGAATTTGTGGTACATCTATATTTGTCTCTTTATTTGCATCTGCTACACTTTCAAATACAACTTCAATTGGTGCATCACTTCTATTTTCTTTATTTACAAATCTTGTAAACTGTTTTTGGAAATCAAGTTTAACAGTACCTATTGGTCCATTTCTTTGTTTTCCTATTATTATTTCTGCTTCTTCAACTGGTTTATTAACAAAAGTTGATTTGTACTCTTCACCTTTATCTTTGGCTTCTTTTTCTTTTCTTGCTTCATCTCTTTCTTTATATACATCATCTCTATAAACAAACATAATAATATCAGCATCTTGCTCAATAGCACCAGATTCTCTAAGATCTGATAACATTGGCCTTTTATCTGGTCTATTTTCAAGTCCTCTATTTAGCTGAGATAGTGCAACTATAGGAATTTTCATCTCCCTTGCAAGCATTTTAAGTCCCCTTGAAATATCTGATACTTCTTGATGTCTATCTTTATTTCCAGTTCCTTGCATTAGTTGCAAATAATCAATCACTACTAAAGAGATATCATTATCCTCATTTTGTGCAAGTTTTCGCACTCTTGCTCTTAGTTGATTAATATTTACGCTTCCACCATCATCAACAAAAAGTTTTTTATTATTCAAATCTTCAAAAGCTCCTGATAGATTACTCCATTGTTGGTCATCCATATCACCTTTTCTTAAGTTTTGTAAAGGTATAGAGGTTTTTGCTGCAAGCATTCTTAGCATAAGTTGTTCTGCTGGCATTTCAAGAGAGAAGAAGATTACACCTTTATTTGCTTCAACATTGGCTAAAGCCATATTTAAAACTAAAGCTGTTTTCCCCATAGCTGGTCTTGCAGCTATTATTACTAAGTCCCCTTCATTAAATCCAGTTGTTCTTTTATCTAAGTCATAAAATCCAGTTGTTTCACCAATTAAGTGATGATTTCCTAACTCTTTCATTTTTTTAATATATGCTAAAGTATCACCGGTAATTGCTTGCATGTCTTTTAGTTCTGAAGTTGCACTATCTGTTGAGATTTTGTAAAGTGCTCCTTGAATTGTATCAAGAGCATCATTTGCTGAAACTTCATCTTCTATTGAAACTTTTTTTATAGTAGTTGCTAAAGAAGCAAGTTCTCTTTTTACACTTGAGTCTTTTATCTCTTTTACATAAGCTATTGTATTTGTTATTGGATTTGCAGAAAGAATCTCTATTAAAATAGAATCATCAACATCTTTTGTACTTACTCTTTTTCTAATAAACTCTTCATCAATTGGCATATCATCACTATAAAGTTTTGTCATAACCTCAAATATTTTTTGATGTGCTGGAAGATAAAAATCTTTTGGCTTTAATATTGCTAAAATTTCTTCTATTTCTTCAGGATTAAAAAGTATTGAACTAAGTACTGCTCTTTCTATATTTATACTATATACGCTATCCATTAAATCTCCATATTTATATAAGAGTTTTATTATATCTAATAGTAGCTAACAAAGAAGAAAAAGAATGCTATTTTTCTTTTGCTTCTTTTTCTACTTCTTCTAAGAATTTATCAAGTAGTTTATCTGTAGGTAGTTTGGCAATTGTTTCACCTTTTTTAATTATAAGACCGCTTCCTTTTCCATAAGCAATTGCTACATCTGCACTTTTTGCTTCTCCAAGTGCATTTACAACACATCCCATAACTGAAACATTTAAAGGTGTTTTTATATGTTTTGTTCTTTCTTCAACAAGGGCTACTGCATTTACTAAATCAGCTTCAATTCTTCCACAAGTTGGACAAGAGATAATATTTAATCCCTCTTTTACAAGTCCAGCATCTTTTAAGATTGCTCGCCCTACTTCAATCTCTTTTTCAAGCTCACCTGTCATTGATACTCTTAAAGTATCTCCAATACCATCAAGAAGCAGACTTCCAAGAGCAATTGAAGATTTTACAGTTGAATGAAATTGAGTACCAGCTTCAGTTACTCCTAAATGAAATGGATAATTATTTAAAGGTCTTAATCCTCTATACGCTTCTACTGTTCTTTGAACATCACTAGCTTTTAAAGATACTTTAATATCTGTAAATCCTAAGTCTTCAAGGTATTTAATATTATAATCAGCACTTGCAATCATACCTTGCGCAGTTTGACCATATTTATTCTCAAACTCTTTTTCTAAAGATCCACAATTCACGCCAATTCTAATAGGTAGATTTCTTTGTTGACAAGCTTTAACAACCTCTTCAACTCTTTTTTTATCACCTATATTTCCTGGATTTAATCTAATACAATCAACCACTTCAGCTGCAATTAATGCAAGTCTATAATTAAAATGTATATCTGCAACAATAGGTAAAGCAACTTGACTTTTTATCTCTTTTAAAGCATTTGCTGCATCCTTATCTGGTACTGCAACTCTTACAATATCTGCTCCTGCAAAATGTAATTTATTTATTTGTTCTACTGTTGCTTTTACATCAGATGTTTTAGAATACGTCATTGATTGTACAGAAATTGGTGCATCTCCACCAATAGGAACATTTCCTACATATATTTTTTTTGTTGGATATCTTTTTATCATGTCAAAATTTTATCCAAATATTATTAATGTTTTATGAATTTTTTAAACTTATATTATTCTTAATGTCTGTTATTTTTCTGTTATAAATCATGATTATAAAAGTATATATA
>NZ_PDKC01000028.1 GCF_004116495.1 Arcobacter sp. CECT 8985 | reverse complement strand
GAGCTATTTAAGTTTTTTGTTGTATTTGTTGAAGCTTCTTGTGCAACTAATGAAGCAGCATTTGTATTAATTCTCATAATAAATCCTTTTTATCTTTAAAAGATTTACCCATGACACTGGGAGCCTATTAACACTTCTTGTTTTACCAAGCATAGAGTTTTACTCTTCGGTATCAATTGATACCTATTCTTTTTATTTATTTTAGTTTTTACTAATATTTTGAATAGCTTCTATAGTTTTTATATTGCTATTAACTCTTCTTTTCATATTATTTTTTTTAATATGTTTTTCTAATATTTTACTATATTTGATATAGTTTCTAGACCCTTTTTCAAAAGTACATAACTTTTTTTGGATTTTTAAAATGTTGTTTGGTATTGAAATTTGCTTTGTCATTTTAATTCCTTTTTTTTCAAGTTACATAAGAATTATGACATACCAATTCTTAAAATTAGCTTAATTAGTAATAAATTATAAAAAAAGCCTAAACTTAATGTCTAGGCCTTATTTTATAGTGGTTTTAAGAGGGTAAAAATATTAAAAACTATCTATTGAAGTAGTCTTAATATATTTTGTTGTACATTATTTGCTTGACTCATAGCATAAGTACCAGCTTGTGAAATAATGTTTTGTTTATTAAATGTTGCACTTTCTTGTGCATAATCAACATCTCTAATTACAGATTCAGCAGCTTTAATATTCGTTTTTTGAGTCATTTGATTTCTAACTGCTGATTCTAATTGATTTTGAGTAGAACCAAAATCTGCTCTCCAGCTATTTAATGTATTCAATGCACTATCAACATCATCCATGAAACCTCTTGCTCCAGAAGCATTAAAGCCGGCTGCTGATGTACCTGCACTAGCAGCATTTTTTAAATCAGTTAAACTTAATCCAGAAACATTTGATCTTACGCCCGGAGTTGTACTAATAGTATCTGCAGCTGTTTCACCCATTTGGAATGTTAATTGAATTGCTGCAGAACCAGCACTAGCACCTTGTAATAAAGAAGTTCCATTATAGTTAGTTTGATTTGCTATGTTATCAAGTTGTGATAAAAGTTTAGATATATCTTTTCCAATAGCTTCCCTACCTTGATCTGAAGTAGTATCAGTTGATGCTTGGATAAGTTTACTTTTAATAGTATCTAAAATATTAGATTGTTCTGCCATTGCTTTATCAGCAATTTGTGTTAGAGATATTGCAGAATTTCCATTTGAAATTGACTGACCTAAAGAACTAGCTTGAGTTCTTAGTTTATCAGCAATTGCAAGTCCTGAAGCATCATCACTTGCTTTATTAATTCTAAGACCTGTACTTAACTTCTCTAAAGAAGTTGTAAGTTTCCTATTTGTATTAGTATTTGCTTCTTGTGCCATAAGTGAAGCAGTGTTTGTATTAATTCTCATATTTACCCTTTTATCAATACTTTCATCATTTTTAAATTTTATCTAAGAAAAAATTAAAGTTTCTTTAAGATTACACCACTTTCTATATGCTTTGTATAAGAGAATTGATCAAATAATGCAAAGTTTTCAATTTTGTGTGTTTTTGTAAGTTCTATTAAATCTCTATGAAGAGTTTCTGGATTACACGATATATAAATTATTTTTTCAAAATTTTTAATAAGGTTTGTTGTTGTTTCATCAAGTCCTGCTCTTGGAGGATCTACAAAAATTGTAGAGAAATTATATGATTTTAGATCAACATTTTTTAATCTTCTAAATTCCCTTTTTTCTTCTAATGCTTCTACAAACTCTTCACTACTCATTCTTATAAAATCAATACTTGAAATTGAGTTTAATTCACAATTTTTTAAAGCAGATCTAATTGATGTTTTTGAAATTTCAGTTGCCAAAACTTTATTGAACTTTGTAGATAAAGGAATAGTAAAGTTACCACCTCCACAGTATAATTCGCAAAGATCAGTTTTGCTTTTTTCAAGTTTTGTTAAAACCCATTCTATCATTTTGATATTAACGTTTGTGTTTGGTTGAGTAAAACCACCTTCTTTATATTCAAAATAGAAAGTTTTATTCTCTATTACTAGTTCTTCTTCTATAAAGTCTTGACTCAAAACAATTTTTTGTTTTCTACTTCTTCCAATTATTTTGATATTTAATTCTTTTTCTAACTTTTTTGCTTCTTCTATCCAATCTTCTTCAAGTTTTCTATGATAAATTAGTGTTACTAGCATATCTTGTTTTTTAGAGTTTAAAAATTCACATGCAAAAAGTTTTGTTTTTAACACATCTCTTTTTTGAATTTTTTCCAAAAGTTTTGGCATAACATTTTGTATATGGCTACTTACAATTTGACATTTGTTAATTATTAATGCATTCTTATCAAAGTCATTCATAGCATAAGAAATTGTTGGTTGCTCATGTTCATTAAAACTTTTCCAAATTCTAAACTCTGCACGATTTCTAAAATTACTTTCTTGACTTTTAATGACATCAAATTCTAAATTTGTTAAATCACTAAATCTTTGTTTTTCTCTATTTAGTTTAAATAAAAGCTGTTCTTCATATGACTTATCAAATAAAGTACAACTACCACATTTACCAAAATATGTACAATCCATTAATTTACCTTATGTTTTTAATACTATATTATATTTAAATCATTATAATACCAACATGAAAGATACTTGGCAAAAACAATTACAAAATTTATTGAATTGTGATCTAAAATCACAATTTCCTCTAGCAAGAAGTTTAAAAAGAAAATTGAAATTTTTTGTTGGACCTACAAATTCAGGCAAAACTCATAGCGCAATGAGTGAACTTAAAAAATCAAATAGTGGATTATATTTAGCACCTTTAAGACTGTTAGCATTAGAAGGTTTTGAAGATTTGAAATCTTCAAATATTGATGCAACTTTAATCACTGGTGAAGAACAAATATTAAATGAAGATGCTGCACATGTGTGTTCAACAATCGAGATGATTGATTATGATTTAGATGTAGATGTTGCAGTAATTGATGAAGTTCAAATGTTAGATGATGATGAAAGAGGTTGGGCATGGGTAAATGCTATTATTGGTTGTCCTGCTAAACAAATAATTATGACAGGTTCTGTTAATGCATTAGATGCAGTAAAAAAAATTGCAAAATATTTAAATGAAGATTTAGAAGTTGTTAAATTTCAAAGAAAAAATAGACTTCATCTTATGGAAAAACACACTTCTTTAAGAGATTTAGAACCACACACTGCACTAATTGCATTTAGTAGAACTGATGTGTTAAGATTAAAACAGAAATTGCAAAAATTTCATAAAGTTTCAGTTATTTATGGAAATTTATCACCAGAAGTAAGAAGAGAAGAAGCACGAAAGTTTAGAGAAGGTCAAAGTGATATTTTAATTGCAACAGATGCTATTGCAATGGGATTAAATCTTCCTATTAAAACAATTCTTTTTACTACACATAAAAAATTTGATGGGATATCAAGAAGAACATTAAATATTAATGAAATAATTCAAATAGCAGGTAGAGCAGGAAGATATGGTTTTCATGAAGAGGGTTATTTAGGTGCAACTTCAAGGGAGTCTTTAAAACATATTCAAAAAGAGTATGAAAAACCAATAAAAACAATAAAACCACCATTTAAAGTAAAAATTAGTGCTCCTCAATTGGAAGGATTAAGTTCTCATATTAAGACAAATTCATTAACAAAAGTACTTAAATTTTTCAATGAAAATATGTATTTTGATGGACCTTTTATAGCTTCAAATATTGGTTCTATGATTGAAGCTGCAAAGATACTTGATAGAAAAAATAATTTAAAGATGGAAGAAAAATATATGCTTTCTCAAGCTCCTATTACTATAAAATCAACAATTATTTTACAAGCATATGATTCATATATCGCAGCAATAATAAAAAACAAGGTAATAAGATATAAACCTTCAATTACGTTACCTAAAAAAGCATTAACATATCGGGATTTATTGCTTGTCGAGGATGAAGTAAAAAAAATATCATTATATCTTTGGTTGTCATATAAATTACCTGAATTATTTCCAGATAATGTAAAAGCAAGTATAACAAGAGCAACTTTTAATAACTTTATAGAAAAGTCATTAAAATCAAATTTAATTGATGAAAAAAGAAATAATAATAAAAACTTTGAAAGAAAAAAGTTTACAAAACATAGAAAAAGATTTTAATAAAACTTTTGATAAAATGTAAAAAAATACTACATAACAAATTGTCAAGGACTAAAACTTAATGTTGAACTTATTTAAACAAAATGTTACAGAAAGTTTTCAAAAAGAACTACTAAAAGATTATATAAATGTTGATAAAGTTCAAAAATTAATTGATAATGGAGCAAATATTCATAAATTAAATGATAAAGGTCAAACTTTATTGTTTCCACTAGTTAAAAAAAGAAGAATTGAATCTATTAGAATTTTAATAAAAAATGGAATTGATATAAATCATGAGGATAATTTTGGAAAAACAGTTTTAAGTGAGGCTGTTGAGCGTGCTGATGGAGTAATGATTAGATTTTTAATTGATAATGGCTCTTCTTTAAATTATGTAAATAGTTCAGGAAGAACCATACTTCAAGATGTAGCTTTAGAGGAAAATTATAAAGTATTTAAAGTTCTAATGGAACATAATCCTGATTTGAATATAAAAGATAGTTATGGCAAAACTGTTCTTTTTGATGCAGTTGATGGTGGAAATCTCAATATTGTACGAGAAGTTATGAATAATATTGATGATCCAAATGTACTAGATAATAATGGACAAACTGCTCTTTTTTATGCTGCTTTAAAATCTTCACCTGAAGTAGCAAAATTTCTTGTACTAAATGGTTGTGATATTCATATCACAGATGATCATAGAGAAAACGTATTGTTTAATGCAGTAATTATGGGTGCTTCAAATATTGAATTGATCGAACTTTTATTAGAAAAAGGAATAAAACTTAATATTAAAAATCTTGACAATGAAACAATTTTAGATGAAATATTAAAAATAATTTCATTATTAAAAGATCCTAAACAAAATAGAGAAGGTCGTTATAAACTTATAAATAAAAATTATGATTATTTAAAATTAACTTCTGTTTTAATAGAGCATGGACTTGCAGTTAATAGAATTGATAAAAGTGGTAAAACTGCACTTTATAAAGAAGTAGAGAGAAAAAATTATGACACAATTGATTTTTTACTTGATTCAGGTGCAGATATAAATGCAGAAGATAAAGAAGGCCGAACAGTTTTATTTGAAGCTATTTTTGCTGGATTAAAAAATATGCCTATGATTGAATATCTATTAATAAAAGGTGCAGATATTGATCACCGAGATATACATGAAAAAACAATAATTGATGAATTATGTGAAATTGTACTTGTTCAAGGAAATAATAAAAGAGCAAGCTCAAGAAGATATTTAAATATTGATGATGAAGAAGATTATTTTACTTTATTAAAACGAATGATAAGTTATAGACCAAGATTAAATAGACCACGTTCAAATGGAAAAACGATAATTTTTGATGTTATTAGTTATAATAATTTAGATTTATTAAAACTTCTTTTTAGTGCAGGTGCAGAGCCTAATATTGTTGATGATGAAGGTAATTCTCCTTTAACTGTTCTTGTTGATAATGGTCTAAAAGTAAAAAAGATTAGAGATAAAGAACAATTTTTAGAAAGATTAGTCTATTTATTAAAATTTAGAATTGATGTGAATGTTGCAGATAGTGATGGAAGAACTGTATATCACAAAGCTGTTATTGCAGATGATATAGAGGTTGTAGAAAAACTTCTTTCTAAAAAAGCAAATCTTAATATAAAAGATAAACAAGGAAGAACTGCTCTTCATCATACTCAATGGAAAGGTAATTATAAAATTGCAAGATTATTAATAGCTGCAGGTGCAGATATGAATGCAGTGGATTATGCAGGTTTTTCAATACTTAATTATGCAGCAATATTAGGGCATACAAAATTAGTAGTAATTTTAATTGCTTCTGGTGTATTGATGTTTAATTACACTAAAAAAAGTCGTTCAGTAGCAAAGTTTTTTAAAGAAAGAGAAAAAAACTTAGCTAAATTATTACAAGGTAATATAACTGATCCAAAGATGATTAGTGCAATAAAACAAGTAATAAGAAATTTAAGATTAGAAATAAATGAAGCATTAAAATAGGAAATAAATATGAATAAATTATCAATAATTATACTTGCAGCTGGTGCAGGTACAAGGATGAAATCTTCAAAACCAAAAGTTTTACATGAAATTTCTGGTAAGCCAATGTTATATTACTCGATAAAAGAGGCTTCTAAACTAAGTGATGATATTACTGTTGTTTTATATCATCAATCTTCAAAAGTAAAACAAGAAGTTGAAAAATATTTTGAAAATATAAATTTTGTAATTCAAGATCATGAAAATTATCCAGGTACTGGTGGGGCCGTTATGAATATTGAACCAAAGTATGAAAAAACTTTGGTTTTAAATGCAGATATGCCACTTATTCAATCTGAAGAATTACAAAAGTTTAATATTGATGCAACAATTGTAATGTCAGTTTTAAATTTAAAAGATGCAAATGGATATGGAAGAGTAATTGTAAAAGATGGAAATGTTGTAAAAATTGTTGAACAAAAAGATGCAAGTGAAGAAGAATTAAAAGTAAATAGTGCAAATGCAGGTGTATATCTTTTTCAAACACAATTTTTAAAAGAGTATTTACCTAAATTATCAAATGATAATGCTCAAAAAGAGTACTATATTACAGATTTAATTGAACTTGCAATAAATGATAATAAAGTATTAAAACCACTAGTTGTAAATGTTGAAAATTTTAAAGGTGTGAATTCTAAATATGAATTATCACAAGCTGAAGTAATTCATCAAAATAGAATTAAAAAAGCATTTATGCAAAATGGTGTAATTATGAGATTACCAGATACTATATATATTCAAGAAGGTGTTCAAATAGAAGGTGAATCAGTTCTTGAAAATGGTGTGTGTTTATTGGGAAATACAAAAATAGTAAATTCAGTTGTAAAAGCAAACTCTATTGTAGAAGATTCAATTTTACAAAATTCAGATGTTGGACCAATGGCTAGAATTAGACCAAATAGTCATCTAATTGATACTCATATAGGAAATTTTGTAGAGACTAAAAAAGCAAAATTAACTGCTGTAAAAGCGGGGCATTTATCATATCTTGGAGATTGTGAGATAGATGAAGGAACAAATATTGGTGCAGGTACAATTACTTGTAATTATGATGGTGTAAATAAACATAAAACAAAAATAGGGAAAAATGTATTTATTGGTTCAGATACACAACTTGTAGCTCCTGTAACAATTGAAGATGATGTTATTTTAGCTGCAGGAACTTGTGTAACAAAAGATATAAAAAAAGGCTCTTTAGCAATTAATAGAGCTCCAATGAAAATAATAAAAGACTATTTTTATAAATTTTTTAAAAAGTAAAAAGTTATGTTACTAAAAAATAAAAAAATCTTAGTTGCAGTTACAGGTTCTATTGCAATATATAAATCTTTAGAGTTGATTAGATTATATATAAAAGCAGGTGCAGTTGTTAAAGTATTAATGACAGAGTCTGCAAAAAAATTTATTAATCCAATAACTTTTGAAGCAATATCTCAAAATAAAGTATTAGATGAAGATAATGAATCTTGGGATAAGCAATCAACTTATAATCATATTGATATAGGAAAATGGGCAGATATTTTTGTAATAGCTCCTGCTAGTGCAAATACAATAAACAAAATAAGTAATGGAATTGCAGATAATTTATTAACTCAAACTGTATTAGCATACCCAAAATTAAAGATTCTTTCACCTGCAGCAAATACGAATATGATTACAAATCCTATAACTTTAAAAAGTATAGAAAATTTAAAATTATCAAATTTTAAAATTGTACATACACAAGTAAAAGAATTAGCATGTAAAGATGTTGGTGATGGAGCAATGGCAGAGCCTCAAGAGATTTTTAATGTAACAGCAAGAGAGTTACTAAAAGAGCAGTATTGGGAGAATAGAAGTGTTGTTTTAAGTGGGGGAGGAACAATTGAAAAAATAGATGATGTAAGATATATTTCAAATTTCTCCTCTGGTAAAATGGCAGCATCATTAGCAAAAGCTTTATATTTTAAAGGTGCAAATGTTACTTTAGTTTCAACAAGAGGATATGAAAACTTACCTTCATCAATTAATCTTATACCTGTTCAATCAAGCGAAGATATGTATGAAAGTTTAGTTGATTCCTTAAGTATTGAAAAAAAACAAAATTTAAATAAAAAAACATATTTATTTATGGTTGCAGCAGTTAGTGATTATTTACCAAATATAAAAGAAGAAGGAAAATTAAAAAAAGAGTTAATAGGAACTTCTTGGAGTTTGAAATTAAAGCAAAATATTGATATTTTAAATACTTTAGAAAAAAGTGAAATTATCTCAATTGGATTTAAAGCAGAACTAGATCAAACTGTTGCAAATGAAAATGCACAAAAAATGTTGATAAATAAAAAAATCAATGGTGTGTGTTTAAATATTATAGATGAAAACAACAACTTTGGTTCAGATAATAATAAAATAGAATTAGTACTAAAAGATAAATCTTTTTCTTTTTCTGCACCAAAATTTGAGTTATCAATGGAACTTTTAAATTGTTTGAAAAAAGAGTTTAATGGATATTAATAATAAAAAACAGTTACCAAGTCACATTGCTATAATAATGGATGGAAATGGAAGATGGGCTAATGAACGCGGCCTAAAAAGAACTGCGGGACATGAAGAAGGTGCTAAAATAGTTAGAGAAATTACAAAACATTGTAATAATATTGGAATAAAATATTTAACATTATATGCATTTTCAACAGAAAATTGGAGTAGACCAAAGTTAGAAATTGAATTTTTGATGAAACTTTTAGAAAAATATTTAAAAAATGAATTAAATATATATTTAGATAATAATGTAAAATTTAAAGCAATTGGTGATATTTCAAAATTTTCAAAATCTTTACAAGAAATTATTTATAAAACAGAAGAAGCAACAAAAGAAGCAACGGGGCTTACTCAAGTATTAGCATTAAATTATGGCTCACAAGATGAGATATTAAGAGCTATAAAGAAGTTAAATAAAAATAATTTAGATGTAACAAAACAAAATTTTGAAAACTGCTTAGATACTGCAGGTTTTCCTGATGTTGACCTTCTTATTCGTACAAGTGGTGAAGTAAGACTTTCAAATTATTTACTTTGGCAAAATGCGTATGCAGAGATGTTTTTTGTAAATACATATTGGCCAGAATTTTCTACTAATGAATTAGATGACATAATTAGTGATTATAGAAATAGAGAGAGACGATTTGGTGGTATTTAGTTTTATTATTGGAGTTGTTTTTGGTTCATTTTTAAATGTATTAATTTATAGATTACCTAAAAGGGTCTCTTTATTAATAAACTCAACTTGTCCAAAATGTTCACACCCAATAAGCTGGTATGAAAATATTCCTTTACTTTCATACTTGTTTTTGAAAGCAAAGTGTTCTTCATGTAAAGTTTCTATTTCTTATTTATATTTCACTGTTGAATTTATGTGTGGATTATTAAGTATTCTTCTTTTTTTACAATTCTCTTTTTCTGTTGATTTTATATTGTTTTCTTTATTATTTTATATTTTAATAGTATTGTCATTTATTGATTTTGAGTATAAAGCTGTACCTGATTATTTATTGTTACTTGCATTTTTAATATCATTTTTTTGTACAAATTATCCTTTTTTAGAATCTTTTAAAAATGCATCAATTTTTGCAGGCTTTTTTATTTTATTAGATTTTATTCTTAGTTTTTATGTACAAAATATAAAATCCTATATTTTAAATGATGAAACTTTAAAGACTCAAAAAGCTTTAGGTGAAGGGGATATTCCTATTGTTGCTTTAATTGGAGTTATTTTAGGATTAAAAGCAGGAATTGTAGCTATATTTTTAGCGGGAATTTTTGCTATAATACCATCAATTTATAATTTAATTTTAAAAAAAGATACTCAAATACCTTTTATTCCTTTTTTAGTTCTAGGATTTTTATTTGAGTTTTTTATTAATATATCATCAAAGGTTTTTTCTTGAAAATAAAAAGTTATTTGTATTCACAACTATCAATATCCTTTTTACCTATTTTTTTAGGTTTATATTTTATCACTTCAATTATCTTTTTAGTGAAAATTGCATCTTTAACATCAGTAATTACAATTGATGCATATGAACTTTTAAAATTGTATGCATATAATATGCCTAAAATCATATTTTTTACAATGCCAATATCTTTTTTTATTTCATTAGTTATTACACTTGCTAAACTATCTAGTGAATATGAATTAATAGTAATTACATCTTTTGGACTTAACCCTTTGAAAATTTTAAAAATATTTTTTCTTCCAACACTTTTTTTATCAATTGCTTTAATGATTGTTTCAGTTGGTTTAATTCCAAAGACAAAATATTTAATGGATACTTTTTTACAAAAGAAACAAAAAGAGGCAAATTTCAATATTAAAGCTTCTGAGTTTGGACAAAAATTTGGTGATTGGCTAATTTATATAGATGAAAAAAATGGAAAAAAATATAAAAATGTAAAACTATTTAAAACACAAAACAATCTTGATCAGTTTATTATTTCTGATAAAGCAGTATTAAAAAATGATGATGGAGATTTGAACTTTATTTTAATAAAGGGGAAAGCATTTTATATCGAACCTAATGAATTAAATCAAATTGATTATAAAACAATGGTTATAAATGATTCGATAACTAATAAAAATGAGTATAAATTTACAACATCATATGATTATTGGAAATATTATTTATCAAATGGCAAAGATATTGATGATTTTACTTTTTATATTTTGACATCAATATTTCCATTGATTTCACTATTTTTAGTTGCTGCATTTGGATACTATAATCCAAGATATGAAAAAAATAGGGCAGTTGGGTTATCTTTAATTGCTGTGGTAATTTACTATGTAATTATAAAATACCTTACAAAAAATGTAGAGTTATACTCTTTATTTATTGCTCCTCCTATTTGGATTTTAGGTACATATTATTTATATTCAAAAATGACAAAAAAATTATATTAAAATGAATACAAAATTTGTAATATCTTATGATGGTTCACTTTACCAAGGTTCTCAAACCCAGCCAAATGGGTTGAGTGTTGAAGATAAAATTTTAGAAGTTTTTAAAGTAATTAATATTAATAGTAAAATAATTCTAAGTGGAAGAACTGATAAAGATGTTCATGCAACAGGTCAAGTTTTTAATGCAGTATTGCCAGATTATTGGACTAATTTAGACAAATTAAAACAGATTTTAAATAGACATCTTCCTTTATCTATTAGGGTAAATAAAATAAATTTTGTTAGTGATGAATTTCATTCAAGATTTCATGCAAAAAAAAGAGTTTATAGATATGTTTTAACAACAAAACCAACTGCTTTTAATTCTAAATATTTAACAGCAATTGATAATATAGATGAAAATAAAATTAAAGAGGCAATAAAGCTATTTATTGGAATTCATGATTTTGAATATTTTCATAAAAAAGGAAGTGCAAAAGAGAATCTAGTAAGAGAAATCTTTGATACTTCATTTTATAAATATAAAGATATCTATGTATTTAAATTTGTTGCAAACTCATATTTAAGATCTCAAATAAGGCTAATGGTTGGTTTTTTATTAAAAATAAATGATGGTAAATTAACAAAAGAAGATTTACTTTTACAACTAAAGAAAAAAAAACATATATATAAAACACCAGCAAGCCCATATGGCTTGTATTTAGCTAGGGTATATTATTAATGCTTTTTTCAAGAAAAAGATTTAATACTTTAAGTGATATAAAAAAACATATTATATTAACTCCTTTGCTTTTTGTAATAATCACTGCAATTCTTTCAAGTGTTATAGTTTCTTTGGTGCTTGATTATAAAAAGAGTAATCAAATACAACTACTTATGCAAAAAGATAAGTATAGAACAAAAAATATTTTAAAATCTTATATAAATGATATAAAATATAATGCAAGTGCAAGTTTTGATTCTATTGAAAATATTTTAAATAGAAGTGTATTTGAAATCAATGGACATATAAAAGCTTTAAACTCAAACAATCATCAAGTAAAATACAAAGATATTTCAAACGTATTAACTAAGTTTGAGAAGAGTAAAAATATTGAATTTGTAATATTTAATTATAAAACTTTTAAAATATTAAGAGGGAAAAAAGTAATTACTCATCTTCAAGAATTAACAAACTCTCAAATGAAAAACGATTATTTTAGAGTACATATGCTAAGAAATATAATTTATATGGGTGATGAAAACTTAATATATTGGATAGATAATCAACGAAGAAAAATTAGACTTAGTTATTCAAAAAAAATACCTTCAAAAAAATGGATAATAGTAGCATTCTCAAAAATTGATGATATGGAAGTATTAACAAGAAAAGCAATTTTTAATTCTATTCTTGCAAAAAGTAAAGCTTATGAAGATAGTTATTTTTGGTTTTATGATTACCAAAACAAATCTGTATTTAATTATTATGGAAAAGGTCATAAGATTGCAGAAAAGAATCTTTTAAAAAATGATAGAGTTGTTTTTTCAAAATATATAAATATAAAAAATAAAAAAGATGATGTTTATAATTTTAGAAAATATCAATTTTTAGTCTCTGTAAAAAGTTATAAAATATACTCTCAAATAGCAAAAATAAAAAAAGAGTATAACACTAAACTTATCCTTTATATTTTTATTATTATTTGTATAGCAATATTTATGATATTTATGACAACTGCATTTGCAAGATTTGTAAATACACTATTTAATCGTTACAATAGAAGGTTGCAAACAAAAAACTCCTTATATAGAAAATGGAAAGAGAGATATGAATTAGCAATTATTGCTTCTAATGATGGACTTTGGGATATAGATTTAGATACAAAAAAAATATTCTTTTCAAATAAATGGTTAGAGATGTTTGGTTATACAAGAGGAGATATACAAACTTTTGATGATTGGCTAAATTTAATTCATGAAGATGATAGACAAAAAGTAATTTATAAGTTTAATGAACATATAGATGGAAAAACAGAACATTATTTATGTGAATATAGAATAAAAAATATAGATAATCATTATAAATGGATTTTTGTAAGAGGAAAAGCTTTTAAAAATAATCAAAAATCAAATAGAATGTTGATGATGTCAATGGATGTTGATCAGAAAAAAAGATTGGCTGATGAATTAAATAATGTTGAAGTTCTTGTTGAAATGGGACGAATTGTTATTTTTAAATGGAATAATGATGAGAATCTAAGTGTTGATTATGTATCAAAAAGTATTAATTCTTATGGGTATGAAATTGAAGAATTTTCAAATAGTATTAATTATCTTGATGTGGTTTATGACGAGGATATCGAGTCTTTAAAAGAAGAGATAAAAGAAGCTATTGAAAATGATGATAAATTTTTTGTAAAAATATACAGAGTTAAAGATAAAGATGGTTCTTTAAGATGGGTATTTAATAGAACAATTTTATTAAAAGATCACTTTGGTAAGGTTACTCATTTATATGGTTATATTAATGATATAACAAGAATGAAATTAACAGAAGAAGAGTTAAAACAAAAAATTGCAAATGAAGTTGAAAAAAATGTCCAAAAAGATAGAATGCTTGCACATCAAAATAAATTAGCATCTATGGGAGAAGTCTTAGGAAGTATTGCACATCAATGGAGACAACCATTAAATAACATCAATTTACTTGTTTATTTTATTAGGGATAATTATGGTAAATTTACTCAAGAAGAGTTGAATGAATCAATAAAAAGTGCAAAAGTGCAAATTGATTATATGTCTCAAACAATTGATGATTTTAGAAACTTTTATAAACCAACAAAAGAAAAAGAGACTTTTGATTTAAAAAGTTCAATTGAAGGGTGCATAAAAATTGTTAAAGGTCAGATTGAAAAAGCAAATATAAATGTAAATATCTCAGGAGACAAAAAAGATATTTTTGGTTTCCAAAATGAATTTCAACAAGTTATTGTAAATATTTTAAATAATGCAAGTGAAGCAGCAATTATCAAGTTAAAAGAACAGAGTTTCTCTCCTACATTGGATATAAATGTTACATTGAGACAAAAAGATGTAATGATCGAACTAAGTAATAATTGTGGTGAAGTTGAAGATGAAGTTTTAGATAGAATGTTTGAACCTTATTTTACAACAAAGTTTGAATACCAAGGAACAGGTATTGGACTTTATATGGCAAAAACAATTATAGAAAAGAACATGAATGGACAAATATACGTAGAAAATATAAACAATGGTGTTAAATTTACAATTATTTTACCAATTTAAAGAGCAAATTTGTTATTATTATTTTAATCTCAAAATATAATATAGTATTAGGAAGATAAAAATGAATAATATGAATACAAGAGTTCTATTAGTTGAAGATGAAGAGTTAGCAAGAAAAACTTTATCTTTTTATTTAAATACAATTTTTGATGAAGTAGTAGTTGCTTGTGATGGAGAAGAGGGCAGTAAGAAATTTAAAGAAAATTATAATTTAAATAAATCATTTGATTTAGTCCTCACAGATATAAAAATGCCAAATAAAAATGGTATTGAAATGATTGATGATATTTTGAGTTTAGTTTCAAATCAAAGATTCATAATAGTTAGTGCACATAAAAATGAAGATGATTTATTAAAATTAATTAATCTTAGAGTTCTTGGATATTTTGTTAAACCTTTAAATATAGATAATATGATGGAGATGCTTCAAAAAGCAAAGAATGAAGTTCTTGCTGATAAAAAAGAGTATAAAATTGATAATTTTATCACAATAAATAAAACTTATACATATAATAAAGCAAATGATAAATTATATAATCAAGAAAAAATAGTTAAGTTATCAAAAAAAGAATCAGATATTTTATCAGTACTTATTGATAATTTTGGTGAAGTGGTTTCAGTAGAAACATTTAAAAAATTAGTTTGGAACGATATTCATACTAATGATTCTGCTTTTAGAACAGTTATGAAAAGATTAAAAGATAAAGTTAAAGATGAAGATTTTATTGTTTCTCACAAAGGTTATGGATATATAATCGAAAAACCTTTTATTAAATAAAAAGCGCAAATTACGCTTTTTATTTTTATATCTCAACTTCGTATTTTGAAGTATTATTAGCTTTTAATTTAGCTTTTTGGAATATATAAATTAATACAAATAATCCAATACCAATCATATAAGATAAGTGATATGTAGGTAAAGATAAATGTTTTGCCATAAGTTCAGGTAAGAACATAAATGGAACAACAACTAAGAAAAGTAATCTCTCAATTATATTTGTCCATGTAACAAAATAACCTTGTGTAAAGCATGAGAATGCCATCATTCCAATAAATGCAGTTGTAAAAATTTCTGCTATTCTAAATGGATTAGTAATCCAAATCCATCCATGAGGATCTGCTGGATTTAATGCATCAACTCCAGAAATTAATAATAAATCTGGATTAAAGAAGAACATAAATGGTAAAATTGCTGTTCTTATATCATATTTAAATCCTTGAATACCAGTTTTAATTGGGTCTGCTTTTGCAATACCAGCAGCAGCATACGCAGCAAGTCCAACAGGTGGTGTATCATCTGCTAGAATACCAAAATAGAATACAAATAGGTGTGCTGCAATTGATGGGATTAAATATCCATTATCATGTGCAAGTGATAAAATCACTGGTGCTGTTAATGATGCCATTACAATATAGTTTGCAGTAGTTGGTAATCCCATTCCTAAGATTAAAGATACAAATGCAGCAAGTAATAAAATAATAAATATATTTCCACCTGAAATAGTCTCAATTACTTCTAATAATACTTGACCAAGTCCAGTTAATGTAATTGAACCAACAACAATACCAGCAAGTGCAGTAGCAACTGCAATAGGAATCATATTTTTAGCTCCACTAATAAATCCAGCTAAAATATCTACAAATCCACTTACCCAAACCTCTTTAGTTATCTTTTGTTTATATAAAATAGCTCTAAAAGGATGTTGAACAATCATAAGTACCATAAGTAATGAAATTGCGTTAAAAGCAGCACTTGCTGCACTTTCTCTTAAAATCATTAAGGTATAAAGTAAGAAGAAAATAGGAACTAAATAGTGAATACCTTTTATAAAAGTTTGAAATTTTGGAGGTAAATCCTCTTTTTTTGCACCTTTTAATCCTAATTTTAATGCTTCTAAGTGAACTATATAAAATAGTGCAAAATATGAAACAAATGCAGGAATAAATGCTGCATAAATTACATCAGTATAACTAAGTGCCAGAAATTCTGCAATAATGAACGCAGCAGCACCCATAACAGGAGGCATTAATTGTCCATTTGTAGAAGCAGCAACTTCAACTGCTCCCGCTTGTTCTGGTCTAAATCCAGTTTTTTTCATCAAAGGAATTGTAAAAGTACCAGTTGTAACAGTATTTGCAATAGAAGAACCACTCATAATACCAGTAAATCCAGATGCCACAACAGAAGCTTTTGCTGGACCACCTCTATATTTGCCAAGTAAAGCAAATGCTAAATTAATAAAATATTCTCCAGCACCAGCTTTATCTAATAAAGATCCAAAAAGTACAAATAAAAATACAAACCCAGTAGAAACACCTAATGGTACACCAAATATACCTTCAGTTGTTAAAAACATATGTCCTGCAAGTTTATTTAAACTAGCACCTTTATGAATAATTAATTCAGGCATATAAGGTCCTAAAACATCATATGCTAAGAAAACAATAGCAATTAAACTTAGAGCAAAACCTAAAACTCTTCTTCCTGCTTCTAATAAAATTAGCATACCGAAAACTGCAACTGTAATATCAATTATATTATAATCACCTGGTCTTAATGCCAAATCATTATAGAAAAATGCTATATATCCAGCTGTACAAAGACCTAAAGTTGCAAATGTATATCCAAACCATCTAATCTTTTGTAAAAAATATTTTTTTCTAAACATTGGATATATTAAAAATGATAATACTAATGCAAAAGTTAAGTGAATTGATCTAGAAATTGTAGAATTTACAGGTTCAATTACAATGTATAATTGATATAGTGTCCAAGCCAATGCAATTGCAGAGATTAGCCAAAATTCAAAGTGTTCTCTTCCGAAAACCCTTTGCCCTTCTAAATCATTTACAATATTTTCCGTTTCATCTGCTTGCTCGACTTCTAGTTCATCGAGTGTATGATGTTTATCTTTTTCTATCATATAAATACCTTATTAATTTAATGTTGTCATAGTTCATACAAGTATGAATAATTTAAATGAAATATGACAAAATGTAGTTTTCGAAAGCATAAAGCTTTCGAAAATTTCTATTATAATAGACCTGCTTCTTTGAAGTATTTTTTAGCACCTTCATGTAAAGGAGCACTTAAACCATCTAATAATGATTTTTTAGTAATGTTAGCATATGCTGGATGTAATTTTTTGAATGTATCAAAGTTTTCTAAAATTGCTTTAACAACTGTATAAACAGCTTTTTCACTTACATCAGTAGTAGTAACTAATACAGCTTTTACACCAAATGTAGGAATTGGTTTATCATTACCTTTATAAATTCCACCAGGAACGTCTGCTTTTGCAAAGTAAGGGTGAGTTTTGATTAGTTTATCAACATTTTTACCTTCTAAAGGAACAATTTTTACATCAACAGAATTTGAAGCATCTTTAATATTTGCAGTTGGGTGTCCAACCATATAGAAGTATGCATCTATTTTATTATCTCTTAATGCATCAGGCATTTCTGAAGCTTTTAATGCACCTGCTAATGCTAAATCAGATTTTTTAATATTACTATATTTAAATAAATCTAATGCAGTAGCTTCATTGCCAGAACCTGGATTTCCTAAATTAACTCTTTTACCTTTAATATCTATAAGTTTATTGATATTTGCATCTTTTCTTGCAACTAAAGTTAATAACTCAGGATATATTGCCATTACAGATCTTAATTTTTTAACTGCTTTACCTTTATATTTACCAGTACCTTTTGATGCTTGATAAACAACGTCAGATTGAGCAATACCAAAATCTAACTCACCGTTTTTTAATGTATTGATATTATATACAGAACCACCAGTAGATTCTACAGAACATCTAATTTTACTCTCTTTTTTATATTGGTTTACTAGTCTACAAATAGCCCCACCTGTTGGGTAATATGTACCTGTAACTCCACCTGTACCAATAGTAATAAATTCTGCAGCAAATGCTGGAAGTGTTAATGCTCCTATAATAGCAGCTGTAGCAAGTTTCTTCATTTAATCTCCTTGTTGATTTTATATTTTTGTAATGACATTATTACAACATAACGATTATATCATAATATGATTATAATATAAATCCAAAGAATAATAATATAAAAGTTGTATATTAATTACTCAAAAGTCACATTAATCTTGTAAATTTAGCATATGTATTATTTATGTAAACTTAAATAAGTGTACAAAATATGTTATAATGGCTAAATGAAAAATAGACAATTAATAATTATAATATACATTATTTTGGTGGTTTTTTCAATAATGTATGCAACTCAACCTCTACAGCCATTATTGGCAAAAGAGTTTAAAATCAATATGATTCAAGCTTCACAGTTTACTGCTGTAATAATGTTTTCTTTGGCAATTGCACCTATAATATATGGATATATTTTAGAAACAATTTGTCCTAAAAAAATGTTAATTTATTCATCATTGATACTTCTTGTAACAAATATCTTTTTGTCTTATTCTACAAGCTATGAGATGTTTTTATTTATTAGAATAATTGAGTCTTTAATAATCCCTGCAATTATTACTTCTTGTATGAGTATATTAGCAAATAGTGATAAAAAAAATGTCAAATACAATATGGCTATTTATGTAGCAGCAACAGTATTTGGAGGAATGGTTGGAAGGGTAATTTCTGGTTTAATTGCTACGCATTTTGGTTGGAGAAGCGTATTCTTGTCATTAAGTATTGCATTGTTTATTGCAATATTTTTTATTAATAAATTGAAGTTTGAAGGTGATACGGAACTTACAAAAGCAAAAATAAAAGATGTTGTTGAAATTTTAAGTGATAGAAGATTCATCTTGATTTATTTATTAATGTTTACAACATTTTTTGCATTTGCTGGGCTATTAAATATTTTGCCTTTTAGAATGAAAGAGATAATTCCAGATGCAACTGAAACTCAAATTGGTCTTTTATATCTTGGATATGGGATGGGAATTGTTGTTTCTTTATTATCAAAAAAAATAGTAAAAATTTTAAAAAGTGAGCAAAATATGATTTTGATTGGGGGAGCAATTTTTACTATTGTAAACTTAAGTTTTTTCAGTGATAATATGGTTTTTGTATTTTTTATGGTTTTTCTTTTTTGTGTAGGAATGTTTATGGTTCATAGTGTAAGTAGTGGAATAGCAAATTCTTTAAAAAAATCTCAAAAATCATTAACTTCAGGAATGTATTTAACTTTTTATTATATTGGTGGAGCAGTTGGTTCTATAATTCCTGCAATGGTATATCATAGATTTGGATGGAATATAGTATTAGTGATGTTTATTTTTATTTTAATAGTTGTATATTCAATATTTTTTAAATATAGGAAAGATTTTAATAATTAGATGAAAAAACTTATAACAAATAATAGAACAGATAATTTTTATAATTTATTAACAACTCTTTTTAATTCATGTAAAAGTTTTTATATAAATGTAGCATTTGTAAATTATAGTGGCTTACAATTATTGCTTGATTGTTTGAAAAAAACTCAAGACAACTCAGTTAAAGGTAAAGTTTTAACTTCAACTTATCTAAATTTTACAGAAGTAAAAGCATTAAAAAAACTTCAAGAATTTAATAATATAGAACTTAAAGTTTTTGATAGTAGTGATGTGGGATTTCATAGTAAAGCCTATATTTTTGAATATGAAGATTATTATAAAATAGTAATAGGTTCTTCAAATATAACTGCAAGTGCATTTAAATCAAATATTGAATGGAATTTAAAAGTAGTTAGTAAAAAAGATGAAAGTTTTACAAAAGAGGTTTTGAGTGAATTTGATTTATTATTTGATAAAGCTTATGATGTAGATGGGAAATTTTTAAATTCATATGAACAATTTTTAATAAATAGTAATATAAAAATAAATAGAAATTTTATTTATAAAGATATAATTGAACCAAATAGTATGCAAATTTATGCACTTAAAAACTTAAAAAATCTTAGAAAAAATAACCAAAAAAAAGCTTTAGCAATTTGTGCAACTGGAACTGGGAAAACTTATTTAAGTGCTTTTGATATAAAAGAATTTAAAGCTAAGAAAGTATTATTTTTAGCCCATAGAGAAAATATTTTAATTTCATCAAAATTTAGTTTTGAAAAAGTTATTGATTTTAAAACTTTTGGATTTTTTACAGGAAATAAAAAACAATTGGATAGGGATTATATTTTTGCAACTATTCAAACAATTAGTAAAAATCTAAATCTTTTTAAAGAAGATGAGTTTGATTATATAGTATATGATGAAGCACATCATATTGCAAGTGAAAGTTTTCAAAAAGTATTTTGCTTTTTTACTCCAAAATTTTCTTTAGGTTTAACAGCAACTCCTAATAGAACAGATAATCAAAATATATATGAAATGTTTGATGATAATATTGCAATTGATTTAAGACTAAATAGTGCTTTGGAACAAAAATTGGTATCATCTTTTCACTATTTTGGAATAAGTGATATCGTAACTGATTATAGTGATATAAATTTAGAAGATATTTCAAAAGTTGCAAAAATATTGAGTGTAAATAAAAGAGTTGATTTTATAATTGAAAAATTAAATTTTTATGGCCATGATAATAATAAAAGAAGAGTTTTAGCTTTTTGTGTAAATAAAGAGCATGCACTTTATATGAGTGAAGAGTTTAATAAAAAAGGCATTGTCTCAACCACTCTTTTAGGTGAAGATTCAATTGAAAATAGACAAATATCAATAAAAAAACTTGAAGATGAACAAAATAGTTTAGAAGTTATATTTAGTGTTGATATATTTAATGAAGGAGTTGATATTCCTAAAGTAAATACTATTTTAATGTTAAGACCTACAACATCTTCAACAATTTTTATTCAACAATTAGGAAGAGGGCTTAGAAAAAGCAAAGATAAACAGTTTTTAACTGTATTAGATTTTATAGGAAATCATAACAGAGCTTACTTAATTGCATTTGCACTTTTAGGAAATAAGATTATTGATAAAGATAGTGTAAAACTAGCTTTAAATAATAGCTTTGCTTCAATTTCAAATGATACATTTATTTATATGGATGAAATATCAAAACAAAGTATTTTAAAACAATTAGATGAACAAAATTTTAATAGTTTCAGACATTTAAAACAGCAATTTATTGATTTTAAAAATAGTATAAATAAAACTCCTAAACTTATTGATTTTATTACAAATGAAACAACAATAAATCCAAAAGATTTTATTGATGAGAGTAAATCATATATTGAGTTTGTATATAAAGTAAATAAACAAAAAAGTAAATTTTCTGAAGAATTTTTAAAAATTATTAGATTTATTGATTCTCATATAAAATTAAAAAGAGTAAATGAGTTTGCAATATTAAAATATCTTTTAAATAATGAATCAATTGATTTAATAACAGCAAGAAAAGAGATTTTAAAGTACCAAGATAAAGTTGATATAAATAGTGTAAATCATAGTTTTAGATATTTAAATCAGGAGTTCTTTGATAGTGCACAACTTAAAAGATATACAAAGCTTACAAATTTAAATGATGAGGTTTTAATTATAACTAAGATATTTAAAACTAGTTTATTAAATAGTGAAGAAAAAGAGATTATAAAAGATAGTATAGAGTATGCAATACTTTTATATGAAAAAGAGTTTGGAAGGAAAAACTATGGTTTGCCATTTTTGAAACTTTATGAAAAGTATAATATGAAGAATATTGCTCTTCTTTGTAATCTTGATAAAATCCATAGCTCATTTAGAGGAAGTGGACAATTAAAATATAAAAATGATTATTTTTTATTTATAAATTTGGATAAACAAAATGCACCTAAAAGTAAAAGATATAGTAATACTTTTTTCTCAAATGATACTTTTTCTTGGCAAACAAAACCAAATGCAACAATAAATAAAGGAGATGGTGAAAAGTTAATACAAAATAAAAAATATGATGTGCGATTACATATTTTTGTAAGAAAATTCATCACTGTAGATAAAAAAACACAAAATTTTATATATTTAGGTTTAGCAAATACAATAAATTATGAAGGAGAAAAACCCATCAATTTAACTTTGAAGTTAGAAAAAGCACTTCCTAAGTATTTGTATGATGAGTTTACTTTAAATGTTTAGTCTTCTTTTGCTGCTTCATCTATAATTTTAAAGATGCTTTTTTCAACTCTTTGCATAACCTCTTTTAATTTTTCATTTAATTGTGGAAAAATAAAAGATGGTTTAACAAGGCAAATATTAGTTTTACTTTCATCTTCATAAACAGATATGCTACATGGTAAAAGTGCACTAACACTTGGATCAATATCCAAAATCTCTTTTGCAATATGAGGTTGGCAAATATCTAATACTAAACATTTTCTTCCTAAAGTTACACCTTTATTTGAAAGTTTTTCTTCTATATTGTGAGTATATTGAAGACCAAATCCATTATTACTAATTGCTTGTTGTAATGCTTCATATGCCTCATTTATGCTTTTAGAAGTTGATACTAGATATTTCATTTTTAGTCCTTATTATTAATTGGCTAATTTTATAAAAAGTTTTTTAATAATAGCTAATATAGAAAACCTATATTAACTATTTGATAACTCTTTTAAATCTTTAATTAATTCATCTACTCGTGATTTAGATGTATTCCATGAAAATACAAATCTTCCTCCACCAACTCCAATGAAACCATAAAAAATCCAATCTCTTTTTTCTAAGTTATTTAATACTTCTTGAGGGGCTTGTATAAATACACTGTTTGACTCAACAGGGAATTTTATTTTAATACCTTTGATATCTTTTATTTGCTCTTCAAAATATTTCGCCATTTTATTAGCATGGGTTGCATTCTTTTTCCATAACTCATTTTCCAATAATCCTAGCCATTGTGCAGATATAAATTTCATCTTTGAAGCAAGTTGTCCTGCTTGTTTACATCTATAGTCAAAATCTTCAGCTAATTTTTTATTAAAAAATACAATAACTTCACCCATTGCCATACCATTCTTTGTTCCAGAAAAACATAATACATCTACACCAACTTTCCATGTTATATCTGCTGGTTTGCATCCAAGTGAAGCAACTGCATTTGCAAATCTTGCTCCATCCATTTGAATGTATAGGTTATACTCTTTTGCTGTTTTTTGAATCTGCTTTAGTTCTTCAATTGAGTAAACAGTTCCTACTTCTGTTGATTGAGTAATAGATACAACTTTTGGTTTTGGGTAGTGAATATCATCTCTTTTTGTAGCTAAGTGAACAATATCATCTGGAGTTAATTTTCCATTTTTTGCTTCTGCCAAAAGAAGTTTTGATCCATTAGAAAAAAACTCAGGTGCTCCACATTCATCTGTTTCAATATGTGCTACATCTGTACATATAATACTATGATATGAACTACATAGTGCGGCTAAACTTAACGAGTTTGCTGCTGTCCCTGTGAATACAAAGAAAATTTCACAATCTGTTTCAAATAATTCTCTTAATTTATCTGCTGCATATTTTGTGTAATAATCATTACCATACGCTAACGCATTGTCATTATTTAATTCAATTATCTTTTCTAGTACTTCAGGACAAATTTGTGAGTAGTTGTCACTTGCAAACTGCTCATTTATCTTTTGATACATATTTATCCTTTTAAAAAATTCAGATGAGAATTTTAGCCACTTTTTCTAGATAATTAGCTAATTTAAATAGGGTTTTAATAAAAAATTTATTAATTTTATAAAAAATACTTGACAAATATAGACTCAATAAGTTATAATCTTTTAGCAGTTCAAGAGAATGAGTGCTAAAAAATTAAAAGATTGGTTTTTTATGATTGATAAAAAAGAGTTTTTATTACAGTCTATTATTAAAGCATATATTGAGCATTGTGAGCCAATTGGTTCAAGTCAATTAAAAACTATGTATGATATTGCATATTCTCCAGCAACAATTAGAGGTTACTTTAAAAAGTTAGGAGATGAAGGTTTTTTAGCTCAAGAACATGCAAGTAGTGGAAGAACACCAACTACTGAAGCATTAAAACAGTATTGGAGTAGTAAATTAAATTATAAACTTTCTTTTGTTGATTTAAAAACAGTAGAATATTTAGCACAAAGAGTTGGTTTAACTGTGTTTATTAAAGAGCTTAAAAATGATAAGTTGGTTAATGTATTAAATATCCAAGATAGATATATGATCTTAGAATTTGATAATTTTCCAATTACAATTAAGTACTCTTCTGCATTATATAGATTTTTAATTGATATGGTAGGTTTAGAAATCAATCATATTATAAAAATATCTAAAGATGTTGGAGCATATGAACTTTATGCACAGTTAAGCCAATTTGTAAAAGAAAGAGACCTTTCAATATATAATACGAAAGAGTTTTTAAGATTGGCACTTACATATGACTTTGATGAAAGTTTTATCAATTCATTTTTAAATGGAGAGGTTATTGATAAGTGTGAAGAAGGTCTTTATTATGAAGAGTTATTACCTACTGGATATATGGGAATATGCAATGTTTGCAATATTCACGGGTATAATTCAAAAATGTTAGTAGTTGGCGAGTTATCGAAAGATTACGAATATTTTTATAACCAAATTAGTATGTCTTAGGAGTTAAAATTGAGTGAAGAAAAAAAAGAAGAATTAAACCAAGAAGAAGTTGTTCAACCTTGTGAAGATAAAACTTGTGAAGACAGTACTGAGCAAGAGGTTTGTGAAGAAGAGACTGTTGAAAGTGTAAAAGCTGAATATGAAGCAAAATTAAAAGAAGAACAAGAAAAATATTTAAGAGTTCATGCAGATTTTGAGAATATTAAAAAAAGATTAGAAAAAGAGAAGTATCAAGCTATTGATTATGCATCTGAAAAGTTTGCAAAAGATTTATTAGCACCAATTGATACTTTAGAGATGGCTTTAGCAGCAGAAGAAAGTGCTAAAGACTTAGATGCACAAGAACTTCTTAAAAAATTAAAAGAAGGTGTTGAATTAACAATCAAAAACTTCTATACAGTTTTTGAAAAACATGAAATTACTACAATTGATACAGATGGTGATTTTGATCCAAATTTTCATGATGCAGTAATGCAAGTTGATAGTGAAGATCATGAAGATGGACAAATAGTTCAACAATTACAAAAAGGTTATAAGATAAAAGATAGATTACTTAGACCTGCAATGGTTTCTATTTGTAAAAAATAGAACTAATTGTTTGACCGGGATGTCTTTAAACTAGATAGATGACAAAAATTATTTAAAATAAAATTAAAACTTGATAAGGAAAAAAGATGAGTAAAGTTATAGGAATCGATTTAGGTACAACTAACTCTTGTATGGCAGTTTACGAAGGCGGAGAAGCAAAAGTTATCTCTAATAAAGAAGGTAAAAATACTACTCCTTCAATTGTTGCTTTTACAGATAAAGGTGAAGTACTAGTTGGTGATCCAGCAAAAAGACAAGCAATTACAAACCCAGAAAAAACAATCTATTCTGTAAAAAGAATTATGGGTCTTATGATGAACGAAGAGAATGCAAAAGAAGCACAATCTAAAGTTGGTTATAAAATTGTTGATAGAAATGGAGCAGCAGCAGTTGATATTGCTGGTAAAGTTTATACTCCACAAGAAATTTCAGCAAAAATCTTAGGAAAATTAAAAGCAGATGCAGAAGAGTATTTAGGTGATACTGTAACAGATGCAGTTATTACTGTTCCTGCATACTTCAATGATGCACAAAGAAAAGCTACTCAAGAAGCAGGTACAATTGCAGGCTTAAATGTACTAAGAATTATTAATGAACCAACAGCAGCATCATTAGCATATGGTTTAGATAAAAAAGATGAAGAAAAAGTATTAGTATATGACTTAGGTGGTGGTACATTTGACGTTACTGTTCTTGAAATTGGTGATGGAACATTTGAAGTACTTTCAACAGATGGTAATGCATTCTTAGGTGGTGATGACTTTGATAATGCAATTATTGATT
The DNA here is from genome assembly GCF_004116495.1 of Arcobacter sp. CECT 8985. Classification (GTDB taxonomy): domain Bacteria; phylum Campylobacterota; class Campylobacteria; order Campylobacterales; family Arcobacteraceae; genus Malaciobacter. Next base: position 7,812 of record NZ_PDKC01000028.1, on the reverse strand, counting down.
GGTTGGCAAAAGAGTTCAAAGATGAAAATGGATTTGATATTAAAACTGATAAAATGGCATTACAAAGATTAAAAGATGCAGCTGAAAATGCTAAAAAAGAGTTATCTTCAGCAGAATCAACTGAAATTAATTTACCATTTATTTCTATGGGTAATGCAGGACCAATTCACTTAGTTAAATCATTAACTAGAGCAAAATTTGAGTCTATGACTGAGCACTTAATTGAAGAGACTTTAGGTCACATTAAAACTGCATTAAAAGATGCTGGATTAGAAAAAAATGAAATCAACGAAATTATTATGGTTGGTGGATCTACAAGATTACCAAAAGCTAATCAAGTAGTTAAAGAGTACTTTGGAAAAGATTTAAATAAAGGTGTAAACCCTGATGAAGTTGTTGCGGCAGGTGCAGCAGTTCAAGCTGGTGTATTAAAAGGTGATGTTAAAGATGTATTATTACTTGATGTAACACCATTATCTTTAGGAATTGAAACTTTAGGTGGAGTTGCTACTAAATTAATTGAAAAAGGTACAACTATTCCAGTTAAAAAATCTCAAGTATTTAGTACAGCTGAAGATAACCAACCAGCAGTATCAATTCATGTAGTACAAGGTGAAAGAGAGTTTGCTAAAGATAATAAATCTTTAGGTATGTTTGAACTTTCAGATATCCCAGCAGCTCCAAGAGGTGTTCCTCAAATTGAAGTAACATTTGATATTGATGCAAATGGTGTATTAAATGTAAGTGCAAAAGATAAAGGTACTGGAAAAGAAAATAAAATTACTATCTCTGGTTCGTCTGGATTAAGTGATGATGAAATCGAAAAAATGGTAAATGAAGCAGAAGCAAATAAAGATGCAGATGCAAAAAGAAAAGAAGTAATTGAAATTAGAAACCAAGCTGATACATTATTACACTCAACTAGAAAAACTTTAGAAGAGAATGAAAATGCAGTTTCAGAAGAAGAGAAAAAAGCAATTATTGATGCAGCAGCAGATTTAGAAGAGCTATTAAAAGATGAAAATGCAACTAAAGAACAAATTGAAGAAAAAGTTAAAGCATTAACTGAAAAATCTCATAAATTAGCAGAAGCTATGTATGCTAAAGAGCAACAAGCTCAAGGTGGACAAGCAGGTGCACAACAAAATAAAAAATCTAAAAAAGATGACGATGATGTTATCGATGCAGAAGTAGAGTAAGACTCTACTTCATGCAAACACTTATTTTTTTACTACTAAGCTTTTTGTTTGTAGTATTCTCTATCCTTTTATATTTTAAATTAAAAAATCAAAGAATTAGTAAACTTAATAGTGGTGAGTGTCCAGATTGTAAAGAAAAGACTAGAACTTTTTATGATGAAAATACAAGAACTATGTTTAAAAATGAAGTTATCACAAAAAGAGTACTTAAAAATCATGGTTGTTCAGGTGTTGTCGACATTGAATATAAATGTAAAAATTGTAATTTAAAAGAGGTTCACCAAGTTCCTTCAAATAGTTGTAATATGTAATCAAACTTTTACTTTAAGATGTTAAAATAACGCAAACTTAAAGGAGTAAATTTGAAATATATAATTGCTATTTTCCTTCCTATTTTTCTTTTTACCGGATGTGCATTTAAAGAGTATGAAAAATATGATAACATCTCAAAAGCATCTTTAGAAAAAGTAAACTTCTATGACATTGATAAGTTTTATAATGATGATTTTGATTATGCATTAAAAACTTTTAAAAAAGCTTGTAAAAAATCAAAAAGATTTTCATTATTTAAAGATGTATGTGAAGAAGCAGCTAGTGCAAAAAATGCAAGAGATTTTTTTATTTCTAATTTTCAACCTTATAAACTAATTGATAAAAATGGAAATGATGAAGGTGTAATTACTGGATATTATGAGCCACTTCTTCATGGTAGTTTAACTAAAGATGATACTTACAAATATCCAATATATAAAACACCAAAAGATATGATTACAGTTGATTTATCTTCTGTTTATCCTTCATTGAAAAAGTATAGATTAAGAGGTAAAATTAAAGGTAATAGATTAATTCCTTATGATAGTAGAGCAAAATTACAAAAAGAAACTAATGAAAATTTAGAGCCAATTTGTTATGTTGATGATGAATTTGAACTATTCTTACTTCATATCCAAGGTTCAGGAAAAGTCAAACTGAAAAATGGAGATATAATAAATGTTGGTTATGCAAATCAAAATGGAAGAAAATATAATTCCATTGGTAAATATATGTTAAAAAAAGGATATATTACTTCTAAAAATGCATCAATCCAAGGAATGAAAGCATACTTTGATAAAAATCCTGAAATGATGGATAAGATTTTAAATCATAATGAAAGTTATGTATTTTTTAGAGAAGCAAAACAAGGTGCAACGGGAGCTTTAGGAGTAGAATTAACAGCAAAAAGAAATTTAGCAGTTGATAGAAGCTATATCCCCCTTGGAATGCCTGTATTTTTGTCAACATCAAACCCTATTACAAAAAAGAAAATAAATAAACTTATGGTTGCAGCAGATACAGGTGGAGCTATAAAAGGTGAAATAAGAGCAGATTTTTTTTGGGGTTATGGTGATAAAGCTTTTAAGTATGCTGGGAAAATGAAAGAAAAAGGAACTTTGTATATTTTAATTCCTAAAGATCAAGTAGTTGAGTAAAACGGATGTTGTTTAACTACAACATCCGTTTCCACAGCATGAACTTTTAGGTTCAGTATCAAAAGAGATTATGAAATTATCTCCAAATTCAACAACTTGAAATTCATGTTTGCCACAGAATTCAGTATTCATTGTATTTTTCATATCTAAAGCTTTTTGTAAAGCCTCATCTTTTGATTCAAAATTTATATTATTTTTTAAATCGCTTTTTTTAAAGCATCCACATTGATTTGAAACAACGATTTTATGCATATATCATTTCCTTATTTTTTATTATTAAATTAAATAATATCTTAACTATTTATTTAAAGTACTTATAAATAGAATTTATATGATAATTTTAAAATTCAAGTGATATTTAGATAAAATATATATAAATGAATTAGTAAGGATAAAGATGCATATAACGAATTTAATTTCTCAATATTTTGGAAAATTTGCAAAAAAAGAGTTTCCTTCGTTTTTTCAAAAAATGATAAATGAAACTTATGTAAAGATTTTTAAAATTGACCTAAGTGAATTTAGAAATGCAAAATATTATAAATCATTAACCGATTTATTTACAAGAGAATTAGCAATCCCTAGACAAATAGATGAAGCAGTTGATAGCGTAATATCTCCTTGTGATAGTTTTATTACTCAGGGTGGAAACCTAAAAGAAGGTACTCTTCTTCAAATAAAAGGTATGGAATATAGTGCAGAAGAGTTACTAACTTATTATTGTACAGATAATTATGATAAAGTTAAAAATGGTTCTTACATTAATTTTTATTTAGCACCAAGTGATTATCATAGGTATCACGCTCCAGTTGATTTTGTAATAAAAAAACTTATTCATGTACCAGGTAAACTTTATCCTGTAAATTTTAAATATTTAAAAAAAGAGATAGAGTTATTTGTTCAAAATGAAAGAGTTATTTTAGAGTGTAGATCAAATGAAGACAAACTTTTTTATATGGTATTTGTAGGAGCATTAAATGTTGGACAAATGGTTTTTGATTTTGAACCATCTGTTCAAACGAATACAAATACAAATGATATTATGTATATTGATTATGATGGTGTTGATGTAAGAAAAGGTGATACTTTGGGTTATTTTAAAATGGGTTCTACAATTGTTATGATTTGGGAAGAAAATAGTATAGAATTAGAAAATCTTCTAAATCAGAAAGTTAAATTTGGACAAAAAATAGCTACTGTTAAATAATAAACAACTATAAAAATTTTATTTAACTAAAAGTTAAATTTTGTCAAAATTGAATACAAATAAAAAAAAGGAATAAAAATGTCAGTTACTACAGAAATTGCGACTCTTGATTTAGCAGGAACAAAAAAAGGTAAAATTATAATCTCTAATCTTACTGAGCCTTATGGTAAAGAAACAGCTGATGTTGTAAGTATTGGAATTGCATTAAATGGTAAAGATATTGAATGGAAATCACATGTTCCTTATGAAAACTTAGATGAAGTAATTGAAGTTCTTCAAAAAGTAAATAAAGAGTATAAAAAAACAAAATAATTTATAAAAAAGAGAATTCAATTCTCTTTTTATTCTTAAAGGAAAAACGATGAAATGGATTCTTTTTCTTCTTTTATCTGCAAGTGTTTTTTTAAATGCTGCTGATGTAAAATCACTTAAAGCTTCAAAAATTAGTAAATATCTATCTCTTAACGGAATTGTTGTGGATATTCGTTCAAAACAGACACAAGAAAAAACAGGTATAATTCCAGAATCTTATAAATTACCATTTATTAAAGATGATGAAAAGTCTTTAAAAATTTGGAAATTTAAACTTTTAAAGATTTTAAAAAGTGCAAAAAGAAGCTTTTTACTAGTTGATAGCAATGGAACAAAAGCTAAAGATTTAGCATTAAAATTAAAAAATAGTGGATTTTCTAAAGTATTATATTTAGAAAATGGATTTAGCTCATATAAGAAAAACTAATTAAAAATAGTTTTTCTTCCTTCTTGTAGCCATTGAGCAATACCACCATGTAAATGAGCACAGTTTTTATAACCTTCTTGTTGAACTAAATAATTACCAATCCTTCTAGTTCTATTTGCATGGGCACAGATTAAAATAAATGTTTGATCTTTTGATGTTACAAGTTTTTTAAATTCATTTAACCACTCTTCTAGATTATAATTACCAAATTCATCAAAAAAAGTTAACTTATGTGAATTTTCAATAATTCCTGTTTGTTCAAATTCCATTTGTGTTCTAACATCAATTAATACAATATTATCTTTATTCATAAAATCAACTTTTCTTGGAATTAAGTCAATTACTTCTTGCATAATATCCCCTTATTTGGTTAGAATTTTAACAATTAATTATTAATAAAACTTATAAAATAAAATTTAATTTAAATAATAAAATATTCTATTAACAAACTCTTTACATTAATTTATTATAATAGTAAATAAAAAAAGAATAAGGTTTTGCTATGAAAAAAATATTTATGTTAATGATGTTTAGTGTAGTTTCTGTTTTTGCATTTGAGCATTTAAATGTAATGAACATAGATGAAAAGTTAGAAAATAAAAATGTAATTGTGGATTTTTATGCTACTTGGTGTCCACCATGTAAGATAATGACAAAGAATATGATTGCATATGATAAAGTAAAAAGTCCTGATGTGACTATTTATAAAGTAGATGTTGATCAAGAGCCAGAATTATCTGAAAAATTTGGAATAAGAACAATTCCTACTTTACTTTATTTTAAAAATGGAAAGTTAATTAAGCAAGAAGTTGGAATTAAAACAATTCCTGAATTAAAAGCAAATGTAAAAAAATATCTAAAGTAGTAATTTATGATGATATTAAAAAAAATAGCTTTAGTTTTATTATTAGCAACTTATTCTGTATTTGCGGCTAATTATGATTTTTTAGAACCTGATCAAGCTTTTAAAGTAAAGTTTGAACAAAATAAAAAAGATGTACAAATATTAATAAATCTTGGGAAAGGGATTTATTTATATGATAATAAATTAAAAGTTTTTATTTCAAAACCTGAAAAAATCGAAATTACTAAAGATTTGAATATTCCTAAGCCAGTAAAATATGAAGAGTATATTGTACATTTAAATGATATGCTTATAAATGTACCAAAAAGTTTATTATCTTCAAAAGTTGATTCAAAAACATACGAAATAGAGTTGCATTTTCAAGGATGTTCAAAAGCAGGACTTTGCTATGCACCAATGGTTAAAAAATATAATGTAGATATTTCTAATATAGAAAAAAAAGGCAGTGTAGAAAAACAAGCTTCTATAAAACAAACTGTCTCAACAAAAAACAATGAACAAAAAAGTGAAACAGATTTAATCACAAGTACTTTAAAAGATGGAAATTTTCTATTTATTTTGGCTACATTTTTTACATTTGGACTGTTATTATCTTTAACTCCTTGTGTTTTTCCAATGATTCCAATTTTATCTTCTATTATTGTAAAAGCTGGGAATACCCAAAAACTTACTGCCCTTGGAGGATTTTTTCTATCATTAGTATATGTTTTATCAATGGCATTAGCATATACAATTGCAGGAGTTATTGCAGGATTATTTGGATCAAATTTACAAGTAATGTTACAAAATCCATATGTTCTTACTGTATTTGCTTTAATTTTTGTATTATTAGCTATATCAATGTTTGGTTATTTTAAATTAGAATTGCCACAAACTCTGCAAAATAAAATTAATAAAACAACTGAAGGAAAAGAGAAACAAGGAATTATTGGTATTGCAATAATGGGATTTTTATCTGCTTTAATTGTAGGTCCTTGCGTTGCTCCACCACTTGCAGGAGCTTTAGTTTATATTGGACAAACAGGTGATGCTGTATTAGGTGGGCTTGCTTTATTTGTATTAAGTTTAGGTATGGGAATGCCTTTACTTCTTATTGGATTAGGTGCTGGTAAATTTATGCCAAAACCTGGAATATGGATGGATACTATTTCAAAACTTTTTGGAATAATAATGCTTGCAATTGCAATTTGGATGTTAGATAGAGTTATTTCAGATTATGTGATTTATTTGTGGGCAATATTATTTATTGCAACTGGTGTGTATTTAAAGCAGTTCAAACATATTTTAGTAAAAACAATATCTATGTTGATTCTAGTTTATGGAGTAGTTACTTTTATTGGAGCAATTAGTTCTGCAAAAAATGTATTAAATCCTTTAGAAAAATTTACATCAACAAAAGCAATATCTTATACTGCAAGTGAATTATCATGGAAAAAAGTTAAAAATATTGAAGAGTTAAATCAAGCAATTAAAAATTCTTCAAAACCGGTTATTTTAGATTTTTATGCAGATTGGTGTGTTGCTTGTAAAGAACTAGAAGAAGTAACTTTTAAAAATAAAGAGGTTATTTCAAAATTAAAAAACTTTACTTTATTAAAAGCAGATGTAACAAACAATACAAAAGATGATAAAGAATTACAGAAAAAATTTGGAATCTTTGGACCTCCAGGAATCATTTTCTGGGATAAAAACAACAATGAAATAAAAGTAGCTAAAATAATTGGCTATAAAAATCCTGCAGAGTTTTTACGAATTTTACAACAAAATTTTAAATAAAAAACTCTAAAAATCTTAAAAAAAACATAAGAAAAGATATTAAAGTCCTTTTTTTATCCTTTTCTTACTGTTATAATTATTTTTTTATCGATAAAATTTTAATTTTATAATTATGGTAACAATTATATAACTCAAGTGAATATTTATTTTTAATTTATTTGATTTAATAATTAACTATAATTGCGGTTTTGCATATAACTTAAATGTGAGTCAAAATGGGCGGATTAAAATCCAGTCGCTCTATAGATGTAGAGTTAATCATTTAGTATTTTAAGGTGAGAAAATGAAAATAATAAAAGAGCAAGATATAATAGATAGTATAGCAGGGGCCTGTCAATATATATCATATTATCATCCAGAAGATTTTGTAAAAGCAATGGTAGAAGCATATGAAAAAGAAGAATCACAAGCAGCAAAAAATGCGATAGCACAGATTCTAATAAACTCAAAGATGTGTGCGATGGGGCACAGACCATTATGCCAAGATACAGGATCAGTAAATATATTTATCAAAGTGGGATTAAACGCAAAATTAGAATTAAGTAAAGAACTAGAAG
>NZ_PDKC01000027.1 GCF_004116495.1 Arcobacter sp. CECT 8985 | reverse complement strand
CTGATAATACTGCACCTTTCAGGTGTGGAAACGTAGGTCTCTGCCAGCTCTTGAGTTTTGTTTTTACTTTTTACTAAGCCTTTATCTATAACAACTTTTCTCTTGTTATTGATATGGGCTTTTTTTTTATTCCCCTTACTTATCCCCTTACTTTTTATTTTTATTGTATCATTCCTTCATTCAATTAACATATTATTAATTATATTTTGCTAGAATAATAAATTATTAATTAAAGGAATATTTTATGTTTACATCTTTTAAACAAAAGATTATAGATTATGTATTTACCGTATCAAAACAACCTATTTTATTAAAAGATTTATTAATTGCTAATGCACAATATAATGAAAAGTTACATGTAGATCCAGTTAGACTTGGATTTAGATTGAAAGTTGGTAGAGCATATTTATTATATATTTTATTTGTTATTTTATTTTTAGTGCCATTTACAGCCATTACACATAGACTTTTTGCAGAATTAGACCCACATGTATCTATTTTAGTTGCAATGGTTTTAACAGCAGTTATATTTATTTTCTTTAATTTTTTTAGAGTGTGGTTAGTAGATGAAGTTGCATTATCTCAAATTAAAAAAGGCTGGCAAGTTCATTTCCCTTTTTTCCCATATAAAGAGTATAGTGAAAAAATTGATAAGATATTTACTAAAGCTAATAAACTTGAATTACCTAAAAGAGAATTAGAAAAGTATATATTAGATAATTTATCTGATTAATTATCTAATAATATCATCATAAAGGGCACATGCTTTTTTATTTCTTTGTTTTTTTAATTCCATATCTACATATTTACCAATCTTATTTTGCTTTTTTCTAAAAGCAAGAGTTATTTTTCTTTTTATTGGAATATCTTGGTATATTATAAATCCTGCTTCATAAATTGATAATCTAACCGGTGTTGCAATTGAATACGTAGTAATTATTGTATTTTCATTTGAGAGTTTATATAATAAATCAAAATATTCTTTAGTCCATAATTCATAATTTACATCACTTGAAAAAGCATCTTGATATATTACATCAAATTTTAAATTTAATTTTTCCAAATAATCTCTTGCATCTCCAATATAAATTGTAATTTCAAATTGTTCATTTTTATAATATTTATTTGTACTTAATTGATAAATAATATCTTTCAAATCATCAAACTCTTTAGGATATACAAAATCTTTTAATTCATTTACCAATTTTTTATTTAACTCAGGAGAAAATATATTTATTCTTTTATTTAGATTATTTTTTTTTATATAATAAAGTGTGCTAAGAGTATTATATCCAAGTCCAAAGCAGATATCTAAAATATTTAGTTCATCTTTATCTTGATGGAATTTAAAAGCTGGAATAATATGTTTTGATAAAGATTCATGAATAGCACCATCATCTATATTATGATAGTGCTGATTATATTGAGTTGAAAATAGAGTATTTGAACCATCAACTGTCGCAATTGGATTCATATTTTAAATTTCTACTTCTTTTAATTTATCTTCTGGTAAAAATAGATCTTCATTTGACATTACGCCAATTTTATTATCTAAAATATCTTGCGCAATTTGTTTTGCTTCTTCTAATGAGTGCATTTTATATGTACCACATTGGAATTTATTTAATTCTGGAATATCACTTTGTGATTTTACTTTTAATACATCTTCCATAGATTTTCTCCATGCAGTTGCAACTTCTTCTTCACTTGGAGATCCAAGTAAACTCATATAAAATCCAGTTCTACATCCCATAGGAGATACATCAATAATTTCAACTTTATCTGAATTTAAATGACTTCTAATAAATCCTGCAAAAAGATGCTCTAATGTATGAATACCTTTTTCTCCTAAGTTCTTTTCATTTGGAACACAGAATCTTAAATCATATACTGTTATTTCATCACCAGATGGTGATTTCATTCTTTTAGCAACTCTAACAGCAGGTGCTGGCATAATTGTATGATCAACTCTAAAGCTATCTAATACTGGCATTTTAAATCCTTATATATATTTTTATGATTTTATCAAAATTCCCATTTTAAAGGCTTAAATTTCATAAGTAATCATTAATAATGAGGTTTTTTGTAAAAGAGTTGATTTAATAAATTTATAACAATTGAAAATACTTTTATTTAGTATCTTTAAAAATTGCCAATTAGAAGCTTTTTTATATGTTTATTCATTTCTTTCTAAGAAGAGTATAAATTTTATTTTGGAGGGGTCTCTTTTTTTATTTTTTCAAAAGTATTTTCAATATATTTTGTAGAAGATTTTTTTTGTAAATATGCAAAAAATGCAATTAAAATTACACCTATACCATAAGTAACAAGTATTCCAATAACAATTAAAATTACTAAAATCCAAACATTTTGAAGTTCTCCTTCAAAATCTATAGTGAAAGATTCTTTTGTTTTTTTTACTGTTGCTTTTAAATCATAACTTAAAAAACATTTTTCAGCTTTAAATTTTTTAAATACAAAGAGATCATTGTTTGATTCAAACTCTTCACTAAGAGTTTTAAACGTATCATTCAATCTATTAATTATTTCATCTTTTTTTTCTATATTGTGTGATTTTTGTTGTATTGAAATGTCAAATATACCCATAGATTTCCTTGAATTTTTTTCAGTATAGCAAAAATATTTTTTATTTTTGAACTATCTATGAGCAATAAACATACAAAAAAGAGAGTTTTTTATAAAAGGTTTAATGGGTTATGAATTTTTTATAATTTACTAAAAAATATAAATTTAATAAGAAGTACTTTCTTTTATTTATTTTTATTAAGATGATTTATAAGTAAATTTAATGTACTTCTAAATTCAATTAAACTTTCTTTTTTTATCTCACTTTTATCAAATTTAGAGAATAATTTTTCAGGAATTTTTGAAGCTTCTAATTCTAGTTCATGACCTTTTTTAGTTAATTTGACTATAACTTTTCTTTCATCTTCTTTATTTCTTTCTCTTGTTAATAATCCATTTGATTCCATTCTTTTTAAAAGAGGAGTTATTGTATTTGTATTTAAAAATAACTTCTTTCCTATTTCGCTAACTAACAAACCATCTGTTTCCCATAAAAGTAACATAACCAAATATTGAGGATATGTTAATTCTAATTTTTCTAAAAGAGGTTTATATTCACTTGTTATTAACCTAGAAAGAGCATAAATAGGGAAACAAATTTGATTATCAAGCTTAAGTTGTTCGCAGCTCAAAATAGTCCTTTTTTAAAATTATACAATCTATGCACAAAACTTTTACTTATGATATTATTTGCTTCAAAAAAAACTCTATTTTTTTTGCAGAATCAATACTTCCAAATCTTTTAATTACAACTCCATTTTGATCAATTAAAAACTTAGTAAAGTTCCATTTAATTCTAGAGCCTAAAATACCACTCATACAAGACTTTAAATAATTAAATAAAGGATGTGCAGATGAACCATTAACATCAACTTTCGAAAACATTTGAAAAGAAACACCATAATTAATTAAACAACCTTCTTTTATAGAATTTTCATTTCCTGGTTCTTGATTTCCAAATTGATTACAAGGAAAACCTAGTATAACCAACCCTTTATCTTTATATTTTCTATACAGTTCTTCTAAACCTTTGTACTGATAAGTAAAACCACACTTACTTGCAGTATTTACAATTAATATTATTTTACCTTTATATTTATCGAAGTTTATCTCTTCACCAGATAAACTTTTTGCAGAAAAATTATATATTTCTATATTACTTTGTTTAGAAATACTCCATGCCCTTAATGCTCCAGTCGCACATAAAGCCCACCAAACTAATAATGGTTGAAAGAAAAGCCGAATTAATCTTTTTGTATCAGTATCTAATCCAAAAGCATTTATTTCATTTACGTATTGAGAAATATTCCCTGGGAAAACCAATACAAAAAATAAAGCTACCATAAAACCAACATAAACTCGATAACGTGTTAAGAATAATAAACAAACTCCTAATAATATCTCAACACCACCAGAAAGTAGTACAACTAAATCTGGATCCATAAATACCCATTTGGGAACCTGTGCTAGAAATTCTGTCCTTTCCCAAAATAAATGTGAAATACCTATATATATTAAAGCAAAACCTAAAAGATAAGTAAAAAACTTTTCAGTGCGAGTTAATGGAACCCATGTTATATCTCTTAATTGCATATAAACTCCTTTTTTAATAAAGAATAATTGTATCATAAAGGATTAAATCGTGCAAGATATAATAAATTAGAAGCATTTAATGGTATTTAATACTTATAAAGATAAAGGAATAAATCTTAAAGCAAGAGATAGTAAGGTATAAAATACCTTACTATTTTTTATGCATCTTCTAATTCGTCTGAGTAATCAGCTGTTGCCATTCTTAACAATTGTCTATATCTATATTGAGAGTCTTTTTTATTTTTATTTAAAAGAAAATCAGCATGTTCAGGATTTAATTTTTTAAGAGATTTATATCTTGTTTCTCTTAATAAAAATTCTTCATATCTATCCCAATTTGGTTTTTTACCAAAAATCTTAATTGGATTTTCACCTTGTTTAATTTTTCTAGGGTCATATGTGTAAATTGGCCAATAACCACAATCAGTAGCAAGTTGCCCTTGTTCAACTGAATTCATTAATCCACCTTTTATCCCGTGAGCAATACATGGAGCATAACATATGATTAAAGATGGACCTTGATACTCTTCTGCTTCTCTCATAGCTTGTATAGCTTGTTTTTGATTTGCTTTTGAGTTTATTTGTGCAATATATATATTTCCATAAGTCATAGAAATATATCCTAAATCTTTTTTTGAATTAGTTTTACCATCATTTGTAAAATCAGCAATTGACCCAGCTCTTGCTGATTTTGATGATTGACCACCTGTGTTTGAATAAACTTCTGTATCTACAACTATAATATTAATATCTTTACCTGTAGATAAAACATGATCAAGGCCACCATATCCAATATCATAAGCCCAACCATCTCCTCCTATCATCCATTGTGATTTTTTAACAATATATTTTTTTAGATTTAAAAGTTCTTTTACTTTAGGTAAATCTTGATTTTGTTCTAATTGTGGTACTAGTTTATCTCTTATTTCTTGAGTCTTTGCTCCATTATTTCTATTTTCTATCCACTCTTTGTATAAAACTTTTAAAGGATTATTAACACTATCAATACTTTCTTTCATAATGTTTTCAATTCTGTTTCTAATCGTCTCTACTGCCATATACATTCCATATCCAAACTCTGCATTATCCTCAAATAATGAGTTTGCCCAAGCTGGACCTTCACCTTTATCATTTTTTGTATAAGGAGTTGAAGGAGCAGAAGCAGAGTAAATAGATGAACAACCTGTTGCATTTGCAATCATCATTCTATCACCGAATAATTGTGTTGCTAAAGTTATATATGGTGTTTCACCACATCCTGGACATGCTGAGTGGTATTCAAATAAAGGTTGTGAAAATTGAGAATTTTTTACATTTGTCGCTTCTACTAAATAGTCTTTATATGAAACATCATTAAATAAGTAATCAGCATTTTCTTGTTCAAAATTTTCTTTTTCTTCTTCAAAAGGTACCATTTTAAGTGATTTATCTTTTGTAGGGCATATATCAACACAAATATTACATCCTGTACAATCTAGTATAGATACTTGTATTTTATATTTTAAATCTTTATCTTTAAATTCTTTACCTTTTGCATCAATTGCATGCTCTTTTATACTATCAGGGGCATTCTCAAATTCACTACTATCCATCAAAAATGGTCTAATAACTGCATGTGGACACTCAAATGCACATTGATTACATTGAATACATGTTTCTTCATTCCATTGAGGAACCATAGTTGCAATTCCTCTTTTTTCATATTTCGTAGATCCATTTTCAAATGTACCACTTTCCATTCCTAAATCTATTATTGTAGATACGGGAATTTCATCACCTTTTGCAGCATTTACAACTTTTGCAAAGTTCTCAACATATTCAGAACCTTCATATTTTGAATCTAATGTTAATACTTCATCATTATAATCTAACCACTCATCTTTAATTTCAATTTTTACTAAGCCTTCCGCTCCTGAATCAATGGCTTGATAGTTCATATTTACTATATCTTCACCTTTGTTACCATAAGCTTTTAGAGCATACTCTTTCATATAATTTTTCGCATCTTCATAATCAATAATATTAGCAAGTTTGAAAAAAGCAGCCTGCATAATTGTATTTGTTCTATTCCCTAATCCAATATCTCTTGCTAATTTTGTGGCATTTATTATATAAAAATTAACATTTTTTTGTGCAAGTAATTTTTTTATTCGATTTGGAAGTTTTGATTCAATTTCATCTTTTGAATGAATTGAATTTAATAAAAATGTACCATCTTGTTTTAATTTATCAATAACTTCATATTGTTCTAAATACACTTCTTTAGAACAAGCTATAAAGCTAGGATTTGATACTAGATAAGTTGATCTAATTGGATTTTTACTAAATCTTAAATGTGATCTAGTATAACCACCACTTTTTTTAGAATCATATGCAAAATATGCTTGTGCATAAAGATCAGTTTTATTACCAATAATTTTTACTGAATTTTTATTTGCTCCAACTGTACCATCAGCTCCTAATCCATAAAATAAACACTCTGTAACATCAGTAGTTACTGTTATATTATCTTTTACGTCAATTGAAGTATTTGTAACATCGTCAATTATTCCAACTGTAAAGTTATCTTTTGGATTATTGCTTGCTAAATTGTCATATAGTGCAATAATTTGATTAGGTGGTACATCTTTTGAAGATAATCCATATCTTCCTCCAATAATTAATGGTTGATCTTTGTGTCCATAAAATAAGGATTTTACATCTAAGTATAAAGGTTCGCCAAGACTTCCTGGTTCTTTTGTTCTATCAATTACACAGATTTTTTGTGTTGTTAAAGGCAATACATTCATAAAATATTTTGCAGAAAATGGTCTATATAAATGAACATTTAAAAGTCCAATTTTTCTATTTTCTTTTTCTCTTAAGTAATCAATTGTTTCTTTTATTGCTTGAGTAACAGAACCCATTGCAACAATTACATCTGTTGCTGCAGGATCTCCATAATAAGTAAATGGAGCATAATTTCTATTTGTAGCTTTTGATATTTTTTGCATATATTCATTTACAATATCTGGAAGAGCATTATAATATTTATTTGAAGCTTCTCTTCCTTGAAAATAGATATCATCATTTTGTGCTGTTCCTCTTGTAATTGGAGATTCTGGATTTAAAGATGTATCTCTAAATTTTTGTACAGCATCATAATCAATTAATTTATCAAATACTTCATATGGCATAACTTCAATTTTATTAATTTCATGTGAAGTTCTAAATCCATCAAAGAAGTGAAGAAATGGAACTCTTCCTTTTATTGCACTAAGATGTGCAACTCCAGCTAAATCCATTACTTCTTGTACTGAACCAGTTGCAAGCATTGCAAATCCAGTTGCTCTTGTAGCCATTACATCTTGGTGGTCACCAAAAATAGATAATGCATGAGTAGCTAGTGCCCTTGCACTTACATGAATAACACCAGGAAGTAGTTGTCCAGCAACTTTATACATGTTAGGTATTTTAAGTAGTAACCCTTGAGAAGCTGTATATGTTGTAGTTAAAGCACCAGCTTGAAGTGAACCATGAAATGTTCCAGCTGCACCTGCCTCACTTTGCATTTCAACAACTTTAACTGTTGAACCAAATAGGTTTTTTTTACCTTGTGTTGCCCACTTTTCAGTAGAATCACCCATTTGAGAAGATGGAGTAATAGGATACACTCCCGCAACTTCTGTAAAAGCATAAGATACATATGCAGCTGCTTCATTTCCATCCATCGTAGCAAACTTATTAGTCATTATCTATCCTTATATTACTATTATTTGTATTAATAATAATTAAAAATAGCTTAATATGGTATTAACTTATCTAAAGTAAGCTAAATTTTATAAAATAGGATATAAATTGTCTTTTATTAGTTTTACTGCTTCAAATGCATCTTTTGAAATATGTTTTGAATACTCTTTTAATGCATCTTCATTTGAATAACCACATAATACACCAACACAATTTACACCTGCACTATTAGCACAAATTAAATCAAGTTTTGTATCCCCAATCATCCATACTTTATGATGTTCTTTATCATAATTCATAAGTTCTAAAGTTTTTAAAATAGGTTGAGGGTGAGGTTTTGGATATTCAACATCTTCTCTTCCTGTAATGAACTCAAAATAATCTAATATTTCTAAGTGTTCTAATAATGGAAGGGAGTATTTAGCTGTTTTGGTAGTAACAACTGCAAGTCTTGCAAATTGTGAAGCTAAATCTAAAGTATTTTTTACATTTTCTAGTAATAGAGTTTTCTCTTTTGATACTTCTTTGTATTTTTCTTTATAAGCATCTACATAGTCCCATACTTTATCTTCATCAACTCCTAAATCTTTATACATAATATCAAGTGGATATCCAATAAGATTTTTTATATCTTCATCATTTCCTTTATAATCAAAACCTAATTTATTAAAAGTATGATTAAAAGAGCAGACAATTGCTTCTGTTGAATCAATAAGTGTTCCATCTAAATCAAATAATAAAATATTCTTTTCTTTCAAATTCTTCCTTTTATTTTTCCCATTCTATTTGGTTATGCATTATACCTAAATATGTAGGTTCAATATGCTTAATATCTTTATTTACAACTGTAATAGAGTTAGGAATATATAAAAAAAGATAAGGAATATCTTTTGCTATTAATGAAAATATTTTTTTATATATTTTTGCAAATTTATCTCTATTTACTGTAATAGAACCTTCTTCTATTAATTTATCAACTTTTTTGTTGTTGTAACTAACAAGATTAAATCCACCTTTTTTAGCAGATTTACTATGCCATAATGGATACGCATCAGGTGCAAGTGTTGTTGACCAACCTAATAAAATAGCTTCAAATTTCTTTGGTAAAACAACAGTATTCAAAAAAGCTTGCCATTCTAAGACTCTAATTTTTACGTTCACTCCAGCTTTTTTTAATTGATGTTGAATTATTTGTGCTGCGTTTATTCTTATATCATTTCCAGTATTTGTTGTGAGTTCAAACTCTAAAGGATTTTTTTTATTATATCCTGCTTCATTTAATAACTCTTTGGCTTTTTTTATATTTTGCTTATCAGCTTTAATTTTGTTGTTATAAACATAACTTCCTGGTAAAAAAGGTCCAGTACAAACTTTTCCATGCCCAAAAAATAAAATATCAACAAGTTCTTTTCTATTTATAGCTAAAGACAACGCTTTTCTAACTTTTATATCTTTAAATTTTTTATTTTTTAAATTTAATCCTACATAATCATATGAAAAAGATTGAGATTCAATTATTCTATAATTATTTAAAAATTTCTTATCAATTTGTCTATCTACTTGTAAAGCAGATAATGAAGAGACATCAAGTTTTTTTTGTTTTAGCATTAAAAAAGAAGTAGTTGTATCTGGATAAAATTTATAATTAATTTCATCAATTTTAGGGCGACCTTCAAAGTAGTTATCATTTGCCTTAAGTACAATATTAGAAGAGTTTTTGAATGTTTTTAAAATATATGGACCAGTACCTATTGGATGTTTATTAAATTTACTTGTCATTAAGTTTTTTTCATCTTTTAATATATGATAAGGTAAAAGTCCAACCATCCATATTTCTAATGCTTTAAAATATGGTTCTTTATAAGTAATCATTATTTTGTATTTTCCAAGAGCTTTTACACTTTTTACTTTATTAAAGTTTGATTTAAATGATATATATATTTTAGGATTAATAATTGTTTTATAAGTAAAAATAACATCTTTGGAAGTAACTTCAACTCCATCTTGCCATAAAACACCCTTTTTTAAAGTTATAATTAATTCTTTATTAGTTTTAAATTTATATGATTTTGCAATATCAGGGACAATATTACCAAATTTGTCATATTTTAATAGACCATTAAAAAGCCATTGAGATATTTCTGTACTTGCAGTATCATTTGACAATACAGGGTTTAATCTACTAGGACTTGAACTAATAGATAGATTTAAAGTACTTGAAATTAAAAAAGTTGAAATTAAAAAGATTAAAATAATTGATTTTTTCATATATAATTGTAGTGTTTTTTTGTAAAAAAATAGCTAAAAAAAAAGGAAGCAATTGCTTCCTTTTGATAAATACTTGATTTGTTGTAATCGACAAAAGCAAAATTGTTTTGTGTTGATTATCTTTTTGAGAATTGAGTTGATTTTCTCGCTTTTTTTCTTCCGTATTTTTTTCTCTCAACGCTTCTCGCATCTCTTGTTAATAATCCATAAGGTTTAAGAATAGCTCTAAATTGCTCATCATAAGCAACTAATGCTCTAGAAATACCATGTCTGATAGCTCCAGCTTGTGCAGAATATCCACCACCTACAGTTTTAATTACTAAGTTAACAGAAGTTTCTTGTTTAGATACTTCTAGTGGTTGCATAACTCTTTTTTTAATTGATTCAAGACCACCTAACCACTCATCTAAAGATTGACCATTAATTGTAAGTTGACCATTACCATTTTCTAGCCATACTTTAGCTACAGCTGTTTTTCTTCTTCCTGTTGCGTAAACTTTTGCCATTAGTCTTATCCTTTAATTTGCGCAGTGTGAGGGTGCTCAGAACCTGCATATACTTTTAATTTTTTTAACATATCTTTACCAAGTTTAGTTTTTGGTAGCATACCTCTTGTAGCTAATTTATATAACTTCTCAGGGTTTTTTTCAAACATGTCTGACATTCTGTGAGTTTTTGTACTTCCAAAATATCCTGAGTGAGTATAATAATTTTTAGTTTCTAGTTTTGTTCCAGAAAATTTAGCTTTAGATGCATTGATAATTACAACATAATCTCCACAATCTACGTGAGGAGTATAAGAAGGTTTATGTTTACCTCTTAAGATAGTTGCAACTTCAGTAATAATTCTACCAAATACTTTATCAGTTGCATCTACTACTATCCAATCTCTCTCGATTTCGTTAGCTTTTGCCATTTGAGTAAATTTCATTTATTTCTCCGATTTGATTAATGAGGTGGAATAATATACAATATCTACTTAAAAAATACTTAAATTAAGTTTTTTTTAATATTTTATTATAAATTCAGAGCCTTCATGAATTTTACTTTTAACTTCTAATTTAAAATTATGTAATGAAAGAATAGAATGAACGATAAAAAGCCCTAAACCAAGGGAATTGTTCCAGCCATTTTTTGAGATACGATAAAATTTTTTATTTATTTTACTTAACTCTTTTTCTTCTATTCCAATTCCTTTGTCTATTATACTTATATAACCATCTGATAATTTAACAATTACATCATTCTCTGAATATTTCAAAGCATTTTCAATTAAGTTTGTTAAAGCCATTTCCATTAATGTCTCATCTACATGTAACTTAACATCTTCACCTATTATATTTACTTCATAATCTTTATATTTATCTTTTAAATCAGAAATAACTCTTTGACACATATCTTTCATTGAACAATTTGTAAATGTAGTTTGTTGTTTGCCCTCTTCAAGTTTTAGTGTAAGTCTTAATTTATCAATTATTTGAGTCATTTTATTACCATTTGATTGTATTTTGTTTAAAAACTTCTCTTTCATACCTTCTGGTAAATCTTTATCTGATAATAAAGTTTCACTATAACCTGAAATAATGGCTATTGGATTTTTAAATTCATGGGAAATTGCAGAAATTATTTCATCTTTTTGTCTATTTGCAAGTTTTAATTTTGCAGTTTGTTTAGCTTTTTGTCTCTCTTTTTTTGATAGTTTTTGTGCTACTTTATTTAGTAATTTTGCAATTTTATCAAACTCTTGAGTATAAGATGAACTGATTTCATAATTTATCTTTTTATCACTTAAATCAATCAAGTATTTTAAAATTGCATCTGTTTCATTTTTTATTTTTATACTTATAAAATATGTTGTAATAAATGCAATTATTAAAAATAGAGTAATAATTGCTATTACATGTAAAGATAATTTGATAAAATTTTTTTGTATTTTATCTGTATAATCTGCTAATCTAATATAATAAATTTTATTTTTAACTTTTACTTTTTTTGCCACATATAAAAGTTCTCTATCTAAAGTTTTAGAGAAACGAATAATTTTACCTATACCATCATATTTGGCATGAATAATTTCATATCTATTTTTATGGTTACCCATTTTGTTTTTATCTCTATCACTTTCAGCAATTACTACACCATCTTTATTTATTATTGTGATTCTAAGTTTAGTTCTTTTTTTAAACTCTTTTGCTATTTTTTCTATGTCATTAATATTATGTAAAAGTAAAGATAAAGAATCAATATTTTGAGATAAATTAGTCTCTATTTGATTCATATAAATATTTTTTGACCAAAAGTATGTAGCAAAACTAATACATAAAAATATCAATACAAAAATAATTACATAAGTTCTAAGGAATAGTTGATGTATTTTTAACAAAAGATATAACCTTCCCCTCGAATAGATTTTATATACTCTTTTTGCCCTTCTGGATCTATTTTTGCTTTTAATCTTTTTATAGCAACATTTACAGTTTTTAATTTTTTATCAAAAGAATCTTCCCATACAGTATTTAAAAGGTGTTCCCTTGACAATAATATATCTTTATTTTTTATAAACTCTAATAATAAATCATGTTCTAAATGAGTTAGTTCAACTTCATTATCTTCAATATAAAATTTTTTATTATTAGCTTTGTAGATTATATCTCTTACTTTTAGAATTTCAACTTCTTTAGTTGATCTTTTTATTACAGCTTTTACTCTTGCTACTAACTCTTTTAAATTGAATGGTTTTGTAATATAATCATCAGCATATGAATCAAAACCTTCTAAAATATCTTCATCTTTGTCTTTTGCTGTTACATAAATTACTGGATTATTATAACCTTTTTCTTTTAACTGTGTTATAAAAGTTGCTCCATCAATTCCTGGTAAATTTCTATCCATCAAAATTAAATCAACTCTTTCTTCATCTAATATTTGATTTAGAACTGGATTAATATTTAAGCAGCCAATTGTCTCAAACCCAGCTTTTTGTAAAGTATATTCTAGTAATTCTAAAATATCTTCTTCATCTTCAACTATTAATATTAATTTATTTTTCATTTCTTTCTTCTTCCAGATTCTGTTTTTTACTAGGTGAGTATTTTATAGCAAGTATTCTGAATATAAAGAAAACCAAAATTACAAATAATAAAAAAAGAATAGTAAAGTAATCTTTTTGTGGTTTTGATGTATAAATTACTACATCTCTAATTAGAAATATAATAAATATATCAATAACAAAACGAAGTCTTAATGTCTCTTTTTTTATAAAGTCTGAGATCATTTTCATAACTTCAATAATTACAATAAATTCTAGCATTAATACTATTGTTTTTTGAAAGTCTAAATTTGAAACTAAAACAAAAACAAAAATAACAAATGCTGCTAAAAATTCGTAATTGTTTTCAAAATAGTTTTTTATTTTACGTAAGGCATTTTTCATAGTGGTCTATCTAATTCTCCCCCTAAATGAGCAAATATAATTAAATTTGCAATACTTGATGCTCTATCAGCACACTTCTCTAATCTTCTTAAACTACTTAGTAGATTAAAATAATCCTTTGATAACTCATAATTATTTGTTATAAGTTTTAAAATATTTTTTTCAACCATAGCATATAAATCATCTGTTTTACTCTCTTCTACTAATACTTTATTAAATGATTCTTCAATTAATTTTTCATTATGTTCTTCTAACATTGATAATGTTATTTCAAGGGCATTCACTGCTGCTTTTTGAAGAGGAATAGCATACTCTAAAATTGATGCTTCATCTAAGTCTTCAGAAAATGATTTTCTAAAAGTTTTAATGAATGTTTTAGAGTTAGATCCTGCTCTTACAAGTTCATTTGTAATTTTTAAATATGATACCATCTCTCTTAAATCTTTTGCTTCTGGTGAGTATAACGCAAGAGTTGTTACTATCATATTATCAATATCATTTGATCTTGATATAAGTTTTTTTAAAGATAAATCAATATCTTTTAATAAAGACAGTTCATTATCTTTCAATGCTTTTAATGAAATTTTATTTGCTTCTAAAACAATAGTACCTATTTGTTTTATCTCTTTTCTTATTATATCTACTTTTTCTTCATATGTTTTCAACATTAGAAAAATCTCCCATTCTCTAGTTTTATATTTTATTATTTTGATTACTTTATTTAAATTAAAATTGCGTAGTTTACCAGCTTAAATATTTCTTTTATAGAGCAAGTGTATTAAGTAATATGTATATACTTATTTTATAAAATTTTTAAAATTTTATAAAATAAGAGTTACAAGCTGGTTACATAGTAATAGCACAGCCAAGAGGTGTTTCTAATTGTTTAGAAGCTTTTTTTATTTTTCCTAAAATAGAATCTAAATTATTTGGATTTGATTTTGGTGTTATTTCTATTATTGCAGAGCTTACACTAAGTAAATTGAACTCTCTTACAACTCCAAATCGATCTTTTGTTTTTATATATCCATTATAAATATCTTCATCGTCATATAAACTACTTACATTCTCTTTGAATTGTTTTTGAATTTCTTCAATCTTTTTATGAACTTTTTCATATTTCTTTCCTTTAAAACCTACAAAAAAATCATCTCCTCCAATATGAGCAATTAAAGAGCTTTTATTAAGCTCTTTTTGTAATAGTTCTGAAAATATTAGAATAGCTCTATCTCCTTGTCTAAAGCCATAATAATCATTAAAAGGTTTAAAATCATTAAAATCAAAATATATAATATGTGTTATCTCATTTGATTTAAAACTATCTTGTATAAAACTGTCAATTTTATTATTACCTGGTAGTTTGGTTAATGGATTTTGATTTTGTGCAATTTCAATATTTCTTTTATATGAAAGTGAAAGTAAATTATTTACATTTATAAATCCATGGTATTTATTCTCTTTTGTTACAAATATACCTTTTGATTCATTTCCTCTTAGATTAAACATTTCTAATGTTTTATCAATTCCCCATGATATTTCTATTGATAGAGTTGATTTTATATATGAACTAAGGTTTGAGCTAAAAGATTTATTTTGTGCAAGTGAAATTCCATACTGTGAATAGGATAATTTTTTTATATCAACTTCATAAATTACTCCAATCAATTCATTTTCTTCATTTATTATTGGAACAAATGTATTTGTTGGATACTCTTTAAAGTATAAAAACAAATCATAAAGTGAAGCATTTATATTTAAAGGTTCAATATATTTGATATAATCATCTTCAATTAAATTGTTGGTAAGTTTTCTTTTATCATTTTTAAATAAATTCGGTATATTTTCATAGGTACTTTTAATTTTACTTATTTCTAATGTTGGTCTAGCAACTAGAAAACCTTGAATAAAATCAATATTTATATCTTTACAAGTATAATATTCACCAATTTCTTCTATTCCTTCTGCTATTACTTTAATTCCCATGACATGAGCCATATCAACAATAGAAGAGCAAAATAATTTTTTTCTTGAATCTTTATTTATATTTCTTATGAAAAATCTATCAAGTTTTATATAGTGTGCTTCACTTAAATACAATAATTCAAGCCCTGATATTCCAGTTCCAAAATCATCAATAGCAATATGAAAACCTTCATTTTTGTAATTATTAAGGATTTTATTAATCATCATTTTATTTTGCATAGTACCATTTTCAGTGATTTCAAAACAGATAGAATCTTCTTTTATATTGAGTTCACGTAGTATATTTGAAGTATTTCCTTCTTTAAAATCAGGCATAAATAAAAGTCTATTATCTAAATTATAAAATAGTTTTAAATTAGTAATCTTAATGTGTCCAAATTTTTCAAATGCTTTTTTTCTTAACATTAAATCAATTTTATAAAGTATTTGTTTATCAAATAAATTATCAAATAAATCAGGAATAGTTTTAAACCCTAAGTTTTGATAACCTCTAATCAATGCTTCAACTGCATATATTTTACCGGTTCTTGTATTTACTATAGGTTGAAATGCATAATCTAGTTTATCTATTAATATTGTAAAATCATTCTGTTTTTCATATTTAGGTAATGTCATATTAAATAGCCTTTTTTAGTTATATATATAGATCTTTATTATTTGTTCGCGTAAATATTAAAGACCTATATATATAACAATAAGAACTAGAATTTATATACTTTTTTATTGATATACTCTTTTTATGATACAAATTTTTTATATAAAAATATAATGATTTTGAAATTGTATAATGAATTATTTTATTGTATTTTTTAGAATGTGAAATATAAAATGAGTTTTTTTTTAAGGTATTTATAGCATTTTGTATTATTGTAAATATTACACTTAGAAATATTACAAAAGTATTTTTTTTAAGTGTCATTTCCAATCTCCATAAATATTTAATTGGAAAATTATAATATTAATAAGTTACATTTTGATTACTATTATTAGGTTTAGTTATAAATATAATTTTTTTATGTAGAAAAAGCAAAGGCAATTATATGCCATTTGCTTCCATAAGTTTTGTTTGATAGTCAGCGATTAATGGATTAATAATTTCATCAAATAATCCATCATTCATTATGTATTCAAGTCTATAAAGTGTAAGGTTAATTCTGTGGTCTGATATTCTATTTTGTGGATAGTTATATGTTCTAATTCTTCCACTTCTATCTCCAGTACCAACTTGGGCTTTTCTATCTGCACCTTCTTGAGCCATTTTCTCTTGCATTTGTAAATCATAAAGTCTTGCTTTTAGAACTTTCATGGCTTTTTCTTTATTCTTATGTTGTGATTTTTGATCTTGGTTAGTAACAACAATTCCACTTGGAATGTGTGTAATTCTAACTGCACTATCTGTAGTATTAACAGATTGTCCTCCACAACCACTTGATCTCATAACATCTATTTTTAAATCATTTGGACTTATATCTACTTCAACATCATCAACTTCTGGCATTACTGCAACAGTAATTGCTGATGTATGAACTCTCCCTTGTGATTCAGTAGCTGGCACCCTTTGAACTCTATGAGTACCACCTTCAAACTTAAGTTTACTATAGGCATGATCACCTTTTATAAGTAATACAAGTTCTTTGTATCCGCCAGCTTCACTCTCACTAGAGTTCATAACTTCAACTTTCCAGCCATTGTTCTCTGCGTATCTTAAGTAACCTCTAAATAAGTCACTAACAAAAATAGCAGCTTCATCACCACCAGTTCCAGCTCTAAGTTCTAAATAGATATTTTTATCGTCATTAGGATCTTTTGGAACCATTAGAATTTTTATTTCTTCTTCAATTTGTGGTTTTCTAGCTTCAAGCTCTTTTAATTCTTCTTTTGCAAGTTCACCTAGTTCAGGATCTTCAAGAAGTATTTTATTCTCTTCAATATCATTTACTGTTTGAATATACTCTTGTGCTTTATTAACAATTGGTTCAATTGATGATTGCTCTTTTGATAGATGTGTCATTCTTTTTATGTCAGATGTTATTTCTGGTGAGATTAACAATTTGTTAATCTCTTCATATCTATCAATAAAAGGCTGTAGTTTTTCTTTTAACATTAATTTATTTCAAAATTATAAAGAATTAACTTTAACTTGTAATCTACTAATTTTTCTAGCAGCATTACCTTTTTTTAGTACACCTTTGCTTACGCAGTGATGGATATATTTATTTGCAGTTTTGATTGCTTCAGATGCTTTTTCTTTGTCATTTGCTTCAACTGCAGATAATACATCTTTAGTTATGTTTTTGATTCTAGTTTTATAGAATCTATTTCTTTCAGTTCTAACTTTTGTTTGTCTAGCTCTTTTTTCAGCAGATTTATGATTTGCCATTTTAGTTTAACCTCTTTGTAAAAAATTTAAGGGTAGAATATTACCTAAAATAACTTTAAATTAAGTTTAAATTTAGGAAGGTTTAATGAAACTATTTGGAACTGATGGTGTTAGAGGTAAAGCAGGTGATTTTTTAGATTCAATAACTACAATGAAACTTGCCATGTCTGCTGGAATCTACTTTAGAAAGCATTCTACAACAAATAAAATATTAGTTGGTAAAGATACAAGACGAAGTGGATATATGATTGAAAATGCCCTAGTATCAGGACTTACAGCAGTTGGTTATGATGTAATACAGATAGGGCCAATGCCAACTCCTGCAATTGCATATTTAACTGAAAGTATGAGATGCGATGCTGGAATTATGATTAGTGCTTCCCATAATCCTTATGATGATAATGGAATTAAGTTCTTTGATAATCATGGAAATAAATTAAATATAGATTGTGAAAAAGAGATAGAAAAAATATTTGCAGACAAAGAATATATCAATTCTCAACAAAAAATAGGAAGGGAAATTGGTTCTTCAAAAAGAATTGATGATGTAATTGGACGATATATTGTGTCAATCAAAAGTTCTTTTCCAAGAGATTTGACTTTGCAAGGATTAAGAATTGTTCTTGATTGTGCAAATGGAGCAGCTTACAAAGTTGGACCTACAATTTTAGAAGAATTAGGTGCAGAAGTAATTACTATAAACAATAAGCCTAATGGATACAATATAAATGAAGATTGTGGTGCATTGCATCCTAAAAATGTTGGTAAAGTTGTATTAGAAACTAGAGCTGATTTAGGAATTGCATTAGATGGAGATGCAGATAGACTTGTAATTATTGATGAAGAAGGAAATGTTGTATCAGGTGATAAACTTCTTGGGGCTTTATGCACATATTTGAAAAATGAAAATAAATTAGTAGGTGACTCTTGTGTTGCAACAGTAATGAGTAATCAAGCATTGCAAGATTATTTGAAAACACAAAAATTAGAATTAATTAGAACAGATGTTGGCGATAAAAATGTTCTAGAAGGAATGAAAAAAAATAATATTAATTTTGGTGGAGAACAAAGTGGACATATTATC
This sequence comes from Arcobacter sp. CECT 8985, assembly GCF_004116495.1. Classification (GTDB taxonomy): domain Bacteria; phylum Campylobacterota; class Campylobacteria; order Campylobacterales; family Arcobacteraceae; genus Malaciobacter. The sequence goes on along the minus strand of NZ_PDKC01000027.1, from coordinate 18,011 downwards.
TTCTCAAATGTTGCAAAAACAGGAGATGGTCTAGCTTCAGCATTACAAGTATTAGCATTAATGGTAAAAAGTGGTAAAAAAGCAAGTGAAGTTTTAAATCCTTTTGAACTTTATCCTCAGGTGTTAGAAAATATTGTAGTAAGTGAAAAGAAACCATTAAATGAAATTGAAGGTTTAAACAAATTAGAAGAAGAAATAAAAAAACTTGGAATGCGAGATTTAATTAGATATTCTGGAACTGAGAAAAAATTAAGAGTATTACTAGAAGGAAAAGATAAAAAGCAAGTTGAAAAATACATGCAAAAATTAGTGGAGTTTTTTAAAAATAAACTATGAAAAAAATCTTTTTAGTACTGTTTTTATTTATTCTTGTTTTTATTCTTGACCAATTTATAAAATATGGATTTGTATATTTTGATTGGGGATATGAAGGTAAATTTTTATCTTTACAATTAGCATATAATCATGGTGTAGCTTTTTCAATGTTTTCATTTTTAAAACAGTATTTGAAATATATCCAATTATTTATGTTATTTGCAGGAATAATATATTTATATTTTAATAAAGCAGTTTTTGAAAAATATTTTATTGCAATTGCTCTTTTGTACGCAGGTGGCTTGTCAAATATTCTAGATAGATTTACATATGGCGCTGTAGTTGATTATATCTATTGGCATTATGGTTTTGAATTTGCAATTTTTAATTTTGCTGATATGATAATTAATCTTGCCGTTGCAATAATAATTTGTCAACAAATATTTAAGAAAAATAAACAGAAGGAAAGTCTTTAGGAGGCTTAACTAAAATTTAGATATAATCGCAGAAATTTATATATATAAGTAGGTAATAAATGGGACAAACAATAACAGAAAAAATATTTAGTGAGCATGTAGGAAGAGAAGTACATGCAGGAGAAATCATTAGATGTAATATTGATATGGTAATTGGTAATGATATTACTACACCTATATCAATTAAAGCATTTGAACAAAGCGGCAAAGATAAACTTGCTAATCCAGATGGCTTCGCAATTGTTCTTGATCACTTTATTCCAGCAAAAGATATAGCTAGTGCAAACCAAGCAAAAATCTCTAGAGATTTTGCAATGAAACATAATTTAAAAAACTTTTTTGATGAAAAAGATATGGGAATTGAACATGCATTATTACCAGAAAAAGGATTAGTTCTTCCAGGTGATGTAATTATTGGAGCAGATTCTCATACATGTACACATGGGGCACTTGGTGCATTTAGTACAGGAATGGGAAGTACAGATATTTCATTTGGTATGATAACAGGTGGAAATTGGTTTAAAGTTCCTGAATCAATAAAAGTAGTATTTAATGGTAAACCAAGTGAATATGTAACTGGTAAAGATTTAATCTTAGAAGTTATTAGAATTTTAGGTGTTGATGGAGCACTTTATAAAACTTTAGAGTTTACTGGAAGTACAATTCCTTATTTAACAATGGATGATAGATTTTCATTATGTAATATGGCAATTGAGGCAGGTGCTAAAAATGGTATTGTTGCATATGATGAAGTTACTAAAGAATTTTTGGATAGTAGAGATTCTTTAAGAGATGAACCAAAAATTCACTATAGTGATGATGACGCAACTTATTCTCAAATTATAGAAATTGATGTGGCAAATTTAGAACCAGTAATTGCATATCCTTTCTTACCTTCAAATGGACATTCAGTATCTCAAGCAGTTTCAGATGAAATTAGAGTAGATCAAGTATTTATTGGGTCTTGTACAAATGGTAGATTAAGTGACTTTGCAGTAGCTGCAAAAATTTTAAAAGACAAAAAAGTAGCAAGACATGTAAGACTTATTTTAACTCCTGGAACTCAAAAAATCTTAAGAGAAGCGACAAAGCTTGGATATATTGACACTTTAGTTGATGCAGGTGCTGTTGTTTCAAATCCAACATGTGGTGCGTGTCTTGGTGGATATATGGGTATTTTAGGAGATAATGAAGTATGTATCTCTACAACAAATAGAAATTTTGTTGGAAGAATGGGAAGTAGAAGTTCTAAAATTTATCTAGCAAATAGTGCAGTTGCTGCAGCAAGTGCAATTTCTGGATATATTACTGATCCTAACTCATTATAATTATGAAACCACAATTTGATCTGCCTTGTGTAATTTTATGTGGTGGAAAAAGCTCAAGAATGAAAGAAGATAAATCTCTTCTTCCATTTGCAAATGAAACTTCTTTAGCAAAATATCAATACAATCGTTTGAAGCCATATTTTAAGAAAATATATTTATCTTGTAAAAATAATAAATTTGATTTTGAAGCTGATTTAATAATTGAAGAAAATGATATATACTCTCCAATTGTTGGACTTAATACAATATTTAATAAATTAGAAGATGATAAAATATTTATTATTACTGTAGATACGCCATTAGTGCAAATCTCATCAATAAAAAGTTTGATTGATCAATCTATTGGATTTGATGTAACAGTGCCTAGAACTGAAAGAACACACAGTTTATGTGGAGTTTTTTCAAGTAATATAATTTCTTTAACTAAAAAGATGTTAGATGATGATTTTCATAAAGTAGGATATTTATTAAATAATTTAAATACAAAGATTATTGATTTTTTTAATGATGATGAGTTTATAAATTTGAATAAACCAGAAGATTATAAAAAAGCCTTAACTTTAATTAATAAGGCATAAAAAAAGGTAAATAAGAAAACTTATTTACCTTTTTTATATATTTTGCAAATTTAATTATGCTGCAAGTGCTTCTTTTGCTTTTACAACTAATGATGCGAATGCTTCTGCATCGTTCATAGCCATATCTGCTAAGATTTTTCTGTCTAATTCAATATTAGCTAATTTTAATCCATTCATGAATCTTGAATAGTTAATATCATTTAGTCTACAAGCAGCGTTGATTCTAATGATCCAAAGTTTTCTAATATCTCTTTTCTTTTGTCTTCTATCTCTATAAGCATATACTAATGAATGCTCTAACTGCTCTTTAGCTTTTCTAAAGTGTTTTCTTCTACCACTAAAAAAACCTTTAGCTTGTTTTAATACTTTTTTGTGTCTTCTTCTTCTAACTATACCAGTTTTAACTCTAGGCATATTTTTCCTTTCTTTACCATTTTTTAATTAGGTGTCGATTACTTTAATCGAACTTGTCCACCGTATTGTGGAGGGACTAAGTAATTTTATTAAAAATTACGCTTGGTTTAACATTTTTTTAACTCTTGCATTATCTACAGATGCAACAGTTTGTGGACCTCTTAGGTTTCTTTTTCTTTTTTGGCTCTTTTTAGTTAAGATATGGCTTCTAAAAGCTGATCCTCTTTTGATAGAACCATTTTTTTTCACTTTAAATCTCTTTAAAGCTCCACTATTAGATTTCATCTTTGGCATTGTGGAATCCTTTCTTTAAATTTGCATTTTCATAATATGAAAAAGTGAGTGATTTTACTTAAAAAAAGCTTAAGTTATTATTAAGTGAGTAGAATAGAGAAGAAATATTTAATCTTCTCTATTTATAATGTAGTTATTTTTTTTCTTCTTTTTTAGGAAAAACTTGCATATTTACAAATCTTCCTTCTTGTTTAGGTTCAGCTTCTCTAACTCCATAGTCTTCAAGCATTGGCCATATTTTTTCAAGTACTTCAACTCCCGCTTCTGGATGAGCCATTTCTCTACCTTTTAGAAATACTCTACATTTTACATGGTAACCTTTTTCTAAGAATTCAATTGCATGTTTAACTTTATAGTTAATATCATTTTCTGCAATTTTAACAGAAAATTTTACTTCTTTTACAACAATAACTTTCTGTTTTTTCTTAGCTTCTTTTTTCTTTTTTTCTTCTTGGTATTTAAATTTACCATAATCCATAATTTTAACAACAGGTGGTTTTGCTGTTGCTGCAATTAATACTAAGTCTAGCCCTTGTTCTTCTGCTGCAGCTAGTGCATCTTTTGTAGAAATAATACCATAATTAGTTCCATCATCAGATGTACATCTAACCTCTTTTACTTTAATGTCTTCGTTCATTAGAACTTCGTCTTTTTTATTGTTTCGACTCAAATTTCACATCCTTTTTTGATTTCTTCTAACATTGAAATAAACTCCTCTTTTGACATGTTTGACTGCTCTCTCTTTCTTCTGTCTCTTAATGCTATTGAGTTGTTTTGAACCTCTTCATCTCCCAGTACAACAATCATCGGAACTCTTTGCTTTTCAGCCATTCTGATTCTTTTGTTTAAACTTTCATTCATACTAAAGATTTTTGAATCAATCTCTTTATATAAAAGTTCTTTTTGAAGTTGTTTTGCATACTCAACGTGAGTATCTGCAATAGGTACAAATATAACTTCAGTTGGTGCAATAACAAATGGAAACTCTCCAGCACAATGCTCTGTAAGAATACCAATAAATCTTTCAAAAGAACCTAAAATGGCTCTATGAATCATCACAGGTTGTTCTTTTTCACCTTTATCGTTAATATATTCTACATTAAATCTACTTGGTAAGTTCATATCAACTTGAACCGTACCACATTGCCATTTTCTACCAATAGCATCTAAAATTTTGATGTCAATTTTTGGACCATAAAATGCTCCTCCACCTTCATCAATACCGTAATGTAGACCTTCAGAATCAAGTGCATCCATGATTCCTTTAGTTGTTTTCTCCCAGAATGTATCATCACCAATTGCTTTTTTAGGCTTAGTTGATACTTCCATCTCATATTTGAAATCAAATAGTTTCATTAATGAATCAACAAACTCTAATACATCAATAATAACATCTTTAACTTGATCTTGAGTACAAAAAATATGTGCATCATCTTGAGTAAATTCTCTTACTCTAAATAATCCATGCATTGCTCCACTCATCTCATGTCTATGAACAACACCATATTCAAATAATTTTTTTGGTAAATCTTTATATGATACTAAATCATTTTTAAATATTTGAATATGACCTACACAGTTCATAGGTTTAATTCCATATTCTTGTTCATCAATTTCAGTAAAATACATATTTTCTTTATAGTTATCATAGTGGCCAGATATTTTCCACATATTAGCTTTAAGAATTTCTGGACCACGTACAGGTTCATAACCCCTAACTCTATGTGCTTTATAAAGTAATTTTTCTAATTTACTTCTTAATCTTGAACCATTAGGCAACCACATAGGAAGTCCAGCACCAACATCATCGTTAAATGTAAATAGTTCTAATTGAGTTCCTAATTTTCTATGATCTCTTTTTTTAGCTTCTTCAAGCATTCTTGTATAATCATTTAGCTCTTTTTTATCAAAAAATGCAATACCATATATTCTAGTAATCATCTCATTTTCTTCATTACCACCAAGATAAGCTCCAGCTATTCTTGTTAGTTTGAAGTATCTAATCATTCTAGTATTTGGAACATGAGGACCTCTACATAAGTCTTCAAAATCTCCTTGTTTATATATAGTTAAAGTATCATCTGTGATATTTTTTAATACAGCTTGTTTTAATTCATCATTTTGGAATTTTTTTAGGATCTCTTCTTTGGTCGTTTCATATCTTTGAATTGGTAGCTTAGCATTTGCTAGCTCTTTCATTTTCTTTTCGATTGTCGTCAAATCTTCTTCTGATATCTTTGAATCGACTTTAAAATCGTAATAAAATCCTTCTTTTACGACAGGACCAACAAAGAATTTTGCTTCTGGATATAACTGTTTAATAGCTTGAGCCATTAAGTGAGCACAAGAGTGTCTTAGAATCTCTAAAGATTCAGCAGAATTATCACTTTTGATTTCCTCACCAGTTATATTTAAAGCTTCCGCAGTCTGAAGGTCATATATTTTACCTTCACTTAATACACCAATAGGTTCCAATAATTTCCTTTATTTTATAAAATTTTGCAAGTATTTCATCGCAATACTATAGATTTATTACATTTTAGCGCAATTGCACTTAAATTTAATCTTAATAACAATTTATTAATAAAGTTTGGGTAAAATAAAGAATGATTTTAAATTTATCTAAAATAAAAACTGAAGCTTTACTACTGTTTTGCAAAGATTTGATTTTATCTTATAAAGATAATGAAGCGAAACTTTTTGATGTTCCAACACATATAGATAAATATATAACATCTATAAGTGAAGATATATTAAAACAAATAAAAACAGTTACATTTGAAAATGAACATTACATTAATAATAAAAACCATTATAGAATTAAAGCTGTTTTAAGAAGTTATAATTATATTAATAGTGAAATTTCAAACTATCTTGCAAAAGACTCTACATTTAACCCTGCTATGTTATATCTTGCACTTTTAGCTGTTTGGTTTAAAGAATTAGATAAAGAGAAAAACTCAAAAGAGTTTATATATTTTACATTGTTCCCTTATTCAAATATGTATGACAAGCTTTTACTTGAAGTAAAAAATGATGAATTCAAAAAGATTAATATAAAAATGATGGATATTGCAGAAAACGTAATTTTTAATTATGATAGACTCTCTTTAAAATAAAATATAAAATACAAAAAGTGATTAGCCGTGAAATACTATATAATAAAGCAATTAGTTAATTATCTAAAAGATAATTTAAAAAATATAAAATTAGTTAAAAGAATTGATAATAATACAATTTTAATAGAGTATAACAATGCTCAATATATATATTTTGATATGACAAAAGGACAAAGTACCTCTTATAAAAAAAATAGTAGAGCAAATATTAAAAAAGATTTTAATGCTCCTTTTGATGTTTTATTACAAAAAAGATTTATTAATTCAAAAGTAGAAGATGTATATATATATAATGAGGATAAAGTTATTAATATAAAAGTAAACTCCTCTTCTTCTTATAAAAAACTAACAACAATCTTACAATTAGAATTTACAGGTAAACATACAAATATTATCATATTAGATGAAAATAGAGTAGTTCTTGAAGCATTAAGACATGTTGATGAATTCTCTTCAAGTAGAGTTGTAAAAGTAGGACATAAACTTGATGAAATTCCAAAACAAGATTTTGTGTTTAAAGAAGATAGCGTTGAAGATATTGAAGATTATTTATATAAAATTTATGAGCAAAAAGAACAAAAAAATTTACAAAATCTAAAAAAACAAAAGCTTCAAGTTTTAAATAAAAAAGTTAATAAATTAAAAAATCTTATTGATAAATTGCCAAAAAAAGAGTACTTAGAAAAAGAGTCTGAAAAATTATATAATGATGCAAATATAATTTTAGGGAATTTACATAATATTAAACCATATCAAAAAATACTAGAAGCTTACGATTATGATGGGAATGAAGTAAAAATAGAATTAAAACAAGATTTAAGTGCTTCAACATATGCAAATGAATTATTTAAGAAAGCAAAAAGAGTAAAACAAAAATCGATAAATGTAATTATTGAAAAGAAAAATCTAGAAGAAAAATATGACTTTTTAACAAGAATGATTAAAAATATTGAAAAATCATCATCAATAGATGAAGTGGAATTTTTAGTTCCTAAAAAACAAAAAAATCAGACGAAAACTTCAAAACAACAACACTTCGAATTATTTTTCTATAATGGATATAGAATAATGTTAGGAAGAAATGAAAGAGAAAATATATATTTATTAAAAAATTCAAAAGCAAGTGATTTTTGGTTTCATCTAAAAGATAGAAGTTCATGTCATGTTATAGTTCAAAATAGTAAAAAAACTTTACCAGAAGATGTAATATTTAAAGCTTCTCAATTATGTGCTAAATTCTCAGTAGAGTTTTCAGGAAATTACTTAGTAGATTATACACAAAGAAGAAATGTAAAGATACAATCAGGAGCAAATGTACTATATAATCCATATATTACAATTTCAGTTGAGATATAAATATATTAATAAATATGTAAATTAATAATTGATAAAATTGATAACATTAAAAGATAGGAGAATAATGTGAAAAAAACATTTAGTTTGTTAGGATTACTTTTAGCTATTATGCTAATGGTGACTGGTTGTGGAACAGCTTTAGTTCAAAATGTTGACAATAGTGGATTTACTTCTAAAAGTCTATCTCTATCAAAAGTTGAAAATGCTATTAAAAAAGGTGCAATTAGAAAAGGTTGGAGAACAAAAAAAATTAAATCAGGTCTAATTGTTGCGGATATTACTGTAAGAGGAAAACATTATGTTGCAGTAAATATTGCATATAATTCAAAAGGTTATAAAATTTCATATAGAGATAGTAAAAATATGGATTATGATCCAGCAAAAAATACAATTCATCCAAACTATAATAAATGGGTGGCTTATTTACAAAGAAATATTAATTATGAACTAACAATATTAGATAAATAATAGTGAGTTATTTGATAGATTTATCATACAAATAGCTAGCTACTAGTTTAATGAAAATTTGGTATAATATAGTATTTTATAATGCAAAAGAGATAATTTGAATAAAAAAGTATTAGTTATATCCTATTCACAAACTGGGCAATTAGATAGATTAACACAAAGTGTTATAAGTCCTTTGAAAAAAGATAAAGATGTTGAGGTTGTAGTAAAAAATATTCAACCTGTAAATCCTTATCCTTTTCCTTGGGATTTTATGACATTTATGGATACCTTTCCTGAATCTGTCTACTTAGACCCCCCAGAAATATTACCAATAGAAGATGATGAAAATGATTATGATTTAGTTATTTTACCTTATCAAGTTTGGTTTTTATCTCCTTCCTTACCAATAACAGCTTTTTTGAAAAGTGATTATGCAAAAAGAAAATTACGTAATAAACCAGTAATAACATTAATTGGTTGTAGAAATATGTGGATAATGGCACAAGAAAAAGTAAAAGGAATGTTAAAACAATTAAATGCAATATTAATTGATAATATCGTTTTGATTGATCAAGGAGACTCTTTTTCTACATTTGTTACAACTCCTAGATGGATGTTAACAGGTAAAAAAGATAGTTTATGGAATTTATTCCCAAAAGCAGGAATCTCAAATAGAGAAATAGAAGATGCAAAAAGATTTGGGAATGCAATAAAATATGCATTACAAAATAATAAAGAAAAAAATAATAGACCAATTTGTGATGGATTAAGAGCAGTTAATGTAGATGTGAAATTGATAAAAAGCGAAAAAATTGCGACAAAAAGTTTTAAAATTTGGGGTGGATTAATAAGAAAAATCGGTCCTTTCGGAAGTAAAAAAAGAAGACCAGTTGTAATGTTATATGTGGTGTTTTTATTATTGATTATTTTGACAATTGTTCCTTTAAATATGTTAATTCAAACGATATTAAGAAAAATAGATAAACAAAAAGTTTTAAAGCAAAAAGAGTTTTATGAGTTACCATCTGGTAATGGTGACTATAGAATGAAGGAATTTTTATAAGATGAGTAAAGTATATATAAATAATGTACAAAAGTTTATGCCAAATGAACCTGTATTAAATGATGAGATAGAGGATTATTTAGGCTATATCGGTGGCAAAAAATCTAAAGCAAAAAATATTGTTTTAAAAAGTAATGGAATAAAAAGAAGATTTTATGTTTTAGAGAAACATACATTAAAACCATTATTTACAAATGCACAGATAACTGCAAATGCAATTAAAAAATTACAAAATGATAATTTTTCTATAGATAAAATTGAAGCATTATCTTGTGGAACTACTTCTCCTGATCAATTAATGCCTGGACATACTTTAATGGTTCAAGGAGAATTAGGAATAAATAAAATTGAGACAATTAGTACTTCTGGAATTTGTTTAAGTGGAATAAATGCATTAAAATATATATACTATGGAATTAAGTCAGGTGAATTATCAAATGGTGTGTCAACTGGATCAGAAACTTCATCAATGATTTTAAACTCTAATAATTTTAAAAAAGAGTCTGATTATAAAGATTTAGAAAAAAAGCCTGGAATTGAGTTTGAAAAAGATTTTTTAAGATGGATGCTTTCAGATGGTGCAGGAGCAATGCTTTTAGAAAATAAACCAAATGAAAATAAATTATCTTTAGAAGTAAAATGGATTGATATTTTATCTTATGCAGGTGAAATGCCAATTTGTATGTATAGTGGATGTGAAGTTGACGAAAATAATAATGTTACTTCTTGGAGAGCATTTGAGCAAGAAGAAGTGATGAATAAATCTCTTCTTTCTGTAAAACAAAATGTAAAATTATTAAATGAAAATATAATTGAATATACAGTTACAAAACCTTTAAGTGATGTAATTAAAAAAAGAGGAATAAGTGTAGATGATGTTGATTACTTTTTACCTCACTATTCCTCTACATTTTTTAGAAATAAAGTATATGAAGGTATGAAACAAGCTAATTTTGAAATTCCATATGAAAAATGGTTCACTAATTTAACAGAATTTGGAAACACAGGAAGTGCTTCTATTTATATAATACTTGAAGAGTTATTTAATTCAAATAGATTGAAAAAGTCTGACAAGATACTTTGCTATATTCCAGAAAGTGGGAGATTTTCAACTTCATTTATGTATTTAGAAGTTGTTTAATGGAAAAAATTAATATTCCAAAAGAAGAGAATAAAATTCTTGAAGGACAACAAAAAGTAATGTATGTTGCCGATGAAGAAGGATTTCATACAGAAAATTATGGAAGTAGTGTAGAAGAGTTTGCTACACAAACTGCAGTTGAAGAGTTTGAATTATTAGCAAAAGAGAGTTTAGAAAATAAATTAAGTTCGCCAATTGAATATTTTATGTATAAAAATAGAATGGATATCTCCACATTGGCAAGTGTAATGGGAATATTCTCTTTTAGAGTTAAAAGACATTTAAAAATGAAAAAATTTCAAAAGTTAAATGATAAATTATTAAATAAATATGCAATTGCACTTAATATAACAATTGAAGAGCTAAAGGGGTTAAAAGTATGATTAAAGAGTTTGAACATTCTCAATTTGCACATTGTGAAAGTGGTGTAATTTCAACTCTTCTTACTAGTTATGGCTTAAAATTATCAGAACCAATGGCTTTTGGAATTACTAGTTCTTTATCATTTGTATATTTACCTATTGCAAAAATTAGTAATATGCCTTTAATTGCTTATAGACAATTACCAAAAAATATAATAAATAGAATATCTAAAGTATTAGATATAAAAATGGTAAAGATGAGTTTTAAAAATGAAAAAGATGCAAATAAAGAATTAGAAAGGCTTTTAGATAAAAATCAACTAGTTGGATTACAAACTTCAGTTTTTTATTTACCTTATTTCCCTAAAGATATGAGATTTCATTTTAATGCACATAATTTACTTGTTTTTAAAAAGGAGGGTACAAAATATTATATTTCTGATCCTGTTTTTGAACATTTAGTTGAGTGTGAAGAGAAAGATTTAAATAAAGCTAGATTTGCAAAGGGTATTTTTGCCCCAAAAGGTTTTTTATATTATCCTACAAATATTCCTACAAATATTGATTTTGCAAAAATCATAAAAAAAGCAATCATAAAAAATGCAAAATCTTTATTGACTCCTTTCCCTTATGCTGGAATAAAAGGGATGACTAAACTTGCAAAAAAGATAAAATCTTTAAATGTATACAATAATGAACGATATATTAAAAATTTTTTAACGCACATTGTAAGAATGCAAGAAGAAATAGGAACTGGAGGTGGAGGTTTCCGTTTCTTATATGCTGCATTTTTGAAAGAATCTATAAAATATGAGATTGATGAAGATATATTAAAAGAATCATCCGAATTATTTGTAAAATCTGGAAATACTTTAAGAGAATTTGCCTTATTATGTGTAGAATCAAGTAAAAAACCACAGAAATTTGATGCGTCTAAGGTTGCAAATAAATTAATCGAAGCTTCAAATTATGAAAAAGAAGCTGCTAAATTATTATTGAAGCTAAAGTAATATTACTTTAGTCTTCAAATAAAACTTTTATTACTATTACTTTATTATTTTTATCTTTTGCTATATGAATAGTATCTTTTTTATTTTTTATAATTTTTAATATATTTAATACTCCTTCACATCCATAATATATATTTGATAATACAATATTTTTATTTTTTATGATTTCAGAAAGATTTTTATCTAAATATGCAAAGCTATTTAATGAAATAGAATCTGTATCAAAACTAATATTTTCAATAAGTTCTTTAACAGAATAAAACTCTTTTATATATTCAATTTTTCCTAGGTTATTTTCTTTTTGTTTATTTGTATATATCCAGCAACTTCCCTCTTTTATCTCTTTATTTAAAGGATTTTCAATATACGAACAGTAGTTATGAATATTTTCAACAGATTCATCAACAGCTCCAATTAATGCCTCATTTATATCATTTGTATCAAGATCAAATTTTGCAAGTTGTAAAGTTTTTTCAAATCCTAAAGTTTCATTCATCAAAACCATATTTTTACCATTGAAATTTAAAGCTTTTGCAACATAAAAACTAACATTATTAACATTAATATTCAAAAAATCAAAAGGCATAATAATAAAATCTTTTTCATTTACTGTATCAATCACTTTGCATACATCTGTAATAGGTCCATTTTCAGTAGAAATATATATTCCACTATTTCCAAGAGTATTAATATTTTTCATGCAAAGTAAAGCACCATAAACAGATAAAATATTAAATTTACTAGATCTTCTTAGATTAATTGATGAAATCTGTTTTAATAGAGCTCTATACTCCTTGATGTCTTTTTTTTCATTTAATATCTTTGCTGATGCGTGAATATACATAACTAATCCTTATTTGAAAGAATAATTGAACTATTATTCCCACCAAAAGCCACATAATTAAATAAAATTGTTGCTTTATTATTGAACTTTTCATTTTCCAAAATTGGAGTAAATTTAACATCTTCAGCAGGCGTTTCAAATCCAAATGTTGCAGGTAAAAAACCTTTTTTTAATGCATATAACATTAATACAATTTCATTTGTTCCACATGCTCCAAGAGTATGACCAATTAAAGGTTTTAAAGATGTAACTCTTGTAGTTGTTTTATATTTATCAAAAAGAAGTTTAATTGCTCTTGCTTCTGATAAGTTATTATTTTCACTTCCTGTTGCATGAGCTTTTATACAGTCAATATCTTTTAGTCCTAAGTTTGCTTTTTCTAAAGTTGAATCTAAAGTGTTAAAAATAGGAATACCTGTTGGATCACTTGTTGTTTCAGAATAGTTGTCACAGATATTCGATGAACTAATATATTTAAAATCATTTTTATTTTTTTTATTCTCATCAATAATAATTGCAGAACAACCTTCTCCTAAAATTATTCCATCACTATTAATATCAAAAGGTCTATAAATACCTTTTTTAGAAAGTAACATTAATGATGAAAAGCCTCCAAAAGTAGATTTATTAAATAGTTCAAGTCCTATTACCAATGCTCTTTTAATCTGTTTTTGCTCTATAAGTCGTGAAGCATAAGAAAGTGCATTTGTTGCAGATGTGCATGCTGTTGCAAAAAGTGTTGCTTTATATTTTGAATCTATTAAATCTTCAATATATGTTCCAATGGGGCCATTACCAATCTCTTTATATTTTATACTAGATTTATTGTTTATAAAATTATTACAATATTCTTCATTTGTAGCAATATCCATAGAAGTAGAACCAATAAAAATATGTAACTCTTTTTGTTGATCTTTTGTAAGACCAGCCTCTTTTATGGCATCAAATACTATTTTTTTTAATATTTGTTCATACTTGTCTTTTTTTGTCTCATAATCATTATTTATTGGATAATATAGTTTATCTTTAAAAATATTTTTTATTCTTTTTAAATAATTGTCTTGATTAATAGATATTAAATTATTTGTAATATCTTGAAAATTATCTCCAAGATTACAAACTAATGAACTTCCAATAATATAACTCAAATTTACTCCGGTTGCACGTAGTCTGCCAATGTATTAATTGACTCCATAATTTTTCTTAGTTTTTTACTATCATTTGTATCAACACCATATTTTTTATGTAAAGCCATTGAAATTTGTAAAGCATCCATAGAGTCTAATTCTAAAGAAGAACTACTTCCAAATAGTATTTCATCATCTTTTATATCATTAGGTTCTATATCTTTATCGCACTCTTCAACTATAAGTTTTTTAAGTTCAATTTTTAAGTTATTATCTTTAGATCCTATCATTTAACTCCTTTTTTTTAATAAGAAATATGCAATTAATAGACAAATTATAGCAAAAATTATCATTTTATATATGTAAGTAGAAATATCATTAAAATTACCACCTCTTACAAAAACTTCTAAAAAACTTTGCAAACCCCATGCCATAGGTGAATACTCTGTTGCCTCTTGCATAAATAAAGGCATGACAAATTTAGGTACCATTATTCCACCAAGTGCGGCTAAAATTATATTTGAAACACCACCATAAGTAGTTGCTTCTTCTGTAGTTTTACTTATATTTGCAATTAATAGTGCAAAAGATATTGATGTAAGACTAACTACACTTGATACAATAAAAATCATTAAATAGTTACCTAAAATTACTAATTTATCTCCACCTAACATTGGTACTATATATATACCAACTAAAATCATAAAAATTACTTGTATTTGATTTATAATATAATAAGGAAAGATTTTGCTAATTAAAATTGGTAAAAATGAGACATTTATACTTCTTATTCTATTTATTGTTCCAAAATTTTTTTCATTAATAAAAGTATTTGATATTGGAATAAGAATAAAAAACATTGAAAAAACTAACCAAGCAGGAACACTTTGCTGAACTGAAGTTGGTTTTAGATCAATTTTTTTATTTTTATAAACAATATTATTTTGAATAAAACTATTTAAATCATTCATAGATTTAGATTCAATTTTTTGTACTTTTAATAATTGCTTTAATACAGTTGTTTTTATAGAAGATACAATAATACTTTTTATTAATGAAATCTTTTGTTGTTGTGTATCTGGCTTTGAATATAAATGAATTTTAAAATCCTGTTTTGCTGATTTAACTTTTAAAATATAATTGCTTTCTATATTTATTAAAAAATCAAAGTTTTTTTTATATAAAAGTGATTTATTATCATCATTTGTATTAATATATGTAGCTTTAAAAAAACTATTTTTATTTATATCTTTTATTAAAGTTTTAATACTACTACTATTTTTATTTGATAATATTGCGACTTTTAACTTTACATCAATTGTGTTTGAATAGCTATTTTTTAAAGCTAAAGACATTATTAGTATAAAAAGTGTTGGCATAATAAAAAGAACTAAAAGGGCATGAATATCTCTTAAGATTAGTGTAAATTCTTTTTTTAGTAAATATTTAAACATTAGTCTCTTAAATCCTGTTTTGTTAAATTTAAAAACATCTCTTCTAAATTTTTATATCCAAAATCTATATTTTTGATATTTCTATTTTCAAGTGATTTTATATATTCAGTAAATTTATTATAATCATTTTTTATGTCTATTTCAGTTGTTGTTTCATCATCAAATTTAATTGTTATTTTTGAATTTTTGTTAATTAAATCATCTTTTTTATCTTGTAAAATTATTTTACCTTTATCTAAGATAGCAATTTCATCACATAAAAACTCTACTTCTTCCATATAATGGGAAGTATAAATTATTGTTGTTTTTTTCTTTTTATTAATATTTTTTATTACATTTAAAATATATTTTCTTGATTGAGGGTCAATTCCTACTGTTGGTTCATCTAAATATAAAATTTTAGGATCATTTAATAAACCAATAGCAATATTTAGTCTTCTTTTTAAGCCACCTGAATAAGTATATGCTTGACGATTAATATATTTTTCTAATGAGGTTGCATTGATGCAATAATCAATTCTTTCTTTTAATTTATTAGATTTTAGTCCATAAAGTGCACCAAAAAATTCTAAATTTTCATATGTAGTAAGTTTAGGATAAAAAGCATAAGTTTGAGGAACATAACTACTAATTGATTTTATATTTTCCCCATGTTTATCTAAATCAAAACCTTCAATATTAATTTGACCACTATTCTTATTAATTAAAAAATTTAAAATTGATACTAAAGTAGTTTTCCCTGCACCATTTGGTCCTAATAATCCGAAAATACTACCTTTTTGTATACTTAAATTTAAATTATCAAGTATTAAGTGCTTTTTATAAGTTTTAGTTAGATTTTTTATCTCTATTGACATTTACCATCTTTTTTTGAAAGTATAACAAAAGTTATATTATTTTCAATTTTTTACCAATAGTTGATGTTGGTATTTTATCTACTAATTTTAGTTTAATAGAAAATTTTAAATTTGATAGATTTTTCTTTAAAAATAGTTTTATATCTTTTGATGTGAAATCTTTTTTTGTTTCTAAAGTAATATCTAATATTTCATCTTTAAACTCATTATTTGAGTTATTTACAAATACGAGTGCTTTTTGAATATCTTTATGTTCTTCTAAAATTTGTTCAATCTGAATTGTTGAATATCTTTTTCCTGCAATTTTAAGTATTTGAGAACTTCTTCCTATAAGTTTAAACCTATTGTCTTTTTGAATTTCTACATAATCAAATGTTTGAATTTCTCCATTAATATCTTTAAAATCTTTTTCAAAAATTGTTGTAGAAACAAAAGGTGATTTTATTTTTAGTTCACTTTCTTTATTTGTTGATATCTCTACTTTTTCATATGGTGTCCATAACTCTTCATCATTAAATTTATATGAAATTCCACCTGTTTCAGTAGAACCAAATATGTGCATTACTTTTGTATTGAATTTTGTAGCAAACTCTTTTGCATTTTGTTTATCCAAAGGTCCAGTTGAGCTAACAAATAGTGAATCTTTTAAATCTTTTGAAGCGCTTATTTGATTTAAAGCTTTTATATAAAGAGGAGTTGTAATTATTAAAGAGTTCTCTTCTATTATATTTAATAAATCATTAGGTAAAAAGTGCTCTTTAAGCACAATATCAAGGTCATTTAATAATGGATAAATAAGTCCAAATAGTGTTCCATAAATATGAATAAATGGTACAGTAACAATAACTTTTTTAATATTATAATCTTTTAACATTTTTGTTAATATTCTAATTTCACTTTCTAAATGTTCTTTTGTTTTTAAAGCACCTGTTGGTTCTCCTGTACTTCCACTAGTAAAATACATCATAGAAAAATCTTTATCATCAAAGATAGTTATATGTTCAAAAGATGATTCAAATTTTGGAATATTTAAATTTTCTAGTTTTTTTGTTATTATTTTATTTGTATGGTCAAAAACTATTGATTTTGCATTACTATGATATGCTTTTATCATATTTATTGCATTCTCTGCTTTTTTTTCAGAGCTTATATAACTAACATGATTAGTTAGCTTTTTATCAAATAAATCTTTTTTATTTAAAGAAAATTCATCTATTGTTAAATCATCATTATGAACGATTAGTTTCATTTTTATACCTTTTTGAAAATATTAATAATATAGTTATACTAATAACTGCGATTGTAGTTACCATTCCAATGGATTTTAAAGAGTTTATTTGACTAAATATTAAAACTCCAAATCCAGCAAATGTACTAAGAAGAGAGTATGCAATTGCTTTATTCGTTTGTAAAGTTGCATCTTTTGAAAAGTAGATACCATAATCAATGCTCAAAGCTAAGATTATAAAAATCATAAAAATATGTAAAATATTAAATTCTACAAAATATGAGTAATAAAGAATAATTGATATTGGAAATAAAATAAAATTAACTGCATTAAAAAATCTTTTTTTTGTAACAATATATAAAATTATAAATATTATAAATAAAGTTATACTTCCTAATAAAAGAAGATTATTTTTACTATCTTGTAGTGATTTTTCAAAAAGCATAGAAAAGCTTAGCACATATATAAAATCTTTACTCTTTACCAAATCTAAATCAGCTTTTTTTATATCTGTTGATATATAAAAATTGTTGTTTATTTTTAATACATCAATATCTAATTTTTCTAAACTTTTTATAGTATAAGATGGTAACTC
>NZ_PDKC01000026.1 GCF_004116495.1 Arcobacter sp. CECT 8985 | reverse complement strand
AAGAGACAATCCAAAAAGACTCGATTATAACAGTAGGAGAAGAAGAAAGAAAGAGTATAAAAGCAAATAAAATTTTAACTGTTGAGAAAGAATCTATTACTACTGTTAAAAATGATTGTGAAAAACACTATAAACAAAACCTAGAAACGCTTATAAAACAAGATGAAAAGACATATTTAGAAAGAGATGTAGAACTTAGAATCAAAAATATCTTGCATACATATATTCAAAAAGATGTAACAGATAAATTCTTACAAAATCTATTTGTAAAAATAGGAAAAGAACTAAGAGTTGATATAGAAGATGGCTTTCATCTAAATACAAATGATTTGAAAGTACAAGCATCAGATAACTGCTTATTTGATGGAGCAAATGGCATAAGCTTTAAATGTGGAAGTAATATCCTAACAGTAGATGCAAGTGGTATTCACTTTAATACTTCAAACTTTGTAGATAATAGTGCTAATGGTGGAGTAAGTGCAAAAGATGTAGTAAAAATAGAGATACCTAAACCACTATATGAAAAAGTAAGAGTAGTTGAACTAGTTCCTACAATTACAAAACAAGATGATATAACACAAGTTTTAGAGTATGAAGCTATTGTTGAGAAGTTTTATAATGGTGTTTGGAGTAAAACTACTGATTTAACTCCTACTCAAGAAGCTCAATTACAATGGTATTTTATTAAAAACAATGATGAAGCAGACAAAGATATTTTAACAGATAATCCAACAAATGATAATATCACTATTAATAAATTAAAAATGAGTGTTACTTTAGAAGAAGAAAATATCTTTAAAGTAGGACATGCACACTGTTTTGTAAGTAATAGTGAAGAAGAGGGTTATACACAAACACAACTTGCAAGATA
This sequence comes from Arcobacter sp. CECT 8985, assembly GCF_004116495.1. Taxonomy (GTDB): domain Bacteria; phylum Campylobacterota; class Campylobacteria; order Campylobacterales; family Arcobacteraceae; genus Malaciobacter. The sequence continues at coordinate 40,528 of NZ_PDKC01000026.1, read as the reverse complement.
TTTAGAAGTTGAAGATATAGTTAGTTCTCATGTATCACAAGAAGAAGGTGAATGTATAGCTGTATTAAATGTAGAAGAGCCAAGGCAAGAAGAGTTAGCACAAATTAGATGGCAAATTGAAGATACACCAAAAGATATTTATAATGGAAAAGAGACAATTATTCATAATCTAAAAGAAGAAAAAGTTTATGAAATTAACTTCTTAGCATATATTGATGGAAAAATTCAAGATGGTGCTAATACAAGGCTTACATATGATGAAAAAGGGAAATATATAAGCAGTTTAGGATTTGAAGATGATAACTAAAAAACTAGATGATAAGATAAAACTAACAGCAAAAACAGTAAATGTGAAAATAGGACAAGAAGTAAAAGTAATTTTAAAACTTTATGATAAAAATAAAAAAGTATTAGCACAAAAAGCGTATGAAGAAAAAGTACAAAAAGATACAAAAGTAGAGAAAAACTTTACAATCTTAGGCTTAGCAGATGAGTTAAAAATAGACTCTTCAAAAGTTAAATGTGTATCTGGATGGATTGATGCAGATGATGATGGAGAGATAACAAGAGAGTATGAAAAAGAAGTTTGGATTGAAGTAATTGAAGAAAAAATAACAGCTCTTTATTTTTCTTATAATCAACCTTCTAAGCCAATTATTCATGAAGTAAAAGAAGGTGAGAATCTTTCTTTAATTGCCCAAAAATATAATACAACCGTAGAAGAACTTGTATCAATAAATAAGCTTGTAAATGCAAATATTATATATCCAGAACAAACTATTCTTATTCATAATATAAATCAAGAAGAGATAAATAGTATTAAACTTAATAATACTTTTATTCCTTTAGGAACTAAAGTAAATGTTATAGCACAAGGAACCAAAGGTTCAAAAGCTAAAATAAAAATTCTTGCAAATAATTCAAACTTTAACTTTCTAAAAGAAGAACAAGAAATAAATGAATTTGATGTAACATTTGATGAAAATGGTCAATCAATAACTCCAATAACTTTACGTCCTAAAAATATAGAGGATTATAAAAGTCTTATAAATAAATTTATGCCAAAATTAGGTCATGATATAAAAAGAGAAAAACTTATTTTAAAAGGTGAAATAAAAAAAGACAATTATCAATCTTCACTAGAAGTTGATGATATGAATACTATTGGATTATCTCACTATCAAACATATATAAAAAGTGCATATATTACAAATGCCTCAACAGGTAAAATAGAAGCAAAACTTACAGCAAAAAAGCAAGGTAATGATATAATCTTTCAAGACATTGAAGGACAAAATGTAGCAAGTACTACACAAAATGAAATCGCAAGTGCATTTGGTAATATAAATAATGGCTTAGGTGGATTAGTAGAAGGTATGAAATATAAAAAAGGAAGCTTTGCATTAACAAATTCAAAAGGCATACATATAAAGTATTATGAAAGTGGATGGAAAGGAAATGGACCTGTAAAAACTTATAGCATGTCTAAGTGGGCTAATGGACTTAGTAAAGGTACTTTTGGTATAAGTTTAGTAATAGGTGCTTATCAAATAAATTCTGCACAAGAAAAAGATGTAATAGAACTAAAAAAAAGAGGAATAAAAACATCAAGTTATATAGATGGATTTGGACAACAAACAGAGCAGCAAATAGGAAGTACTGCTTTAGGATTTGCAGGTGGAACAGTTACAAGTATTTTGATTGGTATAATAGCATTACCTGTTTCATCTATTTTAGTTGTTTTAGGAGGCTCTATTCTAATTGGAGGAGCTGTAGGTTGGATATTTTCAAAAGTGGGAGAAGAAGGAATTAAGTTTATTCAAGATAGCAAAGGAAGTACAATAATAAATAATTATCCACTAAAGGAAGAAAATTGAAAAAAATAGAATATTTTTACAATATAATATATTACTTTTTTTATAGAGCTTCTATAAAGTTTGCAAACTTTATTGCAAAACCAATATTCTTTATTTATAAATACATATATAAAATACCTAAAATAAGGCAGTATTATAACAATAAAGGTATAAATGATCCTCTAGAATGGCATAAACAGAAATTTAAAAATGAACTCTTAGAAAATACCAATTTAGGTTATGGAACAATAATAGGTGCAGGCTTAGCCCAATTTACTTTTGTATTATTTTATATTGGAATTTATCATATATTTAAATACTCTTTTTTACCTACATTTGAAGATAGCTTTGGTTATGTTCTAACAGTTACATATATTTTAGCATTTACAACAGACGTAATATTATGTCAAAAAGATGATAAAGGTGAAAAATATATAAAAGAGTTTAATAAAAGAAAAGGTTGGTGGAGAACTAAGTGGAAAATCATCACAATACTATCTTTATTTTTAAGTCTTTGGTTTTCTTTGACTACTTCTAGTGGTGGTAACGTTGGACAATTTCTTATTAGTTTACATTCAAATATATAACCTAATTCTTTCTAACTTTTATCAAAATACTGTTTTGTCTATCTCTAAAGATGATATTCTTATCATCTTTTTCAAAAAGTTTTTTGATAAAGCCATTTTCATAGCTACTACTTAAATATTGTTTATTAAAACTTTTATAATCTAGACAACTAAAAGTATCACTACATATTTGATTTTTATACATTTTTAGATTTAATATACTTTTACCAGCAGTAAAAATCTGAACTTGTGTATAGTCTTTGTATTTATTTATAAAACCTGTATCATAAAATCTCATAGTTGGAGTTTTTATAAGAATTGTAGCACTGCTACTTTTAACTGGTTGTTTTACTGCACAAGCACTAAAAAGTAAAGTAATGATTAAAAAAATATATTTATTTATAGCTTTTCCTTTTGTTTTGGATTATTTTACTATAATTGCGAAAAAATAAGATTAAAGGTTTGCTTTGTTAGTTCATATTTGTTGTTCAGTAGATAGCCACTACTTTTTAGAAAGAATCCAAGAAGAGTATCCAAATGAAGAGCTTGTTGGATATTTTTATGATCCAAATATTCATCCTTATGGAGAATATAGATTAAGATATTTAGATGTAGAGTATTCATGTAAAAAGTTAGGAATTAAACTTATTGAAGGTCCTTACAATCTTGAAACATGGTTAAAAAAAGTAAAAGGGATGGAGCATCTTCCTGAAAAAGGAGATAGATGTACAGTTTGTTATGATGATAGACTAGAAACTAGTGTAAAAAAAGCTATCGAATTGGGACATGATAAATTTACAACTACACTTCTAATTTCTCCTAAAAAATCCCAAGAAAAACTTGAAAAAATTGGGGCAAAACTGCAAGAAGAGACAGGTTTAGAGTTTATTTTTAGAGATTACAGAGCAGGAAATGGTACCCAAATTCAAGGTCAAATTGTAAAAGAGCACTCTTTATATAGACAAAATTATTGTGGTTGTTTATTTGGTTTAACTCCTCAAAGAGAAGCTCAAAAAAAAGTCATGGATGAGATGTTTAATCCTATTTCAAATCAAGTATTACCAGAATCAATTGAACAAAGACTTGAACTTTATAATAAAAGGAATGAACTTGAAGAAAAAGGTGAAAAATACAAAATTATCAAACAAAGATTTTTAAATTATCGTTTATTTAATGGAAAAGTTGCTATAAATAAACAATTGGTTCCATCTTATTTTCTTTACTATTCAACTATAAATAGAACAAAGACAAATGGAAGGGTGGAATACGAAAAAGATGGCATTTGCTATTTAAATAGAGATGAAGTAAAAGTTTTAGACATTAAAACTTTCAACTCACTTGCAAAAACTTCTTATAATAATACAAAAGAGCTTATTTTCAATCCACTAAAAATTGAAGATGAACTAAAAATAAGAGATAAAATCATAAATAACCCTTATGATTTAAGTGCTGTTATCATCTTAGATGAAGTTTTTGAAGGTAAGTTTGATATAGAATTAAATGCCATAACATATGATGATGTAAAGGAAGAAATTATATGAAATTATTAGTAAGTGCACTTGAAACTTCTTCAAATATTCACTTAAAAGAGTTGAAAAAACACCTAGATGATGATGTTGAGTTTGTAGGAGTATTTGACAAAGAGTTAGGAAACCCTTTATATGATTTAACTGCACTTGCTATTATGGGTTTTATTGATGCTTTGAAAAAATTAAGATTTTTTTTTAAATTAAGAGATGAACTAGTAGAACTTGCAAAAGATTGTGACAAAGTTTTACTAATGGATAGCTCAGGATTTAATCTACCTTTAGCAAAAAAACTTAAACAAACTTATCCAAATAAAGAGATTATTTACTATATACTTCCTCAAGCTTGGGCATGGAAGAAAAAAAGAGTTGAAAAACTTCAACAATACTGCACAAAACTTTGCTCTATTATTCCTTTTGAACAAGAAATGTATTCAAAAAAAGATATGATAAGTTATGTAGGTCATCCACTTTTAGATGAAATTTCTGAATTTAAACACGCTTATGAACAAACAGAAAAAATAGTTTTTATGCCAGGAAGTAGAAAAACAGAGATAATAAATCATATGCCTGTTTTCAGACAAATAATAAAAGAAATTCCAAACAAAGAGCATATTTTAATTATTCCTTCAAAATTTGATCAAGATTATATAAAAAAAACATATGGAGACATAAGTAATTTTACCATCTCAAATGATGCACATCAAAGTTTAATAGATGCAGAATTTGGATTTATCTGCTCAGGAACTGCGACATTAGAAGCAAGCTTAATAGGAACTCCTTTTGTTATGTCTTATATAGCTAAAAAATTTGATTATTTTATAGGAAGAATGTTTGTAAAACTTCCATATATTGGTCTTGCAAATATATTTTTTGACAAAATGGGGAAAGATGCAATTCATAAAGAATTTTTCCAAGAAGAAGTTACAAGTAAAAATTTGCTTGATGAATATAAAAATATGAATAAAAAAGAGTTTTTAAATAATTCGAAAGTGCTAAGAGATTACTTACAAAATGGTAGTTCAAAAAATGTTGCTCAAATAATACAAAACTAATTTTTTTTTCGATAAAATGTATGACTATTAAAAAGATACAAAATTAGGATATTAAGAATGTTAGACGTTATGGAAATTCAAGAGATTTTACCACATAGATACCCATTTTTATTAGTTGATAGAATAACTAATATGGAACCAGGGAAGAGTATCACTGGATTTAAAAATATTTCTATAAGTGAGCCTGCATTTATGGGACACTTTCCAGGGCACCCTATTTACCCAGGAGTGATGATTCTTGAAGGTATGGCACAAGCTGGTGGGGTATTAGCATTAAAAAGCAATAACTTATCAACAGAAGAGTTAAAAAATAAAGTTATTTACTTTATGAGTATTGATAAAGCTAAATTTAGAAATCCAGTTAAACCTGGGGATAGACTAGAATATAGAATTGAAGTTTTAAAATTAAGAGGTACTTTAATTGTATTAGATGGGAAAGCTTATGTAGATGATAAGTTAGTTGCAGAAGCTGAATTAAAAGCAATGGTTGTAGATAAATAAATTTAGGTTTAATATGAATAATATTCACAAAACAGCAATAATTGAAGATGGTGCACAACTAGGTGATAATATCACTATTGGTGCATTTACATTTATTGGTAAAAATGTAAAAATTGATGATGGCACAACTATTGGTTCTCACTCCCTAATCGAAGGTAAAACAACAATTGGAAAAAATAATGAAATTTTTTCTCATGCAACAATTGGGTCAATTCCTCAAGATTTAAAATTTCAAGGTGAAGATGTTGAACTTATAATTGGAGACAATAATAAAATTAGAGAATACACTCTATTTAATCCAGGAACAATTGGTGGAGGTAGTAAAACAGTAATAGGAAGCAATAACCTATTTATGGGTTACACACATGTCGCTCACGATTGTATAATTGGTGATAATTGTATATTTGCAAATGTTGCAACTTTAGCAGGTCACGTAGAATGTGGAGATGCAGTTGTAGTTGGTGGATTAACACCTATTCATCAATTTTGTAAAATTGGAAGCTACGCAATGGTAGGAGGAGGTTCAGTTGTAACACAAGACATCCCTCCATTTTGTTTAGCAGAAGGTAATCGTGCAGTTCTTAGAGGTCTTAATTTGACTGGTCTTAGAAGAAGATTAGATAATAGAGAAGATATAAATGAAATTAAAAAAGCTTACAAAGCGATTTTTAATTCAAAAGAGTCTATTTCTGATGTATCTAAAGAATTAATACAAAATAGTAATAATATTTATGTAAAGGAATTAGCTCAATTTGTAATAGATACAAAAAGAGGAATTCCTTTTAACAGAAAATAAAGAGAGAAGTATAAATATGAGTAAAGTAGTATGTGATTTTTGTGGAGTAGAAGAGACACAAGATAATCCTATAATTGCGGGAGATAATGGATATATTTGTAAAGCTTGTGTAACAGCAGCAAATGATATATTAAATGGAAATGAGCCTACTGAAAAAGAAGACTCTCAAAATAATCAAGCTGAAGAGGCAGAAGAGATTAAATTAAGAACACCTGCAGAATTAAAATCAATCTTAGATGATTATGTAGTTGGACAAAATAATGCTAAAAAAGTTCTTTCTGTTGCAGTATATAACCACTATAAAAGAATCTTTAGAAAAGATTTAGATAGCGAAGATGATACAGAAATAAATAAATCAAATGTTTTATTAATAGGTCCTACAGGAAGTGGTAAAACACTACTTGCTCAAACTATTGCTAAGCATTTAGATGTGCCTTTAGCAATTGCAGATGCTACATCTTTAACAGAAGCTGGGTATGTTGGTGATGATGTAGAGAATGTAATTACAAGACTTCTTCAATCAGCAGATGGTGATGTTGAAAAAGCACAAAAAGGTATTATATTTATTGATGAAGTTGATAAAGTTGCAAGAATGAGTGAAAACAGATCTATTACTAGAGATGTTTCAGGAGAAGGTGTTCAGCAAGCACTTCTTAAAATAGTTGAAGGTTCAGTTGTAAATGTTCCACCAAAAGGTGGAAGAAAACATCCTGGGCAAGATGCTATTCAAGTAGATACAACAAATATCTTATTTATTTGTGGTGGAGCTTTTGATGGTCTTGAAGATATCATCAAAAAGAAAAAAGGTGCAAATGTTCTTGGATTTAATCAAGAAAAAAGAAGTGTTAAAGAAGAAAAAGATATATTAACTGATGTTGAAGCTCATGATTTAGTTAAATATGGTCTTATTCCAGAATTAATAGGAAGACTTCATATGATAGCAACTCTAAATGAAATCAGTGAAGATGATATGATACATATTTTAACTGAACCTAAAAATGCATTGGTTAAACAATATACAAAACTATTTAAAATGGATAATGTTGAGCTTAGCTTTAAAAAAGATGCTTTAAAAGAAGTAGCTAAAAAAGCAATTGAAAGAAAAACTGGGGCAAGAGGGTTGAGATCTATATTGGAAGATATTATGTTAGATATAATGTATGATTTACCAAATTATAAAGATAAGAAAATTACAATTACAAAGCAAGTAGTATTAAAAGAAAAAGAAGTAGAAGTAGCATAAAGGAAAAAAATGTTAAACAAATTAATAGGTCTATTTTCAAATGATATGGCTATAGATTTAGGAACAGCAAATACTGTTGTTTCTATAAGAGGGAAAGGTATTATTATTAATGAACCTTCTGTTGTTGCAGTACAACATGATAGATACGGTAAAGATAAGATATTAGCTGTTGGACAAGAAGCCAAACAGATGATTGGTAAAACTCCTTTAAATATTCAAGCCGTTAGACCTATGAAAGATGGTGTAATAGCTGATTTTGAGATGACTGAAAGAATGATTAGATATTTCATTGAAAAAGCTCATGCAAGAAAATCATTTATTAGACCAAGAATTATAATTTGTATTCCTTTTGGAATTACTCAAGTTGAGAAAAAAGCAGTAAAAGAATCAGCATTAAGTGCTGGTGCAAGAGAAGTATTTTTAGTAGAAGAGCCAATGGCAGCAGCAATTGGAGCTGGTATCCCAGTTTCAGATCCATCTGGTTATGTTGTAGTTGATATTGGTGGAGGAACAACTGAAATTGGTGTAACTTCACTTGGTGGACTAGTTTTATGTAAATCAATCAAAGTAGCAGGTGATAGATTTGATAAAGCTATTATGGACTATGTAAGACAAAACTATAATTTATATATCGGTGAAAGAACAGCTGAAAATATTAAAATTGAAATTGGTACTGCAATAAAACTTGATAAAGAACTAAAAATAAAAGTAAAAGGTAGAGATAACTCTGGTTTACTTTCAACTATTGAATTAGGTAGCGAAGGTGTAAGAACTGCAATAAAAGAACCACTTAAAGAAATTGTTTCAGCTGTTAAAAGTGTATTAGAGGACATGCCACCTGATTTAGCAAGTGATATTGTTGATAATGGTGTTATTTTAACTGGTGGAGGAGCCTTAATTAAAGGTTTAGATACTTATCTTGCTGATATCATTAAACTTCCTGTAAAAGTTGCAGATGAGCCATTATTAGCTGTTGCATATGGTACTAGTAATGTATTAAATCAAGCGGAGCTTTTAAAATTAATCAGTAATGAATAAACTTATCTTTGTTATTCTTTTTTTAATCATTAGTTTGTTATACATCTTAGATGTAAACAAACTATTTGGTGAAAAATTCACTCTTGTAAATAATATCAAACAGTTTTATATAAACAAAGTCGAAACTGCAAATGACTACTTAAATATGTATTTTTATCAAGCAAAAAGCATAGATAAATTAGAATCTGAAAATCAAGAATTAAGACAATACAAATTTTTATATGAAAGCAAAAATCAGAAATTAAAAGATATTGAAAATAGTATTAATAGTATTAATCAAATAGATGAAAAAGTTCTTCAAACAAGAGTTTTATCTTATATATCATTTGATGATTTTACAAAAGTATGGCTAGATAAAGAAAAAAAAGATGATAAGATAGAAGGTCTAATTATTGATGATTTTGCAGCAGGAATAGTTGTAAAAAAAGACAATAAGGCTCTTGGCTTATTAAATGGTAATGAAAAAGCAAATTATGCAGTATTTATAGGAGAAAATGAAGCTCCTGGGATTATTCATAGTTTAGGTAAAAGCAAATATATCCTTGCAAAATATATTCCTATTTGGATTGATATAAAAATAGGAGATGAAGTTATAACTTCTGGAATGGATAACATTTTTTACAAAGGGCTAAAAGTAGGTAAAGTTGTATCAATAAATAAAAAACCTGATATGCAAGAAGCTGTAATTGAACCTTATGCTAAAGTTCTAAAAAGAAGATTTTTCTTTATATATAAAAACTCTACTCAAGATATAGAGGCTAAACCTGAAAAAATTCAAAAAGAAGATGAGAAGAAAAAGAAAAATTGATCTTTAACCTCATCTAATATCTTGACATTATACTTTCAACCTTATCCCATGTAAGTTTTTCATCTTTTGGTTTAAACATATTAAAAATATATCTAGCAAACATATCTGTTTCTAAATTTACTTTTGTTCCAATTTTATATGTTTTAAATAGAGTATTTTCAACTGTATGTGGAATAATAGTAAGTCTAAAACTATTTTCAAAAACTTCATTAACAGTAAGAGATACTCCATCAATTGTAACACTACCTTTTGGAATTATATATCTTGAATAATCACTAGGAAGGGAAATAATAAAATCTGTTGATTTGCCATTTTGTTTTATTGAAGTAATAGTTCCTAAACAATCTACATGCCCTTGGACAATATGTCCTTCAAACCTATCACCCATCATCATTGCTGGTTCAATATGTACAGAACCTCTGTAATTTTCCATTGCTAAGATTTTTTGAGACTCTAATGATAATTCAACAGTAAAAGTTCCACTTGCAACTCTCACTACAGTAAGGCATGCACCATTTACTGCAATTGAATCTCCAATACCTGGTTTGTATTTTGCTTTTATAGTTAAGTAGTCATTTTTTAAACTAATAACTTCAGCCATCTCTCTAATTAATCCTGTAAACACATAAATCCTTCAATAAATATTAAATATGGTTCAAAATATTTGGAATAATTTGAATTTTTTGGTATGATACCGAAAAAATATTGAGAAGCAAATATTTAATAAATTATACTATTCAAAATGCTTCCTTTCAAATAGAACTTAAGTGAAAACAGATAAGCCTTAAAATATAGTTGAAACTAACTGTTTTAAAACAAAAAAACACAAATTTTATGGAGATAAAATGAACTATGACATTATCGTCGTTGGAGGCGGACATGCAGGTATTGAAGCCTCTTTAGCAAGTGCAAGAATGGGTAAAAAAACTCTTCTTATTACTATGCTTGTTGAACAAATTGGTGCAGCATCATGTAATCCTGCTGTTGGTGGTCTAGCAAAAGGTCATCTTGTAAGAGAACTTGATGCTTTAGGTGGAGAGATGGGTCTATGTACTGACTCTGCAGGAATTCAATTTAGAATTTTAAATGCTTCAAAAGGAGCAGCTGTTCAAGGTAGTCGTGCCCAAATTGACATGGATGAATATAGACACTATATGAGAAAAGTTTGCCATAACACACCTAACTTAGAAGTTTATCAAGATGAAGTTACATCTTTAATCATTGATGAAAATGGTGATGTTGCTGGTGTAAAAACAAAACTTACAGAAGAGTTTACTGCAAAAAAAGTAATCTTAACAACTGGTACATTTATGAAAGGTCTTATTCATATTGGTGATCATAAATATGAAGCAGGTAGAGCATGGGAATTACCATCAAGTACTTTATCAACTCAATTAAAAGAGTTAGGATTAAATGTAGGAAGACTAAAAACAGGAACTCCAGCAAGAATTGACTCAAACTCTATTGATTTTTCACAAATGGAACAACATGGAGGAGATGAAAAACCAAATCCATTCTCATTTAGAACTGATAAATCAACTTTTAATCCAAAACAGTATCCATGTTATATTACTTACACAAATATTAAAACACATGATACTATTAGCTCAAACTTCTATAGAGCACCTTTATTTACAGGACAAATTCAAGGAAGTGGACCAAGATATTGTCCAAGTATTGAAGATAAAGTAAATAGATTTAGTGAAAGAGATAGACATCAATTATTTTTAGAACCTCAAACAGCAATGTGTACAGAATATTACATAAATGGACTTAGTAGTTCATTACCAATTGATGTTCAAAAAGAGATGATTCACTCAATTAAAGGTCTTGAAAATGCAAAAATCATAAGATATGGTTATGCAATTGAGTATGATTATATTGATCCAACAGAGTTAAAACATACATTAGAGACAAAAAAAATAAAAAATTTATATCTTGCAGGACAAATAAATGCAACTACTGGATATGAAGAAGCAGCTTCACAAGGTCTTATGGCAGCTATTAATGCAGGATTAGCACTTGATAACAAAGAGCCTTTAATTATAAGAAGAGATGAAGCATATATTGGTGTACTTATTGATGATTTAGTTACAAAAGGTACAAATGAACCATATAGAATGTTTACAAGTCGTGCAGAGTATAGACTTCTTTTAAGAGAAGAAACAGCTGATTTAAGACTAAGTCAATATGGCCATGATATTGGTTTAATTGATGATGAAACTATGCAAAAAGTTGAAAATAAAAGAAAAGTTATCAATGATGCTGTTGAATATATGGCAAATGAATGGTTTACATCTAAAAAAGAGAATCTTGAACTTCTAGAAAAATTAGGAGAAGATAAGATTAAAGATAGAGCTTTACTTATTGATATTGTAGGTAGAAGTACAGTAACTGCAGAAAAATTTGATGAATTAGTTCCTTCATTAAAAGATATTGATCCATATTTAAAAGAACAAATTATTATAGAAGCAAAATACTATAGATATATAGTAAAACAACAAAAACAGATACAAAAAATGCAAAAAATGCTTAAAATGAAAATACCAGAAAATTTTGACTATTCAAAAATTTCAGGATTATCAAATGAAGTGATTGAAAAACTTCAAAAATTTAATCCACCAACACTTTTCAATGCAAGCCAAATTTCAGGAATTACACCAGCTGCTATTGATATACTTCATATGTATATTAATATAAAAAAATAAGCATAAAACACCTGATTACTAAGAATTTAAAAGTATATTTTAACTAGAAAATTGACCCAAATTTTATGAACTTAAAAAGTCAATCTTTCTAGTTTTAAATTTAATGAAATTCTTGGACTAAAATATAAATAATAAGATAATTAAAATGGCAGATAAAGAGCATAAAAAAAATTTACATCCAAGAAACTTTCACAATAAAAGATATGATTTCCCACAACTTATACAAAGTTTACCAAAACTTGCAGATTATGTTTTTAAAAATAAATATGATGATTTGTCAATTGATTTTGCAGATTCAAAAGCTGTTTTAACTTTAAATAAAGCGATACTTTCACATTTTTATAATATAAAAGAGTGGTCAATACCAAATGGATACTTATGTCCTCCTATTCCTGGAAGAGCAGATTACATTCACTATATAGCAGATATTTTAGCAAAGTCAAATAATAATAAAATACCCAATGGTTCTAAGATAAAAGGACTTGATATTGGAATTGGGGCTAATTGTATTTATCCAATTGTAGGAAATAGTGTTTATGGTTGGTCATTTGTAGGTAGTGATATTGAAAAAAAATCTATTGAATCATCTAAAAAAATTATAGAATCAAATGACTCTTTAAATGGAAATATTGAGTGTCGACTACAAACAAATTCTGATAATATTTTTACAGGTATAATAAAAAAAGATGATAAATTTGATTTTACTTTATGTAATCCTCCTTTTCATAAATCACAAGAAGAAGCACAAGCAGGAAGTAAAAGAAAGGTTCAAAATCTTACAAAACAAGTAGTAAAAAAAGCTTCTTTGAATTTTGGTGGTAAGAGTAATGAACTTTGGTGTAAAGGTGGAGAAGTAGCCTTTATAAAAACTATGATAAAACAAAGTAAAAAGTATGCTAAAAACTGTTTTTGGTTTAGTACAATCGTATCAAAAAAAGACAATTTAAGATTTATATATGATACTTTAGATTATGTAAAACCTATGGAATATAAAACTATACAGATGAAGCAAGGACAAAAAATAAGTAGAATCGTCATTTGGACATTCCTTTCAAAGGAAGAACAAAGACAATGGGTAAAGAATTGGTAAAATTAAGAGTTTTTTAGTAACTCTTGCCAATCCTCTTTTGTATCTACATCTATTGAATAATTATCAATTAAAGTAAGACTTATAGGTTGATATTTAAAAAAAAGCTTCTTTGCTCCCTTATTCCCTTCTAGTTTTTTTAATTCTTCAAAATATTTCGTAGGGAATATTGTAGGTACTGCATATTGATTTTTATATTCTGAGCAAATTATTTTATCTTCATTTTTATTTGATAGTTTTATCAAATTTTCATAATGTTCAATTGGTATCAAAGGTTGATCACAAAGCATTATTAAAACTTTTTGTTGTTTTATCTTAGAAATTGCAAATGCAATAGTATTTCCCATGCCTTCTTTATAATTTGGATTTATTAATATATCTATTTTTTTATTTTCTATATTTTTTTTTATCTCTTTACTTTTGTGTCCTAAAATTACTGTAACATTTGAAGTTAATTCAAAAGCTTTTTCAATTGCAATATTTATTAAAGTTTTGTCTTTTAATTTTAATAGTTGCTTTGGCTCTCCAAGACGACTTGAAGTTCCAGCAGCTAATATTAATATAGTTAGATTATTAAATTTTTCCATTTTTTCTTGCTTCTATTTGTGCACATATTGATAAAGCTACTGATTGGTGAGTATAGCCACCTATTTCAAAACCAATAGGTGCAAAAAATCTTTTGTCATTTTCTAATTTAAACTCTTCTTTTTTCTCTTTCATCTTCTTCTTATTTCCCATAAGTCCTATATATTCAACATTTGAATTAATTAAAGCTTTTAAGTAAGTATCGTCTGTTTTTGGACTATGACTTAATATAACTGAAGCATTGTATGAACTTAAATCCATAGTTAAAATATCTTCAAATTTTTCTAACTTTATAATATCATCAGCTTCACTCACATAATCTTTATTAATATTTATATCTATAATTGTAGTTTTCCACCCCATAAGGTTTGCTATACTTATTAAGGAAGTCACATGTGCACCTGAACCAAATATTAAAAGTGAATATGGCAATTTAATTTTTTGATAAAATTTATCATCTTCAAATTTTGTTACTGTATTTCTATTTGTAAATTCATAGTCATCATTTTTTATATTTCGAACTAATGTTTTATCGAAATTTTTTAGTGCAAGACCTAATACTCCATAATCATCTTTTTTTAAAAATACTTGTAGAAAATATTTACTTGTGCCATGTCCAGAAGATTCATCTTTTGGGATGTTTTCAAAGTATTTTGATTTTTGATTTTTAAAAGCAATTTTTGCATACTCTAATATTTGTTTATGCAAGTGCTTACTTCCAAAAACACCTACAAACTCAAAGTTAGAGTTTATAAGCATAAGATTTCCAGCCTTTGCATAAGTAGAACCTAGTGTTTGTATAACACTAACTCCTACTAAGTCAAGACCTTGTTTTTTACTTTTTTCAATAAATTTTAAATACTGTTTATTTTCAAACATCTGTTAACCTATTTTAATAGGCATTGAGTGATATCTTTTTCCAGTAGCATCAAATAGTGCATTTGGCACTGCTGCTAAGATTGGAGGTACACCTGGTTCTCCTATACCACCTATTTTTTCTCCTGAATTTATGATGTTTATTTCTATTTCTGGAGCATCTGAAATTCTACTTACTTTATAATCATAAAAGTTATTCTGTGTAGCTTCACCATTATTTATCGTTATTTCACTATATTTAAGTGCTGCAATACCAAAGTTAATAGAACCTGCTATTTGGTTTTTCACATTTTGTGGATTAAATGCAAATCCACAATCAACACTTGCCCATACTTTTTCTACTTTGAAATCATCTTTTGTAACTCTCACCTTTGCAATTTGAGCGCAGATTGTTCCAAATGATTCATGAATAGCCACACCATAACCAACATTTTTCTCTTTTTTTCTATTTTCCCAATTTGCTTTTTTAGCCACATCTTTTAGTATTGTTATAAATCTATGGTCTTTTAACATATTTATTCTATATTCAATAGGGTCAACACCAGCTGCAAATGCTGCTTCATCAACTATACCTTCAACTGTTGGTGCACTTTGTGTATGACCAACTGATCTCCACCATAATACTGGTATTTCTGAATCCATCGTAAATGCTTGCATATCATGACTATCTATATCATAAGGATGATCTACCAATCCTTCTTTTTGAGCTCCATCTACACCATTTTTAAATCCAAAGGCTGCAAAAGGAGAACCTTTAAAAATAGATTGTGAAGCTACTTTTGCATCAAATGCAGTAATATCACCATGTTTATCTAAAGCAACTTTTACTTTATTTTTATATTTTGGTCTATAGTTACCCATTTTGATATCATCTTCTCTTGTCCATAAAGTCATAATTGGAAAATCTTCATCTTTTGAAACATAAGCTCCATCTAAAATAAAATCAAGGTTAATTGTCCCTCTTCTTCCAAATGCACCACCTAAATAAGGAGTATTATATGTAATATTTTCACCTTTTACACCTAATACTTTTGATATAGCTTTTAAAGCCATAGTTTGTGATTGAGATGATGACCAAACTGTTGCTTTATTTTTCTCATGGTGAACTACTACTCCTAATGGTTCCATTGGAGCATGTGCTAAAAATGGAAAATCATACTCAGCTTCAATTGTTTTATCTGCAGTTTCAAAAGCTTTTTTTGAATCTCCATCTTTTCTCATTGAAGCACCATCTTTTTCCATTGCTTTTGAATATTGTGTATTTAACTGTTTATCACTTGTATTTTTAAACTCATCTTTATCCCAAACAACATCAATGTCTAATAATGCCTCTTTTGCTATCCACCAATGCTCAGCAATAACAGCAATTCCTGAAGGGATTTGTTTTACTTTTATAACACCATCTTTTTTTAAAGCTTTACTTGCATCATAACTTTTAACCTTTGCTCCAAAAATAGTTGGATGGTAAACTGCTGCATATTTCATATTTGGAACTCTTACATCTATCCCAAACTCTGCTTTTCCAGTAACTTTTTCCCACATCTCTTTTGGATGTCTAGAGTGTGGTTTTCCAACAAACTTACAATCTTTTAACTCTTTTATTTTAGGATTAGTAGGAACTTTCATAGTTGATAAATCACTTACTAAATCACCAAATTTAAAACTCTCTTTTGTCTTTTTATTAAATACTTTTGAGTCTTTTGTATAAACATCATAAGCTCTTACTTTCCATTTTTTAGCAGCTGCTTTGATTAACATCTCATTAACTGCTGCTCCTATTTTTCTCATTTCTAATTGTTTACTAAATACAGAAGAAGAACCACCTGTTATCATCAATGGACCAAAAACACTATAATATACTGGTGCTATTTTTGCAGGTACAATATTGATATTTTTCCAATCAACATTTAACTCTTCTGCTATACACATAGCCAATGTTGTATATGTACCTTGCCCCATCTCAACTTGTCCAACAATAAAGTTAATATTATTATCTGGTGTTATTTCAACAAAAGCATTTGGTTGTAATGCTTTTTCATCTTTTTTAGTTTCACTAGCTCTTGATTTAGTTGGAATATAAAATCCAATAACATATGCTGCACTTACAGCTGTAGTTGTTTTTAAAAAATCTCTTCTTTTCATCTTACACCTCCGCTGTCGCAGCTTTTATTGCTGTTTTTATTTTATTATAAGTTCCACATCTACAGATATTACCATCCATAGCTTTTATTATCTCTTCTTCACTTGGCTTTGGATTTGTTTTAACAAGACTTGCTGCATTCATAATTTGTCCTGATTGACAATATCCACATTGAACAACATCCTGTTTTACCCAAAATTTTTGTAATTTTTGTACAGTTTTATCTGTTTTTGTTTCTATTGTTGTTATTTTTTTATTACCTACTGTACTAATAGGAGTTTGACAGGCACGTACGGCTTCATCATCTAAAAGCACAGTACAGGCTCCACATTGTCCTACTCCGCATCCAAATTTTGTACCTGTAAGATTTAAGTGATCTCTTAAAACCCAAAGTAATGGTGTATCTGGATTAATATCTAAATTATAATTTTTATCATTTATTTTTATTTTAAAAGACATTTTATTCCTTTGTGTTGTTTATTTTAGTTTAGTAAAAAAATCTTAATATAAACTAAACTGCATAGTTTAGTTTATATCATTATTAATGTTTAATTTGTTAAAATAATCTTATGCGAAAAAAAAGACCATTAAATGAAGAAAAACGAAAATCAATATTAAAAGCTGCAATCCAACAATTTTATGAAAAAGGGTTTGAAGGCTCTAGCATGGATACAATTTCAAAAGAAGCAAATGTATCAAAAGCTACAGTATATAAACACTTTAAAAATAAAGAAGAGTTGTTTTTAAGTATTTTTAATATTTTAAAACAAAGAGTTAATGAATGTTTTCAATACCCGTATAATAAAGATAAATCTATAGATGAACAGCTTTATGATATTGCAAGAAAAGAAATTGATTTTTTATCAGATGAACAAAATATTATATTAATAGAACTTGTCACTGTAGTTATGATTCAAAAAAATAAAATTGGCTTAAAAGTTTTAGAAAATATGAATGATGATTTTTATCTCATGGCTGTACAATGGTTTGAAGATGCAAAAAAAGACAATAAACTTAACTTTGATTCAAGTTGTTTTGTTTCAAGACAATTTATAGGTCTAATAAAATCATTTGTATTTTTCCCTCAACTTTATGGATCAAATAAACTTAATAACCAAGAAAATGAAAAAGTTATTTTTACTGCAATTAAGATGATAAAGACTATGTATGGGAAATAAATATTAATAATTCTAAAAATTAATATTTTATATATAAGTTGTACTTATATTTGTTTATGTTTAATATAAGGCGAATTTATATACAATAATTGTAACAATTCAGTTATTATTTAACAAAGGAAGAATATGAGTGAAAAAAAGAATGAGTTTCTAAAAAAAACTCCTTTTAGAATTAAAAGATACTACGCATATATTTTAGCTACTATTGTAGGACTATCTTTACCTTTCATTAGAATCAATGATAACCATATATTTTTACTATCATTTGATAAAAAACAACTTCATTTGATGGGTGTTGCATTTGATATGCAAGAACTTTATCTTATGCCTTTTTTATTAATGCTTCTATTTTTAGGTATTTTTGCAGTTACTGCAATTGGAGGTAGAGCATGGTGTGGGTGGACATGTCCTCAAACTATATTTAGAGTTATATATAGAGATTTAATAGAAACAAAACTTTTAAAACTAAGAAGAATAAAAAATAAACAAAAAGAACCTGACTGGAAAAAACCAGAAAATGCTACAAAAAGAGTTATTGCTATAATTTTATGGTCGCTAATTGCTATTGTTGCAGCATCTGATTTTATGTGGTATTTTATTCCACCAGAAGATTTCTTTGCTTATTTACAAGATCCAACAGAACATATGTTTTTAATTGGATTTGTACTATCAATTGCTGCATTTATTGTATATGATACAATTTTCTTAAAAGAAGATTTCTGTGCATATATTTGTCCTTATTCAAGAGTTCAATCAGTTTTATATGATAACAATACATTACAAGCTATCTACTCTACAAATAGAGGAGGTAATATCTACAATGAAAATAAAGAGAAGATAATTTTCAAACAAAAAGATTTACCAAATGAGCAAGATGAATGTACAACATGTGAATCATGTGTTACTGTATGCCCTACTCATATTGATATTAGAAAGGGATTACAACTTGAATGTATTAACTGTTTAGAGTGTGTTGATGCATGTACAACAGTAATGGGTAAACTTGGTAAACCTTCTTTAGTTCAATGGTCAAGTACAAATGAAATTGAATATAATAAAAAGACTAAATTTTTCAGAAGATCTACAATTATGTATTTTGTTGCATTATTAATAGTTTTAAGTTTACTATTTGTAATGGGTGGAGAAAAAGAGCATATGTTGTTAAATGTAAATAAAACAACTGAACTATACAAAATTGAAGATAACAATAAAGTATCAAATAACTATTTATTCCTTTTCCAAAATACTGATTCTAAAAAACACAAATATAATTTAGAAATTGTTGATAATAAAGATATTAAAATTGAAAGATTTAACCCTTTCTTATTATCACCTCATAGAATGAGAAAAAAAGTAGTTATATTAAGTACTACAAAACAATTAGTAAATGATAATACAAAAGACACTCCTATTACACTTACAATCAGAGCTTATGCTGTTGATGATCCTAAAATTAGTGTATTAAGAAAAGCGGTATTTGTATACCCAAGAGCTGACAAACTAAAATAATTGTAAAAGAGGTTAAATCCTCTTTTGCTTAACTTCTTCTTAATTCAATCTGCGATATAATCGCGAAATTATTATTATCAATTTTTATGGAGTTATTAATGACAAAATTCATTTTTGTAACGGGTGGAGTTCTAAGTTCTTTAGGAAAAGGAATTACTTCAGCTTCAATTGCAACAATATTAAAACAGTCTGGCCTCAAAGTAAGTATGCTTAAAATTGACCCTTACTTAAATGTTGACCCAGGAACAATGAGTCCTTTAGAACATGGAGAAGTTTTTGTAACAGCAGACGGTGCAGAGACAGACCTTGATATAGGACATTACGAAAGATTTATAGATGCAACTTTAAGTGCAAAAAACAACTTTACTACAGGTCAAGTTTACCAATCAGTAATAAAAAGAGAAAGAGAAGGTGGTTACTTAGGTAAAACAATCCAAGTAATCCCACATGTAGTAGATGAAATTAAAAATAGAATTATAAGTGCAAGTGAAGGTTATGATTTTTTAATTGTTGAATTAGGTGGAACAGTTGGTGACATCGAAGGTTTACCATTTATGGAAGCAATTAGAGAAATAAGACATGAACTGCCAAAAACAAATACTATGAACATACATGTAACACTTATTCCTTATATTGCTGCAGCTGGAGAATTAAAAACAAAACCTTCTCAACACTCAGTACAAGAGTTAAGAAGAATTGGTATTACTCCTCATATGTTAGTTTGTAGAACAGAGCAACCTCTTCCAAAAGATTTAAAAAGAAAACTTGCAATGTCTTGTGATATTGAATATGATGGAGTAATTGAGTGTGGCGATGCCGCATCAATTTATCAAGTACCATTAAATTTTATTAAAGAAGGTATTTTAAATCCTGTTTCAAATCACTTTAATATAAAATTAAAACCTAACATGGAAAAATGGAGTACTTTAGTAAAACATATTATTCTACCTCAAAATGAAGTTAATATTGCATTTGTAGGGAAATATCTTGATTTAAAAGAGTCTTATAAATCATTAACTGAAGCATTAACTCATGCTGGAGCACATTTAAATACTAAAATAAATATTAACTGGTGCGATAGTGAAAGAATTGAAGATGTTGGCGCTTATGAAGTAATTGGAAACTCTGATGCAATTTTAGTAGCAGGTGGATTTGGGCATAGAGGAGTTCTTGGGAAACTTGATGCAATTAAATATGCAAGAGAGAATAAAGTTCCTTATTTAGGTATTTGTTTAGGTATGCAACTTTCAATCGTTGAGTATTGTAGAAATGTTTTAGGATTAGAAGAAGCAAACTCAGTAGAGTTTAATCCAGAAGCAAAAGATCCAGTAATTTACTTAATTGATGAATTTATTGACCAAAGTGGAGAAAAACAACTAAGAACACATGAATCACCAATGGGTGGAACTATGAGACTTGGCGAGTATCCATTTACACCAAAAACTGGTACAAATCTTAAAAAAGCTTATGGAAATGAAGAAGTATACTATGAAAGACATAGACATAGATATGAAGCAAATCCAAAATATAAAGAGATGTTAGAAAAAGCTGGAATGATTATTTCAGGTGAATCAAATGGACTAATTGAAGCAGTTGAAATAAAAGATCACCCTTGGTTTGTAGGTGTTCAATTCCATCCAGAATTTACTTCTCACTTAGAAACTCCAAACCCAATTATTTTAAAATTTGTAGAGCAGGCAACTAAAAATATATAATGCAAAAAGTTACTAAAAATAGACTTTTTGAACTTCTACTAGCAAGGCATAAGGGTAACCCTTATGCAAAGCTATCAAATATACCTAATCCTTTTTTATTAAAAGACTTACCAAAAGCTGTAAAAAGAATCAAAGAAGCTGTATTAAATAATGAACAAATAACTATAGTTGGTGATTATGATGTTGATGGTGTAGTATCAACAACAATAATGGTTGATTTTTTTAATAAAGTAGGATACAAAATAAAGCATATAATTCCAAATAGGTTTGAACATGGATATGGATTATCTGAAAAAATTGTAGACTTAATCGATAGTGGACTAGTGGTTACGGTTGACAATGGAATTAGTGCAATACAAGCATCAAAGAAGTTAGAAAGAAAAGGGATTGATTTAATTATCACAGATCATCATACAGTTGGTACAGAGTTACCACATGCATTTGCAATTGTAAATCCAAAACAACATGATTGTACTTTTCCATTTAAAGATATTTGTGGAGCACAAGTTGCTTGGTATTTATGTGCAGGAATAAAAAAAGAGTTAAATTTAGATATAAATATGTCTGATTTTTTTGACTTATTAAGTGTTGCAATTGTAGCAGATATAATGCCTATGACTGATTTAAACTATACATTAGTAAGACATGGATTAAAAAGCATCAAATCATCTAAAAGACCAGCTTTTAAAAAATTAAATGAAGTATTATCAAAAAATTTCTATGTTTCTGATGATATTGGTTTTATGATTGCTCCTAAAATAAATAGTGCAGGAAGAATGGATGATGCTTCAATTGCATTATCTTTTTTATTATCAAAAAATGAATTTGAAGCAGAAAATTCATTAAGTTTATTAGATGAACTTAATAACTATAGAAAAACATTACAAGAAGAAATTACAAAAAAAGCAACACAAAAAATCATCCATGAACATAATGTTATAGTTGTTTGGGGAGAGCAATGGCATGAAGGGGTAATTGGCATTGTTGCTTCAAAATTATCAAATAAATATAAAAAACCTGCATTTGTATTCTCTATTACTAATGGTATTGCAAAAGGTAGTGCAAGAGCAAATGCCAAGATTAATCTTCACACTTTGATTACAAAATGTTCTTCTTTACTTCTTGGATTTGGTGGACATAAAAATGCAGCTGGACTTGCTATGAAAGAAGAAAATCTTGAAGTATTCCAAGAGAAAATAAATTCACTTTTAATAGATACTCCAAAAGGTGATTTGCATATTGATTATGAATGTTTAGGGGAACTTGATGTTTCTAGTGTTGATCTAGATTTTCTTTCAATAATAGAAAAGTTTGAGCCATATGGACTTGAAAATAAAAAGCCAATATTCAAAATATCAAATGCAAAAGTTTTAAAAGTACAATTTATTGGTAAAGATAAAAATCATTTAAAACTTTTATTAAATAGTGATGGTTTTATATTTGAAGCATTAAAATTTCACCATAGTGAAGAGATTAATATACAAAATATTGATTTAATTGTATCAATAAATAAAAATGAATTTAGAGGAGAGGTTTCTGCTCAATTTTTAATAGAGGATATACTCTTATAAAACTATAGGAGTATATACATCTTCAATTTGATTTTTTCTTTCTAAGTCTAAAATTTCATCAGTTACAATTGTACTTTCTTGAGAAGATAAAAGAATATTCCCAGTTTCTAAGTCAATTAATTTAATAAAAACAATCAATGTTTTAGTTGTTATAGAATATGTACCGACAAAAGCGTATCTTGCATCATTAATTGTAGAATTTATTTCATTTGTATCTCTACTTAATGCAGTAAAACCATTTGGACCTAAGGCAAAATGTTTTCTTAGTTCAATTTCTTTTACTGTAATATTATTGGCTAATAATCTATCTTTCAAAGTTGAAGATAATAAAAAACCTAATTTAGATCTATTCTTTAATCTATCTATATTTACAAAGTCTGATACTAAAACTGTATCCGTTAAGTAAAGCTCTTTTTTTAATTTTTTTACTGTTTTTTGAACCATTGAGTCAACTAGTCTATTAAAACTAGTTGAACCATCAATGTTCATATAAAGGCATGAATTTAGACTAAATGCTAAAATTAGTAGAACAACTATTTGTTTTACTAAATTAAAAGAGAATTTACTCATCTAATATACTTACTTACTCTCTTTTATAATTTTGATTGTTCTTGGAGGTTTACAATCTTTAAAAATTACACAATCATTTCTTTTATTATGTTGATAAATAGCCCTAGAACTAGAAATAATTCTACCAGAGATATTATCTATTACTCTTGCATTTAATACAACTTTGCCAAATTGTCTTGAGTATGTCCCAACAACAACATAAGTATTAGGAATTTTGTCTTTTAATTTACTTATATCTCTTGAGATAAAATATTCACCATTTTTATCAATAGAAACATTTAATTGACCTCTAAATTCAATTACATTAAAACCTCTATTTGAAAGTTCATTTATTAAACTTTCACTAATTACTCTACCAAATTCTGTTGTTTTTTTAAGATCATCAAGTCTAACAAATGACGTAAATAAAACTGGTCTGCTAGAAGAAACTTTTGTATTTCTCATCATTTGTGTTGCTAATGAATCAATTGTACCCTCAAGCGTATTTTGAGTAGTTACATGATATTGTTTATCTTGTGCAACTTTTAAAAACTCTTTTGTTACTTGAACTTTTTTATTCTCTTTTTGTACACTTGGATCATATTGTGCATTTGAAGAAGTTGAACTAAATGTTGGAGTAGAAGTATTGTTATTGTTAAGTGCAGTACATCCAGTAGCTAATAGTGCTACCGCTGAAACACTAAAGCAAGTCTTAATAAAAGATTTAAGCATGTATTCCCCTTTGTATAATTATTTAAATTTTATTTAAAACAAGCTTATAAACTCTTGAAAAGTAAAGCTTTAAATCCCTTAAAATAGTACTTTCTTAATATTTTTATATTATTTATCTTATATTGAGCCTAACAATTGTAATATTTAAAATAATATTTAATAAAAAAGGAGTTAAAATGTCTAAAGTAATAGTACCTATTTCAAATGGTTTTGAAGAGATTGAAGCTATATCTATCATTGATGTATTAAGACGTGCAGATATAAATGTAACAATAGCAGCAGTTGAAGATATTCAAACAATTGGAGCTCATGATATTAAAGTAACTGCTGATTGTAAAATAGAAAAAATTAATGCAGAAGAATTTGATATGATTATTCTTCCAGGTGGCTTACCAAATGCTTTCACATTAGCAGAAAATGCAAATGTTCAAAATCTTTTAAAACAGATGAAAGAGCAAAATAAACATATTGGTGCAATTTGTGCAGCACCATTTGCATTACACAAAGCAAATGTTCTAAATAAAAATTTTACTTGTTATCCTAGTTTCGAAGAAAAAATAAGACAAGATGGTTACCATAATGAAGATGATATTGTTATTGATGATAAAGTTATTACTTCAAGAGGCCCAGCAACAGCTATGAACTTTGCATTAGAAATTGTTAAAATTTTACTAAATGAAGAAAAGTATACTGAAGTTAAAAACGGTTTACTACAGAAATAGTATAAATTATAAGTTGAGCTATAATACTTAGCTCAACATCTACATATAATATACAAAACTTAAAGAAATATTACAATTTAATTACAATTGTTTTTTTTATGTCATTTTTTATAAATTATATTCCTGTTTAAGTATAAAAAAAGTAATATACGTTCAATTAAAAAGGAGTATAAATGAATAAACAAATTAAAATTATTCCACTGTGTGGAATATTTTTCGTTGGTTTGATTGCGTGGTTTTTTCCACCTCAAAGTATAGATGCAAATTCTTGGCACACATTAATCGTGTTTTTATGTACAATTGTGGGGATTGTTCTAAATGTTATGCCAATTGGTGCTGTAGGGTTATTAGGGGTAACAGTATTTGCATTAACAGCAGCAGCTGGTGCACAAACTTCAAAACAGGCAATTATGGATGCATTAAGTGGTTTTGATAGTTACTTAATTTGGTTAATTGTTGTTGCATTTTTTATTGCAAAAGGTTTTATTAAAACTGGTTTTGGGAAAAGAATTGCACTAATTATGGTTAAGTTCTTTGGTAAAAAAACTTTAGGTTTAGTATATGGATTGTCAATTGCAGATTTAATTTTAGCACCTGCAACACCTAGTAATACAGCAAGATGTGGAGGAGTAATATATCCTATTGCAAATGCATTATCTCAAAGTTTTAAATCTTTACCAAATGATCCTAGTAGAAAAAAAATGGGAACATACCTAATTACTTCAATTGGGAATATTAATGATATAACTGCTGCAATGTTTATTACAGCATATGCTGCAAATCCACTTATTGTTAAACTAGCAGAAGGGTTTGGGGTAAAACTTTCATGGATTGGATGGTTTGTAGCAGCAGTAGGACCAGCAATTATTTCATTAATTCTTGTACCTATAGCTTTATATTTTATTATAAAGCCAGAAATAAAGCATACTCCGGAAGCAAAAGAGTTTGCCCAAGCAGAATTAGAAAAATTAGGGCCAGTTTCAAGAGATGAAAAAGTTATGGCACTTACTTTTATTGGTGTATTAATACTTTGGATTTTCGGTAAACAATTAGGTATTCACTCAACAACTACAGCATTAATAGGTCTTTCTTCTTTAATTATTACAGGTGTTTTAACTTGGGATGATATTAAAGGTGAAAAAGCAGCTTGGGATACATTAGTTTGGTTCTCAGCTCTTCTTATGATGGCAACTTTTTTAAATAAATTAGGTTTCACACAATGGTTTGGTAATACAATCGGTGAAGAACTAAAATTCATGGCTTCAGTAAATTGGATTATAATTTTAGGTGTTTTAACTA
Organism: Arcobacter sp. CECT 8985; assembly: GCF_004116495.1. Lineage (GTDB taxonomy): Bacteria > Campylobacterota > Campylobacteria > Campylobacterales > Arcobacteraceae > Malaciobacter. Next base: position 14,468 of record NZ_PDKC01000026.1, on the reverse strand, counting down.
TGATTTATACATATACACACTACTTTTTTGCAAGTGGAACTGCACAAGTTGCCGCACTTTATTCGGTATTTTTAGGTGTAGGTATTAAACTTGGAATTCCTGCTTACCCATTAGCATTATTACTTGGTTTTACAAGTAGTTTATATTGTTCATTAACACAATATACTCATGCAAGAGGGCCTATTTTATTTGGTTCTGGATTTGTAACGACTAAAGAGTGGTGGAGTGCTGGTTTTGCCATTAACCTATTAAATCAAGTAATATTCTTAATTGCTGGTTTAGCGTGGTGGAAAATAATAGGACTTTATTAAAAAAACTTCAATTAATACAAATCTTTAAAAGATTTGTATTAATTGTTTATCTTGTAATTACTCTGTAATCATTCTAACTTATAATCTATGCATGAAATACAAAAGCATATTTATCTCAGATATTCACTTAGGAACTCGCTTTTCAAAAGCGAAAGCTTTATTAGAATTTTTAAAAGAAAATCAAAGTGAAAACCTCATCTTAGTAGGCGACATAATTGATGGCTGGGCAATAAAAAGAAAACTTATTTGGCCCCAAACACACTCAGATGTTATTCAAAAGATTCTAAAAAAAGCAAGAAAAGGATGTAACGTAACTTTTATAACAGGGAATCATGATGAATTTTTAAGACCATTTGTACCTCTAATTTTAGGTAATTCATTAACAATAACAAATGAACTTGATTATAATGCTATAAATGGCAAAAAATATTATATAACCCATGGTGATTTTTTTGATTCAATTACTATGACCAAAAAATGGCTTGCAATTTTAGGTGATTATGGTTATGATTTATTATTATATATTAATTCATTTCTAAATTTTATTAGAAAAAGAGTTGGTATCAAAAAATATTGGTCACTTTCAAAATATGTCAAAGATAGTGTTAAATCATCGGTTTCTTTTATTAATGACTATGAAAAAGTTCTATCAACTCATGCAAAAAATAGAGGTTACAATGGTATTATTTGTGGACATATTCATAAAGCTGAAATGAGAAAAATAGATGGTATTGAATATTTAAATTGTGGGGATTGGGTTGAAAATTGCACTGCAATTGCAGAAACATATGAAGGTAAATTTATAATAATTGATTGGTTAGAAAAAGAATGAATAAAATTTCAAAAGATAACTTTGCATTAGCACTAGGTGGAGGTGCAGCAAGGGGAGCTTTTCATCTTGGAGTATTACACTTTTGTGAACAGCACAATATAAATATAAATGCATATAGTGGTTCATCTATTGGAAGTATAATTGCCTCTTCACACGCAAGTGGAGTTAGAGCAAAAGAACAACTTGAAATTTTCACATCAAAAGATTTAAAAAAAATATTCAAATTTAATTACTTTAGAAATGGTTTATTTAGAATTGAACAAACAAGTAAAATTGTTGAAAAATTATTACCTATTAAAAGATTAGAAGAATTAAAAAAGCCTGTTTATATCTGCTCATATGACTTAAGAGAAAAAAAGCTTCACTACTTTGAAAAAGGTGATATTTTACCTTTATGTCTTGCTTCAAGTGCATTAATACCTCTTTTTAGACCCATAAAATATGAAAATATGAGCCTAATAGATGGAGGTTTTTTTGACAATATACCTATAAAACCGCTTGAAAATAAAGATTATGAAATAATAACAATTGATCTACTTCCAAAAAGAGAATTTACAATATCTAAAAAATTTAATCCAATTAAAATTTTTAAAAGAAATTTTTTAAAAACACTATATGAAAACCATTCTTACTCAATAAAATTCTCAAACCATTACCTCACAAGTGCCCATATTAGGAGTTTTTCTCTATTTACTTTTAAACAGCTTGAAGATTGTTTTAATCTTGGTTTTAAAGAGGCTCAAAATCATTTTTTAGATATAATGAAATAAAACTAATAAATAGAGATTTTAACATGTCAGATACTCCAAAATTTACACATTTACATTTACATACAGAATATTCACTACTTGATGGTGCCAATAAAATCAAACCATTAGCAAAAAAAATCAAAGCCCTTGGTATGGATAGCGTTGCTATGACAGATCATGGAAATATGTTTGGCGCTATTGCTTTTTATAATGCAATGAGAGCAGAAGGAATAAAACCAATTATTGGGATGGAAGCATATATTCATAATAGTGAAGAACTTGAGGATAAAACAACAAAACAAAGATATCACTTATGTTTATATGCAAAAAATGATACAGGATATAAAAATCTAATGTTCTTAAGCTCTCAAGCTTATATGCATGGGTTTTATTACTATCCAAGAATAAATAAAAAACTTCTAAGAGAAAATTCTGAAGGATTAGTTTGTAGTGCAGCTTGTCTACAAGGAGAAGTAAACTGGCATTTAAATACTAAAAATGAAAGAAATGTAAGAAATGGTGCAAAAGGTTATGAAAAAGCAAAAGAAATAGCCTTAGAATATAAAGAAATTTTTGGAGATGATTTCTATTTGGAAATAATGAGACATGGAATTGGTGACCAGTTATTCATAGATGACCAAATTCTTAGAATTTCAAAAGAGACAGGAATAAAAGTTGTAGTTACAAATGATACACACTATTTAGAAAAAAAAGATGCTCAACCACATGAAGCATTTATGTGTATTGCAATGAATAAACTTTTTGATGATCCAAATAGATTAAGACACTCAGTTCATGAGTTTTATCTTAAATCTCCTGAACAAATTGCAAAACTATATGCAGATATTCCAGAAGCAATAGAAAATACTCAAGAAATTGTAGAAAAATGTAATTTAGAGATCAAACTTGGTAACCCTACTCCACCAAACTTTAAATTTACAAGACAAAAATTAACAGAGATGAACATTGAAATCCCTGAACCTGAAGAGGAGTACTCACTTCTAAATGACATTAAACTGTTTGAAACTAAGTGTTGGGAAGGACTTGAAAAAAGGCTGGAAATTGTTCCAAAAGAAAAACATGAAGAATATAGACAAAGATTACAAACAGAAATAGATATTATTAATGGAATGAAGTTTCCAGGTTATATGCTAATTGTATGGGACTTTGTTATTGTTGCTAAAAAAATGCAGATTCCAGTAGGACCAGGAAGAGGTTCAGCAGCAGGAAGCTTAGTTGCATATTGTCTATTTATTACAGATCTTGACCCAATGCCTTATGGATTACTTTTTGAGAGATTCCTAAATCCAGAAAGGGTATCAATGCCCGATATTGATATGGATTTCTGTCAAAGTAGAAGGGGTGAAATTATTGACTATGTTATTAAACAATATGGTCGAGCCAATGTTGCACAAATTATTACATTTGGTAAATTACTTGCAAAAGGTGTTATTAGGGATGTTGCTAGAGTTCTTGATATGCCATATTCAAAAGCAGATGCCATGGCCAAACTTATTCCAGATGAACTTGGAATTAATTTAACTGACTCATGGGAAAAAGAACCAAAAATAAAAGAGCTTTGCGAATCAGACCCACAAGCAAAAAGAGTATGGGAATTTGCAATTGCATTAGAAGGATTAAATAGAAATGCAGGTACTCATGCAGCTGGTGTTGTTATTTCTAATGAACCCTTATGGAAAAAGACTCCATTATTCAAACCTTCAGGGATGGAAACACTTGCCACACAATATAATGGTAAATTTGTAGAAGATGTTGACTTAATTAAATTTGACTTTTTAGGTCTTAAAACATTAACAGTAATTGACGAAGCAAATAAACTTGTAGAAAAAAGACACGGAAAAAAAATAGATTTTATTCATGTTGATGAAAATGATAAAGGTGTTTATGACTTAATCCAAACTGGAAATACAATTGGATTATTTCAAATTGAATCAGATGGAATGCAAGATTTATGTAAAAGACTTGCACCTTCAAGTTTTGAAGACCTTATTGCCGTACTTGCTCTTTATAGACCAGGTCCAATGGAATCAGGAATGCTTGATGATTTTATTGATAGAAAACATGGACGAGCTGAAATTAGCTATTTTTATGATGAATTTGATGCTCCATTAAGACCGATTCTTGAAACAACATATGGAGTAATTGTTTATCAAGAACAAGTTATGCAAATTGTTCAAAGTGTTGGTGGATTCTCACTTGGTGGTGCGGATCTTGTTAGACGGGCAATGGGTAAAAAAATTAAAGAAGAGATGGATAGACTAAAAGGTGAATTTGCCCAAGGTGGAGTAAAAAAAGGATTTGTTAAAGAACATTGTGAAGAACTATTTGACTTAATTGTTAAATTTGCCGGTTATGGATTTAATAAATCACACTCAGCTGCTTATGCAATGGTAACTTTTTATACTTCATATTTAAAGTGTTATTACCCTTCTGAGTTTATGGCTGCACTTCTTACGTTAGAAAAAGACAATACAGATAAAGTTGTAAAATATGTAGATGAAGTAAAAAGATTAGGATTTGATCTATTCCCACCAGATATTAATAAATCAGACTTAGTATTCTCAGCTAAAAATATTGATGGAAAAGAAGTAGTTATGTTTGGTATGGGTGCCATCAAAGGTGCAGGAGATGTGGCTATCAAATCAATTTTAAGAGTAAGAAAAGAAGGTGGTGAATTTAAAGACTTAAGTGACTTTATTTCTAGAATTGATGCTAGTAAAGTAAATAAAAGAGTAATAGAATCACTTGTTAAAGCAGGAGCACTTGATTGCTTTGAATATAGTAGAAAAGCACTACTTGAACAAATTGAATTAATAGTTGAAGGTGCTGGAAAAGCAATGCAAGCTAAAAAGTTAGCAACTGGTTCGCTTTTTGGAGATGATGAAGAATTAACAACTGTAACAGTTGAACTTGAACATTTACCTGAATACAGTTCAAAAGAGATTTTGGAATTTGAAAAAAATACTTTAGGATTTTATGTATCTGGTCACCCTCTTGATGAATATAGAGAACAATTAGATGGCATTAGTTATACATTAAGTTCTGAAATTGATGAATTAAGTGATGGAAGTGAAGTTTTATTTGTTGGAAAAGTTGAAACAATAAATGAAAGAATTTCTAAAAAAGGTAATAAATTTGCAATTTTAAATATCATGGATTTACATGGAAATATTGAATTAATGATGTTTGAAGATAAATTAAATGAGTTAAGAAGTGATTTTAAATATGAAGATGAACCACTTGCTTTTAAAGTGAGAATTTCAAAAGATGATCAATTTACAAGAATGAGTCTTAGAAAAATAGAAGATTTAAATGATGCTAAAAAAGATAAACAAAGATTAAAAAGAGTAGAAAAGATAGAACCTCCATTAACTGTTGCAGTACCTTTTTCTAATAGTGAAGAGATAATGTATAAACTTTTTGAAGTTATTGCAAATAACCAAGGAAAAAGAGATTTTAGAATATTAGTAAAATCAAAACTTGGTGATATAGAACTAGATACAGGTTTTAAAGTAGCAAACAATGTAGAATCACTATTAAATACAATAGATGGGGTTTATAAAGTAGAATAATGAAACAAATATTAATTACAAATGACGATGGTTTTGATGCAATAGGAATAAAAGCTTTAATAAAAGCACTCTCTCCTATTGCTAAACTAACTGTAGTTGCACCAGCAAGAAATAAATCAGCATGTGGTCACTCACTTACACTTGATAAACCATTAAGAATGGAAAATGTAAAAGATGATTTTTATAAAATAGATGATGGAAGTCCAACTGATTGTATGTTTATATCTATTCATAATCTATTCAAAGATGGATATAAGCCTGATTTAGTTGTAAGTGGAATAAATATTGGTGCAAATATGGGAGAAGATATAACATATAGTGGTACTGCAGCAGCAGCCATGGAAGCAGTGTTACATGGAATCCCTGCAATCGCTATATCACAAGTGTGTAAAGATAGATGCAATGATATAAAAAATGGTTGGGATTTTGAACTTGCAAAAGATGTTATTGCAAAAATTGCAAAAAAAATATTAAAAGATGAATTTCCTCTTGGAAAAAGAAAGTTTTTAAATATAAATATTCCTCCTGTTAAAAAAATAGATTGCCAAGGTATAAAAATTACAAAAGCTGGCTATAGGGAGTATGGGAATGACACATCAAGACATATAAATCCAAGAGGAGAAGAATATTATTGGATTGGATTACACCCTCTTAGATGGCAAGAAAGTAAAAATAAAGATTGTGACTTTGAAGCAATAAAAGAAAACTATGTATCAATCTCTCCAATAAAACTTGACATGACAGCATATGAAGATATTAATGAATTAAAAGAATGGATAGAAATTTAAAATAAAGCACCATTAATATATAATACCACTTATAAAAATAAAGGATTAAAAGTAATGAATTTTACACAATCAATTACAAATAATATTGATAAACTTGTTGGAACATTAAAATCAGAAGAGCAGTTACAAGAAGTTTTAAAAAGAAAATTTACAAAAAAAGAGTATAAAGTTTACGTTGCTATTGAGTCTGGTGAAACAATTGAGAGTTTAGTACAGACTATGAATGATGATAAAGAAAGAATTGAAGAGCTTTATAAAAATGCTTGTAAAAAATTGAACCAAGAACTATTTAAAAAAGAACTTATTGATTTACAATTCTAAGCTCACTAAATATTAGTTGAGCTTAGTTTTTCATTATTTGTTACTGATAAATTATGATCTCTTATTGGATTATTATTATCAAAGTTAACAATTATCATTCCTGCAAACTTATTACCTTTATAAAATTCGACTCTATAAAGGTTACTACTTTTATCTATAGAAAATCTTCTAATAATTTGTTTTTTTGATACTTTCAATCCAGATTCATTTTCATGTGAATTGTTTACATATCCAATAATATTAACTCTAATGCCTTTCTCTTTTTTTACTAAAAAGTCATTTTTAACATTAACTATTGTACCAATTTTTACTTTTTTTTCAATTCCATCTACTTTTAGATGAACAATTTTTAACTCATTTTCCATATCAAAATAATCAGGGAATAGTTTTGCTAATCTTCTATTTCCATAATGGATACTATATGAATTTGTATTTTTAATTATAACCATCAAAGGATTACTTGGAGTAAAATCAATTTTTCCATCTTTTTTAACAGGGAAATATCCAATGCTATTTCTAATTTCACCTAAAGGTAATTTAATTTTATTATTATAAAAAGATATATAAATATCATTGTCAATTACATCTTTTAAAGTTTTTGGATTTAAATCAAAATTTCTTTCATATTTAATACCCATAGTATCCATATATTTTTCAATTGCTAACAAGTGATAATATGTTCTTTCGTGTAATGGTAAATTTTTACTTGCTTCATTTCCAAATGCAGGCTTACCATGATTTATAGCAAAATAAGTAAGACTTTTTTCCATCTCTTTATCACCCATTTTAGTATGAGTATTTTTTATGTGATATTTATCTCTTTTTCTTATTAGATTCTCATTTACATGTTTGCATACATTAGATGAAATTTCTTCTAAATGTCCATATTTTTTTACATCAATTTTTTTTTGATCAATAATAGAACTTTGTCCCCATCTATAAGAAGCATAAATTCCATTTACTGTCTTTTTTCTAAAAAAACCACTTCCATCATGTAAATTTACTACAAGTTTTACATTATCTTTTAAAATATAACTTTTTATTCTTTCTATTTTTGAGTAATCTGGATCATTTTTAGAAATCTTTGCAAATTTTCTATTCATATCACCAAATGGTCCCCTATTTCTTTTTATTATTGAATAAAAATTTAAATTAGGAATAACCCAAACAGAACCTTTTTTTATTTTATAATGTGTTACAATTAGTGATGCAGCCATAAATCCACCTGGTTCATCACCTTGAATTCCACCAACAATAAGTAGTGTATTATCTTTAGAATTATCTCCTTTTTTGATCAAATCAAAATCTAAATCTTTTATACTAGCATTCAAATTTGTTATAAATAAACAAATTAATAAAAAACTAGATAACCTTAATATGCCAAGGTTCATATCTTACACCATCCTTATTATTGATTGTATATCTCATCTCTATATATTTTAATTTTTTCATTTGATAGAACTCTTCTGTTAAAGCAAATCTTGAAGTAAAATTGTTATATCCAAAACCTTTTTTACCAACATCAAAATCTCCATTTGAGTGATATGTATAAGCAGGAGGAGCTAAAGATTTAGATGCTTTTGTAATATTACCTTCAGTTCTATAAACTTTATCCAAGTATAGTTTCATTTGTTTAACAACACTTCTAACTCCAGAAGTTAAAACCATTGTATCACCTATATCTTTTTTCATTTCATAATATGTTTTTTCTGGTTTACCTTTAAATAAATAGTGACCAGTTCTAGGAATTTTTACAACATCTTTTTTATTTATTGCATCAGTAATTTTTGTTGATACTTTTTTACCATAAAAACCATATTGAGAAGGATTTATATAAAATGTTTTTTCCATAAAATCTATTTCTTCTTTTGAAAACTGCTCAATTTTACTAGCATATTTTGCAGTTTTTAACATATAATCAAAAGAAATAATATTAAAATTTCCATATCCAACATATCGTTGAACTTGTCTAAGTTTTCTTCTTACACTTATAAAATCTTTCATCTCATCATTAGGAATAAAGATATCTTTATGATCTGTGTATTTATCACTATTTGTAATTATAGAATCATTAATTCTACTATGTGCACTAGAAATTGTAGGATATGATAACCCTATAATAGTGACAGTTTTAATTTTATCAAGGAAATCTCTTCTATTCATGGTAGATCTTATACAATCATTTTTATATGTTCATGATCGCTTAAAAGTTTATATAACTCTTTTCTATCATCTTCATTATGAACCAACAGTTCTAATGCATAACTTTTATATTTACCTTTACTACTAGTTTTAGACTCTTTAACACTATGTTCTCTATCATTTAATACATCTTTCATAATATCTTTAATATTTTTATCATGATGACATACTAATTTATAAATCCAATTACAAGGATAATTTAATTTTAAAGTCTCTTTACTTAAATCAATCATATTAAACCTTACATATCTTTTCTGTCAAAAGTTCCAGTTTTACCACCTGATTTGTGTTCAAGTTGAACTTCTGAAATAATCATTGATTTATCAATCGCTTTAACCATATCATAAATAGTTAATAATCCTACACTAACACCTGTTAATGCTTCCATCTCAACACCTGTTTGTCCATTTAATTTTGCAGTAACATATAATTTGAATCCTGGAAGACTAGGAACTTCTTCTATATCACAATTAATTCCACTTAATAATAAAGGATGGCACATTGGAATCAAATCAGAAGTTTTTTTTACGCCTTGAATAGCTGCAATTACTGCTGTTTGTAAAACTGGCCCTTTTTTTGTATTATTTGAAATTATTGCATCAAATGCTTCTTGAGACATAGAAATTGTACCTGAAGCAACTGCTACTCTTGATGTATCGTCTTTTGCTGAAACATCTACCATTTTAGGTCTATTTTTATCATCTAAGTGCGTTAAATTCAATTATTAAGCCTTTTTTTAAATTTTACTATTATATCTTAAATAAATTAAATAGTAATTAAGTTAACTTTAAATATAATGCGAGTTCAAAATTTAAAAAGAAAGTGGGTGATTTTAGTGCCAGGCATTAAAGTTAAAGATAACGAATCATTTGACGAAGCATATAGAAGATTCAAGAAACAATGCGATAGAAATCTTATTGTTACTGAAACTAGAGCTAGAAGATTTTTTGAACCAATGACAGAAGTTAGAAAAAAACAAAAAATTAACGCTAGAAAGAAAATGCTTAAGAGATTATACATGCTTAGAAGATACGAATCTAGACTGTAATATTTCGTTATTCCAAATAAAAAGGGTCAGTTGTTTTCAACTGACCCTTTTTTTATATCTATATTTTTTTAATTTTTAATCTTAATGAATTTAAAACAACCGATACAGAACTAAAACTCATTGCAATTCCTGCATACATTGGTGTTAACATATGCCCTAAAACAGGATAAAATACTCCAGCTGATAAAGGTATCCCTACTGCATTATAAGCAAATGCCCAAAAAAGATTTTGTTTAATTACTTTTATACTCTCTTTTGATAAGTGAATACTTTTATTTATTGAAGACAATTCATTATTTATTAAAATAATATCTCCTGCATCTTTTGTAATATCTGAACCTGAATTTAAAGTAACTCCAATGTCAGCTTGTTTTATTGAAGGAGCATCATTAACTCCATCTCCAACAAACATAACTTTTCCTTGTTTTTGCAGTTTTTGTATAATTTCATATTTTTCAGTTGGAATAACTTCACTATATACTTCTTCAATATTTAATTCATTTGCTATTTTAGAAGCAGTAATTTTATTATCTCCAGTTAATAATATTGGAATAATTCCATCTTTTTTAATATTTTCAATTAACTCTTTTGCTGTATCTTTAAGTCTATCAACTAATGAAAAAGAACCAATTGTTTCGCTATTTAAAGCTACATAAATTGCACCATTTGCTTTTTCTAACTCTTTATTAAAAAACTCTTTATGATTAGATAATATATTTACATTATTTTCATTTAATAGTTTTTCATTTCCAAGTAAAAAGTCATCTTTTCCTATTTTAGCTTTTATTCCTTTTCCTGCAATAATATCAATTTCATCAATAGTTGTATTTTCAAAAGTTTTATTTTCTTTAATAAAATTAACAATTGCTTTTGAAATTGGATGCTCACTCATTGATTCAATTGAAGCAATTTTTTCAAAATATTTAAGTTCAATATCTGTGTTTTCTACGCTTATTTCACCTTTAGTTAAAGTACCTGTTTTATCAAATACAGCATATTTTATATCTTTTATAATCTCTAGTATTTCAGGATTTTTTATTAAAAGTCCCTCTTTAGCTCCTCTACTTACTGAACTTACTATTGCAATAGGAGTTGCAAGGCCAAGTGCACAAGGACAAGATATAATAAGTACACTAATAGAAGTCAAAATTGCATTTTGAATATTACCAAGCATTGCCCAAACTATAAATGTTATAATAGAGATAATTATAACAGTAGGAACAAAAATATTTGCAACTTTATCTGCAAATCTACTAATAGGTATCTGTTTACTTTGTGCTGATTTTAATAAGGTAATAATTTTAGAAAGAGTTGTATCTTGCGATAGTTTTGAAACTTCAACTTTTATAACTCCATTTGTATTTAAAGTACCTGATAAAACTTCATCATTAACTTGTTTGAACACAGGCATTGATTCGCCTGTAATCATAGAAGTATCAATATCTGCTTTACCTTCTACAATTTTACCATCGCTTGGTATTTTCTCACCAGATTTAACTAAAACTATATTTCCAATATTTAATTTTGAAGCTAAAATTGTATCAATTTGCCCATCATTTAAAATAATATTTGCTTCTTGTGGAACTAAATTCATAAGTTTTTTCAAAAAATCACTGGCTTTTTGTTTTGATCTAGCTTCTAAATATCTTCCTAGTAAAACAAATGTAATTATTACAGCTGCCCCATCAAAATATATGAATCTTAAATGTTCAGGAAAAATACTTGGTAAAAAAAGTACAAATGTAGAGTAAAAATATGCAGCACTTGTACCTAGTGCAACTAATACATTCATATCATAGTTTCTATTACTAAGTGATTTGTATGCTAAATTATAAAATCTACCACCACCATAGAACTGAACAATACTTGCTAATACAAATACAATAAATTTTGTATTATCCTCAAAGATATTTGATAAAGAGAAAATAAATATCAATACAGTAAAAAATAAAGAAGAAAAGAATAATTGTTTTAATTTTTCAAAACCTTTTAACTCTTCTTGTTCTAATTTTTTGAAATCCTCTTCAACTTTATATCCCAGTTTTTCAATATTTGCAATTAGTTTATCTTTTGTAAAAAGTTCAGAATCAATCGTAAATTCACCTTCACTTGAAGCAAAGCTTACTTTTGTATCTAAAACTCCTTCTTTTCTTTTTAAAAAATTTTCAATTCCATTAGAGCAATTAACACAAGTCATTCCAGAAATATTTAAATTTATTTTTTCTTTTGACATATTACTCCTTTACATTTTTTAAAATCATATTTAGAAGTTCTTCAATATACTCATTTTTTATGTGATAAAATGACATTTTCTTCTCTTTTCTAAAATCAACAATTCCATATTTTTTTAATATTCTAAATTGATGTGATACATGGGACTGTGAAATTTCAAGTAAATTTGACATCTCTCCAACACATATTTCATAATCTAATAACGCATACAACATTTTTAATCTTGTTGGATCATTTAATGCTTTAAAAATATAAGAAATTTGAATTAAAGATTCATCAGAAGGAAGAACTTCTTTTATTTCAGGAATATGGCTAATTCCCTCACAACATGATTTTATTAACTTTTTTGAATTTGACATATTAATCTTCTATAATTTCAAATCCAAGTTCTTTCATCTCTTTTTTAAAATTTTTTTCTTGTTCATCATTGTTAATTTCAACTGTTACTTCTTTTGGATTTGTATCTAAATTTACTTCAATCTCACCAAAAGTATCCTCTAAAGATGCTTTAATCATATTTGAACAATTTGAACAAGCAATTTTCTCTGATTTAAATGTTTTTTTCATATTACAATCCTTTCATATGATATTTTTATCATATGATGATTGTATCATATTATATTTATACTGTCAAGTAAAAATGATGATTAGCTTTAAAGCTAATCATCTATGAATAAAAACTAAGTAAAGTAATAATAAAGAATGGTCCAGCAACACCTGCTATTAGACCAATAAATAGAAAATCTTTTGATTCCAAATGGCCACTTGCATATGCAATTGCATTTGGAGGAGTTGACACTGGTAAAACCATAGCACATGAAGCAGATAAAGCAATAGTTATTATCATATATGAAACTACACCAGTTCCTAATGTACTTCCTAATGCAATAACCAAAGGAAGCATAATATTTGCAGCTGCAGTATTACTCATAAAATTTGAAATTACTATTACTATAAATGCAAATAAAGATACAATTAAAAATATATTTAGTCCTTCCAAATCAATTTGCATACCAAGCCAATGATCAAGCCCTGTTTTAACAACACCAGAACCTAATGAAAGTCCACCAATAATTAATATAATTACATCCCACCTAATTTGTCTAATATCATTTGTATCAATAATACCAAAAATAGTAAAAATTACAATTGGCAATAGTGATACAACAGGAGTTGGAATATGATGAAATGGACCTGTAAGCCAAAGTAAAATAGTAAATGTAAATACTGCAATTACGAGTAACTTTTTCCAACTAGGAATAGATGGTATTTTATTAAAATCAGTTGTTGTATCATCATAATGTGAAACTTTTTTTAATTTATCTATATTAATTTTCTCTTCTGTTGAAGGATATTTTTTTAAAAGTATAAATCTTAATATAAATACAATAATAATACTAGGAGGAAGAGCAAGCATCATCCACTCTACAAAAGAAGGGGCATTATCTCCTAATATTCCAATTGCAATTGCATTTGGAGGAGTTCCAATAATTGTACCCATCCCACCAATATTTGCAGCAACAACAATACCTAATAAAATAGCTTTTTGAAAAGGGTTATCATCTTTCATATTTTTCAATAATGGTAATAACATTGTCATCATCATTGCTGTAGTAGCAGTATTTGAAATAAACATTGATAAAACAAATGTAATAAGCATTAATCCACTTAATATATTGTGTGGTTTAGAACCAAAATAAAATATTACTTTTTTTGCTAACCATAAATCTAGTTTTGTTTTGGATGCAGCAATTGCAAGAATAAATCCTGATAAAAATAAAAATACTAATGGTGAGGACCATGGTTTTAAATAATACATCCAATCTTTAGAATTACTATCAAAATTAAAATCATGATAACCTAAAAGGAATATTTCCAAAACTATAATAAGAAATGAAACAGCAAATGTTGGTATTGCCTCCGTCATCCACAATAGTGCAGAAAAGCACAAAATAAATAGCATTAAAGATGCCTCTTTAGATAGTCCAACATATTCTGGAACTATTGCAATAAAAAAAGCAATTATAAAAGAAAGAATAAATTTCGAAACAGAATGCTTTATTGAAAATTTAATCTTTTTATTCCTAATCATACCTAACATATATTTCCTTAAAACAAAGTCTATGATTATATAATATAAAACTTATAAAAATGTAATAATTTAATAAATTAATCAAATATTATATAAAAAAGAAATGAAATAAAAAAGACTAAAAAAATAAAAAGTAATGGGAAAAAGAAAAAAGGGGATAAGAAAGTGGTATAAAAAAAAAGCCCATATCAATAACAAGAGAAAAGTTGTTATAGATAAAGGCTTAGTAAAAAGTAAAAACAAAACTCAAGAGCTGGCAGAGACCTACGTTTCCACACCTGAAAGGTGCAGTATTATCAG
>NZ_PDKC01000025.1 GCF_004116495.1 Arcobacter sp. CECT 8985 | reverse complement strand
ATATTATATAGAGTTAAATTATAAATTATTTTAAATAGAAAAAGAGTTTATAATGCTACAAACTCTTTTTTATTAGATATTACTTTTTGAAGATATCTTCTTGTCTCTTTATAAGGTAGATTAGTTATTAATTTGTTGTATACTTTAGAAGTACTACTGTTATTAATTATTCTTTTTGCTCTTTGCATATTTGAACTAAAAGTTTTTAATACATTTCCACTTCCTGTATTATATGCACTAATAACACAATACTCTTTTGAAATTTTATTGTATATTCCATTTAAATATCTGTCATTTAAAATTTTTAAATATACAGTTCCTATTTTTATGTTATTGTTTGCATTAAATAAATAAGATTTACTTGGTGTATAAGTTTTATTTGTCAAATATTTATATGCATCTTTTCCTGCTGTAGATGGAACTATTTGCATTAAACCAATTGCACCTGCATTACTAATTGCAAATTGATTAAAATTACTCTCTGTTTTAATTATTGCATAAATTAAATTTTTACTTATATTATATTTTTTAGAGTATTTCTCAACAATATTTTTAAATTTTGCAACTCTTACAGATGCATGATCTTTTATCATTGGAATTTCTACATAAGAAACTTTTAGACTTTTATTTGCTTTTTTAATATTTTTATGTTTTATTTTTTTTGTCAATATTTTTGCAAACCTATTTGCTCGCCAAGAGTATCTAATATTTTTATTTTGATCATCTTTTATTTCACCTAGTAAATATGGTGTTTTACCTAGTTTTATTTTCGAAGCATTGAATAAATCAGCTGATTGAGGATCATCTGGAAGTAGAAGTGTTGCCACTATTGCATTATGTAGACTTTTTTTCGTATTTTTTTCATCAATCGTTTCAATAGTAACTAAACCTTTATCAAAATCAATTAATGCCCTACTTTTATAGTTTTGCATATATTTAACATACTCTTTTTGCTTAGGTAGTTCAACATTATCTTTTCCCCATTCTCCACTAATAGCTCTTATAAAACCTTCAATTATTTTTTTAAAATTTTTATCAAGAGATTTAATATCATTTTTTAAACTTTTAGGATTTGTTGCATATGCTATAGTTTTGGATTTTGCTAAACTTTTAAATGCTAAAGATGGATTTTGACTAACTGCAGCCTTTGTTAAATTATATATATCGTTACTACTACAACCAACTAAAAAAAGTATGATAAATAAAATAAGTATGATTCTTTTCATAAAATTATTTTATCAAAAAATTTATACATTAAGCTTGAATTGGTAATTTTTTACTTTAAACTGCCTTTATTTCTATTTTGATAAAATATTTAATCAAAAAAAGGTAATAGAATATATATGAATAGTTATGAAATTATTTTACAAATAAAAAAAGAGTTATCAAAAAAAATCATAGGTCAAAATGAGATGATTGATGCATTGTTAATAGGGCTATTGACAAATGGTCACATCTTACTTGAAGGTGTTCCTGGTCTTGCAAAAACAACAACAGTTAATGCATTAGCAAAAACAATAGATTTAGATTTTAAAAGAGTTCAATTTACTCCTGATTTACTACCAAGTGATATCATTGGTGCACAAATTTATGATATGAAAACGGGTGAATTCAAAATCAAAAAAGGACCAATTTTTACAAATTTACTTCTTGCAGATGAAATAAATAGAGCTCCTGCAAAAGTACAATCTGCACTACTAGAAGTTATGCAAGAAAGACAAGTAACAATTGGGGATAATAGCTTTATAATTGATAAGCCATTTTTAGTTCTTGCAACACAAAACCCAATAGAACAAGAGGGAGCTTACTCTTTACCTGAAGCACAACTTGATAGATTTATGTTTAAAATTGTTGTTTCTTATAATACAAAAGAACAAGAATATGAAATTGCAAAAATGGCATCAAGCAAACAAGAAATAAATTTAGAAAAGATTATTAACAAACAAAAGCTTGATGAGATAAAACAAGAGATTTTTGAAGTTCATATAGATAAAGAGCTAGAAGAATATATTGTAGATATAATTTGTGCAACAAGAGATCCTAAAAAATATGCAATTGAAGAAGTTGCTGAACAAATAGAGTTTGGTGCCAGTCCAAGAGCTACAATTGATATGTTCAAAGCAGTAAAAGCACAAGCATATATTAGAGGAAACGATTATGTAAGTCCTATTGATATTGCACTTGTTGTTAAAAATGTTTTAAGACATAGAGTGATTTTAAGTTATGAAGCTCAAGCTCAAGATGTTAATGTTGATGATGTTATCCAAAAAATTATAGAAAGTATTGATGTACCCTAATGAATTCAAAACTAAAAAAGATTTTAATAAAAAGTAAAAAAGAAGTCTTTAGTGAAATTGTAGGAAACAATAGTTCTAAAATAAAAGGAGAAGGTTATGACTTTTTAGAACTTAAAGAGTACGAATATGGGGAAGATGTTAAAAATATTGATTGGGTAATTAGTGCAAAATTACAAAAGCCATATGTAAAAGTTTTTCATGCACAAAAAGAATTAAATGTAAATATTGTTCCAATTTTAAATGGTAGTGTTTTTTTTGGAACAGATACTTTTAAACAAGATTTAATTTGTGAGATTTCAACAATTCTTGCTTATAGCGCAATAAAACAAGCAGATACTTTTAGCTCTTTTATTGCAAATGAACAACTTTCTTTATGTACAAAAAAAAGTAAAAAGAACTTCAGTGTAAATAAAATGGCTGAAAATATTTTAGAATACAAAAGTATTGGTAAAAAATGTAATTATAAAACTATTTTCAATCAACTCTTTTCTAATATAAAAAGAAGATCACTGATATTTCTAATTGGAGATTTTTTTGATAGTTCAAAAGTTGACTTAAAACTATTAAGTAAAAAACACGAAGTTATAGTTATTATAATAAGAGATAAATTTGAAGAGAATTTATCAACATTAGGTAATGTTCAATTAAGAGATTTAGAAAGTGGTAATGAATATAAAGGTGTGATTAATAAAGAATCAATAAATCAGTATAAACAAATACTTAAACAAAATGACCGAGTTTTATATGAACACTTAAGAAAATGCAATATTAATTTTACAAAAATATATACAAATGAAAATCCATTTTCAAAACTTATAAGGTTAATGAGATAATGAATAATTTAAAAATAAATGATATAAAACAGCTTGTTACAATTCCTGATTACTCATTTTATATCTATATACTATTGATAATACTTGCTGCTTTAGTTTTATTATTGGTTATATATTTTATTATAAAATCATTTTTAAATAGAAAAAAAAGTGATGAAAAGATAGCCTTTGAAAAACTACAAAATCTTTGTTTAAAAAACAGTAAAGAAGATGCATATAATATTACTAAATATGGGAAAATTGTAGCAAAAGATAAAAGAAGTAAAAAATTATATGAAGAGTTAAAAGAAGAGTTAGAAAAATACAAATATAAAAAAGAAGTCTATGAGTTTGATCAATCAACAATAAATCAATTTCATAGATTTATGGATGCAATAGATGTTTAATTTTACTTTTGAATACCCATATGTTTTTTTACTGCTAATCATTTTCTTTTTGTGCTTTAAATATTGTAAACCTAAAGAATCAACTATATTTATGCCTCATCTTTTTTTATTGCAAAAAAGTTCACATAAAAGTTCTATTTTAATTGAAATACTAAAATATCTTGCAATTGTATTAGCCATAACAGCACTTGCTTCACCTGTAAAAATAAAAAATACACAGTATATAAATAGTGATGGAATTGATATTGTATTAAGCTTAGATACAAGTGATTCTATGAGAGCTAGAGGTTTTAATGAAATTAATCCAAATGAAAATAGATTTGATGTTGTAAAAGAACTTGTTGGTGATTTTATAACAAAAAGAGTAAATGATAATATTGCACTTGTTATATTTGGTAATAATTCACTTATTGCTTCTACATTAAGTTTTGATAAACAAGCTCAAAAAGAGATTTTAGACTATTTAGATATTGGTATTGTTGGTCCAAGAACTGCACTTTTTGATTCCCTTGCAAGTAGTGTAAAAATATTAAAAAACTCAACTGCAAAATCAAAAATTGTAATTTTATTAACTGATGGAGAAGATACTT
Organism: Arcobacter sp. CECT 8985; assembly: GCF_004116495.1. Taxonomy (GTDB): domain Bacteria; phylum Campylobacterota; class Campylobacteria; order Campylobacterales; family Arcobacteraceae; genus Malaciobacter. The sequence goes on along the minus strand of NZ_PDKC01000025.1, from coordinate 39,461 downwards.
CAAGTCAAATACCTTTTTCTATTGCATTAAAACTTCTTAAAAAATATGAAATAAAAGTTTATACAATTGGAATACAAAGCCAAAATGAATATGTTTTAAATGAAATTGCAAACCAAACTGGTGGAAAATATTTTGTTGCAAATAACAAAAGGGATTTGGCACAAATATATTCACAAATAGATAAATTAGAAAAATCAAAAATAAAACAAAACAAAGTTGTATTAAAAGATTATTATTACTTCTATCCACTTTTTTTATCTATAATTCTTTTGATTATAGTTATATATCTAAAAAATAAAGAGTAAAGGCGAATATATGTATGATGAAAAAAAAGAGCAGTTAAAAGAGGCTTTAACACAAAATTTAAGTAAAGAAGCAATTGAAGAAAAGTTAAAAGAAGAGAAACTAAAACAAGATACAATAAAAAATCAGAAATTAGAAAAACAAAAAAAACTCTTCTATCTTTTAGCAACAATCTTTACTTTAATAATTATTTCATTTATTACATATCTACTTGTTTCAAATAAATTAAATAATGAAATAAAAAAAGAAAATACTAATACTAATCCAATAAAAGAAGTCTCTAAAGAAGTAAAAAAGATAGAAAGCAGTCCCATTGAAGAAGTAAAAAAGACAATAAAAAAAGAAGAAGTTTTAATTAAAAAAAATGACACTATATCTTCAAAAGAAGATTTAAGAAATTTATTTAATACTAAAAAATTTACACTTATAAAATGTTATAACTATAATACTTTTCAAAAGAAACCTCCTTTAAAGTGCAAGGAAAAAATAAAAACATTCGTTGAAAAAAATAGTAATGCAGTAAGATTTGAAGTAATAGGAATAGTTGGAGAGTCTGATATTAAAAAAGCAAATAAGATGTCAGAGAATAAACAAATTCAAAAATACATTATAAATGGTATTTCAAGAGATAGAGTAATTCAATCATTTTGGACAGTAAAAGAGATTATTGGTAATAAAAAGATTATATTAACACCAGTAAATTATAATATAATATCTAAAGATGATAATAAAGGAATAATTATTAGAGCATATCACAATTAGATATGCTTTAATACCTCATCTTTATCAACTAAAGGAAATTTTTTATCATATATTATTTGATATGGTTCATCACCTTTACCCAATATTAATAAAACACTATTTTCATTCTGTTTTGCTAAATCAATACCTTTTTTAATTGCTTCTTTTCTATTAACTTCAACAACTAAATTTGATTTATCTTTGATTCCTTCACAGATATCTTCTATTATTAAATCTGGATCTTCAAATCTTGGGTTATCAGAAGTAACAATAATTTGATTTGCATATTTTCCTGCAATTTGTCCCATAAGTGGTCTTTTATCTTTATCTCTGTCTCCACCTGCACCAAATACAGTAATTATATCTTTATGATTGAAGCTTTCATAAACCTCTTTCATACCATCTGGTGTATGAGCAAAATCTATTATAATAAGTGGCTTTGTGCTAATAACTTCCATTCTACCACTTACACCTGCAAAGTTTTCTACTGCTTGACAAATTTCATCAAGAGTTTTATTTGTAGTTAAATGTACAGAACCAATTGCAGCCATTAAATTATAGATATTAAAAATACCCATCATCATAGATGAGAAAGAGTGCATTTTTTCAATGTTTGAAAACATTACATGCATTCCATTTTTAAAAGAATATGCTCCAACTTTATAAGTTGAAGGATTTTCTAAAGAGTATGTATATGCATTTTTTGTATTAAATTTTACTACTTTATCATCTTTATTAATTAATTTTTTTGTTTCATCATTAAAAAATGAGTTTTTAACATTTATATACTCTTCTATCGTTTTATGATAATCAAGATGATCTCTTGTAATATTTGTATGAACTTTTAATTCAAACTCAATACCTTCAACTCTTTTTTGTTCAATTGCATGAGAACTAACTTCTGTTACAAAAAAATCACAACCATTATCAATTGCTTTTTGAATATGTGCAAAGTTTGCAAGTTGAACAGGAGTTGTTAAAGTATAATCTTCTATTTTTTCATCATTAATAAAAAACCCTCTTGTTCCTTGTAATGCAACTTTATATCCTAAATCTAATAAAATAGAGTATATTGCAGCTGCTGTTGTTGTTTTTCCATTTGTTCCTGTTATTCCAATTACTTTAATAGATGAAAAATCAACATAATCTTTTAATTTTTCTGAAGCTATTAATTGTGTGCAGCCATTATTTTTTGCATCTTCACAAAATTTTTCATTTTGTGAAGAATAAACAAAGGCAATTTCACTGTTTGCTTCTTTTGAATTATCTGTAAATTTATTATTATTTATGGTTATTAGCAATTTGTTTCTCTTCTAGTTTTTTATAAAGTTCTTCTATCTTTTTGTCATAACTAAAATAGTCATTAAAACCATCTAAATAGCTATAAGCTGTAGTATTAAATCCATTATCAATTAATTTTGAAACAAAATCAAAAAAATCTTCTTTAGTTTCAATTGCAACTTTTGTAGAAAACATAATATCTTCAAAAGCTACTCTAAATGAACCTCTAGAATCAACTAAGTTAATAAAATCTTCATATTTTATTGCGTCTAAATTATCTACATTTGAATCTGTAATATCTTTAAGTAGGCTCATCATCTTATCTATATCTCCATCATATGCATCAATTGCTTGTTTTACATATGAAATTGCCGCATCTTTATCATCATCAACTGCAACAGTGAAATAATCATATAGTGATAGTGCTTTTGATTCATCTTCTGATGCAATATCACAAAAAAGAGCATAGATTTTATACTCTTCTTTTTTTGGAAATAAAGAAGAAAGTTGAGAATAAATAAATATTGCTTTATCGTAATCTTTATTTATAAAATATGAATTTGCTTCATTCAATAATCTTCTTTCATTTACCATTAAAGTTCCTCTAAACTATTTTCCATACCATGTGGTACATTTATTATCTCTAAATCAGGATGTATTGCTGATTTCAACTCTTTTTCTACTACATATTTAAGTGTAGTCCCACTTGAACCACAACCAACACAAGCACCTTGTAATTGTACATATACTTTTGCATTTTTAATTGCTAATAAAGAGATGGCACCGCCATCTTGTGCTAACATTGGAGCAACTTTATTTTTTATTATAGTGCTTACTGGAAGTTGTAAATCTTCATCTGAAAATGGCATCATAATTATTACCTCTTCTTTTTGTTTATAAAAAATATTGCAATAGCAATAAATACTAAAATTACTGCTATTGTCTCAAATATAAAAGATAAGCTAACTGGTTCTGTAAACATTTAACCAATCACACTTTCACATCTTTGGCATAGTGTATCTTCATCATGTGATTTAAATTTCCAACATCTTGGACATTTATGTTCTTTTACTTTAAATACTTCAAATTTAAAAGATTCTATTTCAAACGATACTAAAGTTTCACTGTTATGCTCTTTTTTAACACTACTTACTAAAAATAAATCTTCTGCTTCAATTTGAGGTAAAGATATAATATCTTCACAATCTGTAGCAAGACCTAACTCTAAAGTTGATTTAATAACTTTTTCTTTTTTTAGTGTATCAATTGCTTCAGAAAATTTTTCTTTAGCTTTTAATACAATTTCTTCATTAAGATTTGTTTCAACTTCTTCTAATTTTACATCTAAAATATCAAAAATATCTTCTGCATCATCTTTAATAAATTCAGGTGCATTTTCTAGTAATTCATCCATTGTATATGTTAAGATACAAGCCAATGTTGAAATTAATTTTTTGGCAATTATAGCCATTGCACTTTGTGAACTTCTTCTATGAATATCATCTTTATTATCACAATATAATCTATCTTTACAAACATCTAAATAAATTCCTGATAAATCAACTACTAAAAAGTTGTTTAATTTATTTAATCCTTTAGAAAATTCATAAATTGCAAAAGAGTCTTCAATTTCTGTAAATACCCTTTTAGCTTTTGCTAATATCCATTTATCTAAAACTCCCATTTTATCAATAGAAACAACTTCATCTAAATCATTAATATTTGCAAGTAAAAATCTTGCAGTATTTCTTATTTTTCTATAAAGCTCTGCATTTTGTTTTAAAATATTATCTGAGATTTTTTGATCATTTTGATAATCACTCATTGCTACCCAAAGTCTAAGTATTTCTGAACCATACTGTTTCATTATTTTTGCAGGGTCTATTACATTTCCCTTAGACTTAGACATTTTTTCACCTTTTTCATCCATAGTAAAACCATGAGTTACTAAAGCTTTATAAGGTGCAACTTCATTTGATGCTAAAGTTGTCAATAAAGAAGATTGGAACCAACCTCTATGTTGATCACTTCCTTCTAAATACATATCTGCAGGGAATGTTCCAGCATCATAATTTCTACTTCTTAATACTGCATTTTGAGTAGAACCTGAATCAAACCATACATCTAAAATATCCATTGTTTTTTCTAAATCTTCAGGATTTAGTCCACTTCCTGGATATAATAACTCTTCTATTGATAAATCATACCAAGCATCACAACCTTTTTGTTCAAAAATCATAGCAGTATAATTCAATACTTTTTCATCAAAAACTATTTCATCAGTTTTTTTATTTCTAAAAAATGCAATTGGAACACCCCAATCTCTTTGTCTTGAAATACACCAATCAGGTCTTCCTTCTAACATAGATTTTAATCTATTTCTTCCCCATTCTGGGTAGAATTTGATATTTTCAACTACATCTAAAGCATTTTGCCTTAATGTATTATTTTTTTCTCCATACTCATCATCAATTGAAATAAACCATTGTTTAGTAGCTCTAAATATAATTGGTTTATGAGTTCTCCAACAATGAGGATAAGAGTGTCTTATATCTGTATGTTTTAATAACGCATCACCTAATTCTTCTAAAATTAACTCATTTGCTTTAAATACATGAACACCAAGATATTTATCAGTATCTTTAAATAATTTTTCTCGAACTATTGTCTCATCATATTTACCATAATCATCTACTGGCATAATTACATCAAGACCATACATAAGACCAACTTTGTAGTCATCTTCACCATGCCCAGGTGCAGTATGAACACAACCTGTACCAGATTCCATCTCTACGTGATCACCTAATACAATTTTTGATGTTCTACCATTTAATGGGTTTATTGCAACTGTATTTTCTAGTTCTATTGCAGGAAGAGTTTTATCAATTTCACCTTTGATAACTTCATCTTCTATTAAAGAGTTATAAAGTTTTTTAGCAACAATATATTTATCTGTTGTAATAACATACTCTTCTTCAGGATTTAATGAAATTGCTGTATTTGCAGGAAGAGTCCAAGGTGTTGTTGTCCAAATAACTAAACTTGCATCTAAATCTTGATGTTTAAATGCTACAAAAATTGAAGGAGATGTTTTATCTTCATATTCAACTTCTGCTTCAGCTAGTGCTGTTTGAGCTGCCCATGACCAATAAACTGGCTTACTTCTTTGAACTAATAAACCTTTTTGTGCAATTGCACATAACTCTCTGTATATATTTGCTTCAAATTTAAAATCCATTGTTAAGTATGGATTATCCCAATCAGCTAAAACACCAAGCTTTTTAAATTCATCTCTTTGAATATCAACAAATCTTCTTGCATGTTCTCTACACAACTCTCTAATTTTAGATTTATCTAACTCTTTTTTCTTAGTTGAACCAATTTTTTCTTCAACTTTTTGTTCAATTGGTAAACCATGACAATCCCATCCTGGAACATATCGAACAGATTCTCCATTAAAATAATGATACTTAACAATAATATCTTTTAGTATTTTGTTTAATGCATGACCAATATGAATGTGCCCATTTGCATATGGAGGTCCATCATGAAGCGTAAAACTAGGTTTACCTTCTCTATTCTTTTTCATTCTGTCATAAACTTTTTTCTCTTCCCAAGATTTATATCTCTTAGGCTCATTTTGTGGTAAATTCCCTCTCATTGGAAATTTAGTGTTTGGAAGTAATAAACTATCTTTATAATCCATATTTGTACTACCTTCAGTTATTAGTATTTATCTATATTTATTAAAATCATTGATTATATCTAAGTTTTAGTAAATTTAGATTTAATCATTATTTACTTGGCAAATATTATTACTTTAATTTTTTATATTACTTTAAAATTTAAGCTAAAATAAAACTTACCATATGAGTAACCATTTTTTAATGCCTTTGTACAATAATTGTACAACTAAATTGCATGAGCATATGCTCATATGTTACCAAAATGGATAGTAAATCTTAATAATGTATGAATTAATTTATTTTTATTTATAAAATAACTTATTTATGATAATATCGATAAGATTTTTTACAAAAACTATGGGGATTATTAATATGAATGAAAAACATTATGAAGTAGTTATTGTCGGTGGAGGGATTTCTGGCGCGGCTTTATTTTACGAGCTGGCAAAATATACAAATGTAAAAAGCCTTTGTATGCTGGAAAAATATGAAGACTTAGCTACACTAAATACTAAAGGTACAAGTAACTCTCAAACAATCCATGTTGGAGATATTGAGACAAACTATACTTTAGAAAAAGCAAAAATCACAAAAAGAACTGCAAAAATGGTTGAAAAATTTTGTCTGCAACATAATCTGCAAGACAAAGTTATGTTTAAACATCAAAAAATGGCATTAGGTGTAGGTCAAGAAGAAGTTGACTTTATTAGAAATAGATATGAAGAGTTCAAAACTGTTTTCCCTTATTTAGAGCTATGGGATAAAGAAAAACTTAAAGAGTTAGAACCAAAACTTGTTTATTTAGATGATGGAACAGAAAGACCTGAACCAATTTTAGCTATGGGTACAAAAGACCAATATACTACTGTTGAATATGGTCAAATGACTAAAGAGCTAGCTAAAGCTGCCCAAGACTGTGAAGATGTTGTAACAGATATTTTCTTTAATTCTCAAGTAGATGAAATTGAAAAAGTTGGAGATGTTTATAAATTAACTACTACTTCTGGAACAGTATTTACAGCTGATTTTGTTGTTGTTGATGCGGGTGCACATTCATTATACTTAGCTCATAAAATGGGTTACGGTAAACATATGGGTTGTCTTCCAATGGCAGGAAGCTTTTATATTACAAATGGAGAATTCCTAAACGGTAAAGTATATATGGTTCAAAATGATAAATTACCATTTGCTGCATTACATGGTGATCCAGATATTTTATGTGATGGGAAAACAAGATTTGGTCCAACTGCATTAATGCTTCCAAAATTAGAAAGATATAAACCAGGAACATATTTAGACTTCTTTAAAACTTTAAATTTAGATGGAAACATCATTAAAATTTTCTGGGACTTATTAAAAGATAGTGAAATTAGAAACTATGTATTTAAAAACTTCTTATTTGAAGTGCCATTTTTAAATAAAAAACTATTTGTAAAAGATGCTAGAAAAATCGTTCCTTCTTTAAAAGAAGAGGATATAGAATATGCAAAAGGATTTGGAGGAGTTAGACCTCAAGTTTTAAATAAAGAAGAACAAAGACTAATGCTAGGTGAAGCTTCAATAAATACTGGAGATGGAATAATATTTAATATGACTCCAAGCCCAGGTGCTACTTCATGTTTAGGAAATGCACAAAGAGATGTAAAAACTGTTACTGACTTCTTAAATTTAGAATTCGATGAAAAACAATTCTTAGAAGACTTAACTGACAAAGAGTAAACTACTCATATATATATAGTATGAAATTCATACTATATATATCCCTTCAAATTAAACTTTCATTTAAATTATAATAGTATTAATATATTTATATATTAAAGGATCATATATTATGTTTGATAATATTTTTGATGAAAAAAAGATGCAAAATTTACAAGACTTATTAAAAGCTAATAATAAAACAGTTACTTGTGCGGAGAGTTGTACTGGAGGTTTAATCGCATCGATGATAACAGAGATTTCTGGTTCATCTAATATTTTTAATGGTTCAATAGTATCATATTCAAATGAAATAAAAATGCAAGAATTAAATGTAAGTGAAAGTAATTTAATAAATCATGGTGCAGTTAGCATTGAAGTAGTAAAAGATATGTTAAGGGGAGCAATAAATAAATTTAATGCAGATTATGCAATAGCAACAAGTGGAATTGCAGGTCCAACAGGAGCAACAGAAACAAAGCCAGTTGGTACAGTTGTAATTGGAGTTACATCTAAAGTAAATGGCACAGAAATTGATATTTACCACTTTGATGGAGATAGAAAATCCGTACAATTTCAAGCTGCAAAAACAAGTTTTGAAAAATTTTCGAATTTTTTCCAAAAAACTCTTGACAAATAAAAAATTTTTTTATATAATTCCACTCCATTTTGAGAAAGATGACCCGTTAGCTCAGCTGGTAGAGCATCTCCCTTTTAAGGAGGTGGCCGAAGGTTCGAATCCTTCACGGGTCACCATTTTTTTTTGGCCCCTTCATCTAGCGGTTAGGATCTTGGATTTTCATTCCAATCACAGGAGTTCGAGTCTCCTAGGGGTCACCATTTTTAATTATTATTTCGGTCGATTAGCTCAGTTGGTAGAGCGCTACCCTTACAAGGTAGATGCCAGTGGTTCGAGTCCACTATCGACCACCATTATGTGCGGTTGTAGTTTAGTTGGTTAGAATGCCTGCCTGTCACGCAGGAGGTCGCGAGTTCGAGTCTCGTCAACCGCGCCACTATTTTTATTATTGTTTGACCCGTTAGCTCAGCTGGTAGAGCATCTCCCTTTTAAGGAGGTGGCCGAAGGTTCGAATCCTTCACGGGTCACCATTTTTTTTTGGCCCCTTCATCTAGCGGTTAGGATCATGGATTTTCATCCCAATCACAGGAGTTCGAGTCTCCTAGGGGTCACCAATTTTAATTCTTATTTCGGTCGATTAGCTCAGTTGGTAGAGCGCTACCCTTACAAGGTAGATGCCAGTGGTTCGAGTCCACTATCGACCACCATTATGTGCGGTTGTAGTTTAGTTGGTTAGAATGCCTGCCTGTCACGCAGGAGGTCGCGAGTTCGAGTCTCGTCAACCGCGCCACTTGGAAACACTTCAAAAATTTAATAAATCATTTTTTTAATACTTTGTTTACTTTAATCAAAAATAAGATAATATTTTTATATTACATATAATTTACACAAAGGTTATTTCTTGTTTAAAGCAAAGTCTCTATATCAATTAATTGTCTATAGTATTATCTTTATAATTATTCTAATATCTTTTTTTACCGTTATTATTATTGACAATACTTTCGATGAATTTCAAGAAAAAATTAAAATTATAAAAACAAACTATATTAGTAAACAAAAAGAGATTATAAAACAAGATATAACAAATACTATTAAATTCATTGAGTTTTACCATAATATAAATAAAGGTAAAAAAAGTGAAGAACAAATAAAAAAAGATGTAATTCATGCCATAGAAAAAATGAAAAATTATAATGATGTTGATGATTATACTTTTATTTATGATTTTAAAGGAACTTCAATTTATTATCCAATAGGTAAAACAGGAAGAAACCTATTAGAATATATGGATAAAAATGGAACAAGTGTAATTAAAGATTTGATTAATGTATCAAAAAAACCTGCAGGTGGATTTGTAAAATATACTTGGTACAAACCTGAAATAAAAAAAGAAACAAATAAAATCTCATTTGCAATGTCTTATAAGCCATGGAACTGGACAGTAGGTAAAGGTGTATATTTAGATAATATTAAAAAACTAGTTAGGGAAAAAGAAAATGAGTATGATGAAAAGATTTCAAATTCAACGTTGCAAATAACTTCTTTAACAATTATGCTAGTTTTATACTCTATATTTATTTTTAAAAATGCAACATTATTAATTGCAAATGAAGTAAAAGAGATAGGAAATTATTTTAAAAAAAGCCAGATTGATGAACATCATCATCCAATAAATAATGATAATCTTGTATTAAATGAATTCAGAACAATTGTAAATTATGCAAATGAAGCTTTAACAAGTATCAAATACAAAAAACATTTAGTAGAAGACTTAAACAAAAATCTTGAAAATAGTGTAAAAGAAAAAACAAAAGAGCTTACAAATCTTATTGAGTCTCAAAAACAATTTTTAAAAAATTCAGTTCATGAAATAAATACCCCTCTTGCAATTATTCAAACAAATATTGATTTATTAAAAAGAGATACTCCAAAAAACAAATATATTACAAATATTGAATCTGGTTGTAAAATAATTCAAAATATTTATAATGATTTATCTTTTATGATAAAAAAAGATAGAGTAGAATATAAAAAAGAGTACTTAAACTTTTCAGAAATATTAAACTCAAGAATTGAATTTTTTGCAGAAGTAGCAAAATCAAATAGTCTATTTTTCATCGCTAATGTACAAGAAGATATATATATAAAATTTAATAAAACTCAATTACAAAGAGTTATTGATAATAATATATCAAATGCAATAAAATATTCATATGCCAAATCACCTATTTACATTAAATTAAAATATCTTAATGATGAAAAAATAGAATTTCAAGTAAAAACTGCATCAGAAAAAATAGAAAACAAAGATAAAATATTCAATGATTTTTATAGGGAAAATAATGCTAGAGGAGGATTTGGACTAGGCTTGAGAATAGTAAAAGAAATTTGTGATAAGAACTTAGTTATAATCAAGTTAGATTCAAATGAACAAGAAACAAAATTTACTTATAGGTTTAATATAAATGAAAATACTACTTCTTGAAGACGAATTAATGCTAAATAATGCAATTTCAGAATATCTAAAAGATATTGGTCATATGGCTGAAAGTTTTACTGATGGTCAACAAGTTATTGATAATGTGGATAGCTCTTTTGATTTATTAATACTTGATATTAATGTACCCAAAAAAGATGGTTTTGAAATAATACAAGAACTTAACCAGAAAAAAATCTATGTTCCAACTATATTTATTAGTGCTTTAGTTGATATTGAAGATATTACAAAAGCATATGATTTAGGTGCAAGAGAGTATATCAAAAAGCCATTTCATTTAGGTGAATTAGGAATAAAAATAAATCAAATACTTAAAAAAGATCAAAAAAACACTTCTCATATGAAATTTAGTGAACATTACTCATATGCAAAAGATACTCAAACACTATATTTTAATGGTGAACCTCAAACTTTAACAAAAAAACAGTCTGAAATTATTCATATTTTAGCTTTAAATATCAATATGATTGTTGATTTTGAAAGCTTTAGAATGGACATTTGGAAGGGAGAAAACATAGATAATCCTACCATTAGAGCAGAAATTTCTAGGTTAAAGAAAGCTTTAAAAGAAGATTTTATAAAAAATATAAGAGGCCTTGGATATAAAATAGATAGATATTACTCTGTTTAAAACTACCGTTTTTAGGGCATTTGATGCCCTCTTTCAATCTAAAAATAAAATTTAATTTAATTTTTTTATCAATTGCTACCCTTTTGCTATAGATAGAATATATACTTTCAGTGTTGGATAACTAAACAAGATGATTTGTTTAATCAAATTCTTAAAAGGAGAGAATATGAGTCCTGAAAAAGCTCAAGCTTATTGGAAAGAAAATATATCTACTATTATAAAACTATTAGTAGTTTGGTTTATCGTTTCTTTTGGTTGTGGAATCATTTTCATTAATGAACTTAATGCAATTGAAATAAAAGGTGTTAAGTTAGGATTCTGGTTCGCACAACAAGGTGCAATATATGTATTTGTGATTTTAATTTTTGTTTATGTTAGATTAATGACAAAAATTGATGAAAAATACGGTGTAAACGAATAGTAAGGGGAGAGAGAAATGGAATTACAATCATTAATTTATCTATTCGTAGGTATTTCATTTGCAATATATATTGGTATTGCACTTTGGGCAAAAGCAGGTTCTACTAAAGATTTCTATGTTGCTGGTGGAGGGGTTCACCCAGTAGCAAATGGTATGGCAACTGCAGCAGACTGGATGAGTGCTGCATCATTTATATCTATGGCTGGTATTATTGCATTTATTGGTAGTGATGCAAGTGCATATTTAATGGGTTGGACAGGTGGATATGTTCTACTTGCAATGCTATTAGCACCATATTTAAGAAAATTTGGTAAATTTACTGTTCCTGATTTCGTGGGTGATAGATATTACTCTGATGTAGCAAGAACAGTTGCAGTTATATCTGTAATATTTGTATCTTTTACATACGTTGCTGGTCAAATGAGAGGGGTTGGTATCGTATTTTCAAGATTTTTACAAGTTGATGTAAATACAGGTGTAATTATTGGTATGGTAATAGTATTTTTCTACTCTGTTCTTGGAGGTATGAAAGGTATTACTTATACACAAGTTGCTCAATATGTAGTAATGATTTTTGCATATACAATTCCTGCAATTTTCTTATCATTACAAGTTACTGATACATTTTTACCTCAATTAGGTATTTTTGGACAAACAACATTTGCATTTGATGATGGAGTAAAAGTTATTCCAGAAGGAACATACTTATTACATGCCCTTGATTCAGCCATAACAGATCTAGGATTTGGAGCTTATACTGAACCTGGGAACTTATGGAATATGTTTATGCTTACAACTGCATTAATGTTAGGAACTGCTGGGTTACCTCACGTTATTGTAAGATTCTTTACAGTTCCAACTGTAAAAGATGCTAGAGTTTCTGCAGGTTGGGCACTAGTATTTATTGCGATTATGTATACATCAGCTTCAGCTGTTGCAGCATTTTCAAGAGTAAATCTAATTAAAAATGTTCAAAATGTTGAATATAAAGCATTTGTAAACGGTGAATTATCACATGCAGATGGATCAAAAAATGATGGTAATTGGTTTAGAACTTGGGAACAAGGTGGACTACTTGCTTGGACAGATAGAAACGGTGATGGAAAAATCCAATATGCTAAAGGTGCAGCTTTTAACGGACCAAAAGGTAAGCCAGTATTTGATGGTGAGAAAAAAGATGCAGATGGACATAGAGCTACAATAAATGGTAAAGGTATGCCAACAAAAGAAGAGTTAGCTAAAAATAATGGAATGCACAATGAACTATATGTAGATAGAGATATTATGGTTCTAGCAAATCCAGAAATTGCTAACTTACCAAATTGGGTTATCGCATTTATTGCAGCTGGGGGACTTGCAGCAGCTTTATCAACAGCAGCAGGTTTATTACTTGTAATTGCATCAGCTATTTCGCATGACTTAATGGGTCAAGTTATCTTTAAAGATAAAGATACTGGTAAATCTAAATTAACAGAGAAATCTGAGTTAATGTGGGCTAGAATTGCAGCAGTTGCAGCAATTTGTGTTGCTGGTTATCTAGGAATTAACCCTCCTGGTTTTGTTGCACAAGTTGTAGCTTTTGCCTTTGGTTTAGCAGCAGCAGCATTCTTCCCTACTATTATTCTTGGTATATTTGATAAAAGAATGAATAAAGAAGGTGCAATTGCTGGTATCTTAACAGGTTTAATATTTACTTTCGGATACATAGTTTACTTTGTATTCTTAGGTGGTGCAAAAGAAGATTACTTCTTAGGAATTGCTCCAACTGGTATTGGTACAATTGGTACAATACTTCACTTAATTGTTGCATTTGTGGTTTCAAGAATGACACCAGAACCACCTGCACATGTACAAGAAATTGTAGAAAACATCAGAATCCCTTCAGGAGCTGGTGCAGCACACGATCATTAATTAAAAAGCCAACGAAAGTTGGCTTTTTATAATCTGTTTTATGTTAAATTAGATAAATTTAATATAAAAGATTTTATAAAGGATTTTTAATGAGTCTACGAGATCAAGAAGCCTTTTTATCTAATATTCACCCTTTTGAAGTCTTATCTTCTCAACAAATGAATAAATGTATAAACAATATGGATATCGCATATTATCCAAAAGATACAACACTAATAACTCCTGAAACAATACCTAATTATTATTTTATTATTATAAAAGGAATTGTTCACGAATATCGAGATGAACAATTAGTTATGGACTATCATCAACAGGACTCATTTGATGCAAATTCTTTAATATATTCAAAGACAAAAAGCACTTTTAAGGTACATGAAGATTTAATCTGTTATGAGCTAAATAAAAATACATTTTTAGAATTACTTGAACAAAATTCGGAATTTAAAGAATTTTTCTTAAATAACTTAGTAAAAAAAATACAGACATTAAAAACAAAAGAATATACATCACAATTATCATCTTTTATGATTGCAAAAGTTGAAGATACTTTAATTCATGACCCTTGTATTGTAAAAAAGGGAACAACACTTAAAGATGCAATTGCTAAATCTATTGAATATAAAACATCTACAATTATTGTGAAAAAAGATAAAGAGTATGGAATTATTACTGATTCTTTGCTAAAAATGAAAGTTCTTTTAACTGAAAAAAATTTAGAAACTTTTGTAGAAGATATTGCTATTTTCCCACTACTTACAGTTTTTAATGATGATTATTTATTTGAAGCCTTAACACTTTTAATCAAAAAAGGTATTAAAAGAGTGGGTGTGATAAATAGTAATAATGAATTAATAGGAATACTTGAACAACTTGATGTTCTTTCTCACTTTGCAAACCATACTTTTGTTGTAGATACACAAATAAAAAAAGCAAAAAATATAGAATCTTTAAAAAGTGCAAGTAAGGATTTAATTAATATTATTAGAGCTTTACAAGCAAAAGGTGTAAAAGTAAATCATATATCAAATTTAATTGGACAATTAAATACAAAAGTATATAAAAAGTTATATCAATTAATAGTTCCAGAAAACTTACAAAATGATGCTTGTTTTATTGTAATGGGAAGTGAAGGAAGAAATGAACAAATTATAAAAACAGATCAAGATAATGCACTTGTAATAAAAAATGGAGTTGATGTAGAACAATATAGAGAGTATATGAATCAAATGACAAATACACTTATAGATTTTGGTTATCCACCTTGTGAAGGTAATATTA
The DNA here is from genome assembly GCF_004116495.1 of Arcobacter sp. CECT 8985. Taxonomy (GTDB): domain Bacteria; phylum Campylobacterota; class Campylobacteria; order Campylobacterales; family Arcobacteraceae; genus Malaciobacter. The sequence goes on along the minus strand of NZ_PDKC01000025.1, from coordinate 24,431 downwards.
TGGTATCAAATCCATTTTGGTGTAAAAATGTAAAAGATTATGAAACAGAAACATCAAGATGGATTGAAGCTCCTGATATGCAAAATTATATGGATTTAGCAATTTTCTTTGATTCTTTTGCAGTTGCAGGAGATAAAAACTTATTAATTAAATTAAAAGATAATTTATTTAATAAACTACATGATAAAGATGTATTCTTAGCATATTTTGCAAAAGCAACATTAACTTTCGATACACCAAATACAATTGCAAATTTTATGACAAAAACACATTTTATAGATATAAAAAAGACTGGTGTTTTTCCTATTGTTCAAGGTGTTAGAAGTCTTGCATTAAGAGAAAAAATTAGAGAAACAACTACAATAAAAAGAATTAAAATATTACAAAATAGAAAAGAAATTGATAATGAATTAGCAAATGAGTTAATCGAAGCATTTGAAGTGTTAAGTACACTAAGATTAAAATCACAATTAGCCCAAGTTAATGACAAAGGCAAAATTGATAATGAAATTGACACTCATACATTAAGCAAAATAGAAAGGGATTTATTAAAAGATAGTTTTAAAATTGTTGTTGCTTTTAAAAAGTTTATTACTTTTACATTTAAAATTGATAAGATATTATAATGTTAAAAAATATAATTAGAAACTTTCAAAAAAAGAAATTAAAAAATAAAGAATTTATGTATCTATTTGATGAAGCACCTAAAGGTGAATATATTTGTTTAGATTGTGAGACTACTGGATTAAATCCCAAAAAAGATGAAATATTATCAATTGGTGCAGTTATGATAAAAGATAATAAAGTAATTATAAAGAATAATTTTAATATCTTTTTAAAACCTTCATCAAATGTAAATGAAGAATCAATAAAAATTCATCAAATAAGACCAATTGATTTAAAAAATGCACAAGATCCTAAAGATGCAATTTTTAAACTTTTAGAGTTTATTGGTTCTAGACCAATTATTGGATATTACATAAAATTTGATATTTCAATAATTTCTAAATATACAAAAAATCTTATAGGAATAAAACTGCCAAATGAAACAATTGAAGTTTCATCTATGTATTATAAAACAAAAAAACGTTCTAGTGAGTATGAATTTGTTGATTTAAAATTTGATACAATTATGAAAGAACTAAATATTCCTGAACTTGGAAAACATGATGCACTAAATGATGCAATTATGACCTCAATGATGTTTTTAAAATTAAAAGATAAAACTCCAGCAAAGACAACTTTTTATTCAAATTAAATTACTCAAAATAAAAATGCACTTTGTACACAATTTATACATTTTTAGTTACTAAAAGTTACTTAGCTTTTTTTACAAAATAAAACTCTACTTAAAAAGCATATTTCTGTAGAAATAAAAATCAATAATTTGTATAATGAAATAGTATTTAACCAATGCTATTTTAATGCTACGGAGTCTATATAAAGGGGCTTTGATTGATTTTATATATTGGTTAGAAGTACTATAAAATTCACAAAAAAAAGAGGAGTGAGAGTATGAATGATGAATTAGTTCAGCAAATAAAAGCTAATCCTAAATATCAAGAATTAGTAAAAAAAAGAACTGGTTTTGCTCTTAAATTAGGAATTTTTGTTTTAGTTATGTTTTATGCATATATTTTAACTATTGCATTTGATCCAAGTGTTATGGCAACTAAAACAGGTGATGGGGTGATGACAATTGCATTTCCAATAGCAGCAGCTATTATAGTAATTAGTTTTATAACTACACTAATATATGTAAGAAGAGCAAACACTGAGTTTGAAGATTTAAATAATCAAGTAAAAGAAGAGATAAAGGATAAGTTATAATGAGTAGAATATTATTAATATTAACTATTTTTGCTGTATCTTTATTTGCAGCGGGTGATGCAAATTTTGAAGCAACAAAAAGAGAATTGAATGTTCCTGCAATTATTATGTTTTTTATTTTTGTAGCAGGTACTTTAGTAATTACATATTGGGCAGCAAAAAAAACAAAATCTGCAAGCGATTTTTATACAGCAGGTGGTGGAATCAGTGGATTTCAAAATGGTATGGCTATTGCAGGTGATTATATGTCTGCTGCTTCTTTTCTAGGTATTTCTGGACTTGTATATTTAAGTGGATATGATGGACTTATTTATGCTGTTGGATTTTTAGTTGGATGGCCAGTAATTTTATTTTTAATGGCAGAAAAACTAAGAAATTTAGGTAAATTTACATTTGCTGATATTGCTGCTTATAGACTTGGACAAAAAGAGATTAGAACATTAGCTGCTTTTGGTTCATTGTCAGTTGTAACTTTATACTTAATTGCACAAATGGTTGGTTCTGGTAAATTAATTCAGGTTCTATTTGGTTTAGACTATGAATATGCAGTTATACTTGTTGGTGTGATGATGATTATTTATGTAACATTTGGTGGTATGCTTGCAACTACATGGGTTCAAATTATAAAAGCAATTTTATTACTTTCTGGTGTTTCATTTATGGGATTCATGGTATTAAGCCATTTTGGATTTAGCTTTGAAGCATTAGCAACTAAAGCAGTTGAATCTCACTCAAAAGGGCAAGCAATTATGGCTCCTGGAGGCTTTATTTCTGATCCTATTTCTGCAATTTCACTTGGTTTAGCATTGATGCTTGGAACAGCAGGTCTTCCTCATGTACTTATGAGATTTTTTACAGTTGGAAATGCTAAAGAAGCAAGAAAATCAGTAGTTTATGCAACAGGTTTTATTGGATATTTCTATTTAGTAATTGCAGTTATTGGCCTTGGAGCAATTGTATTTTTAAATTCAGATGCTGGAGCACAATATTTTGTAGATGGAAAATTATTTGGTGGAAATAATATGGCAGCAATTCATTTATCTCATGTTGTTGGAGGAAATGTATTTTTAGGATTTATTTCAGCAGTTGCATTTGCAACAATTCTTGCAGTTGTTTCAGGTTTAACTTTAGCAGGTGCTTCTGCAATATCTCATGATATTTATGCATCAGTTATAAATACAAATGCAACTGAAGAACAAGAAATTAGAATTTCAAAAATTTCTGTTATTGTTATTGGGATTGTAGGGGTTATATTAGGAATTGCATTTGAACAACAAAATATTGCATTTATGGTAGGTCTTGCATTTGCAATTGCTGCATCTGCAAATTTCCCAATTTTATTTTTATCTATTTATTGGAGAAAATTAACAACAAGAGGTGCAGTTATTGGTGGTTTTATAGGACTTCTAACAGCAGTTATTTTAGTAATAATAGGACCAATTGTTTGGGTACAAGTCTTAGGTAATGAAGAGGCAATTTTCCCTTATAAACACCCTGCACTATTTTCAGTAACAACTGCATTTATTGCTATTTGGTTTTTCTCTATTACAGATAATTCTCAAAGAGCAAAAGATGAACAAAAAGCATTTGAAGCTCAAAGCATAAGAGCAGAGACTGGTATTGGAGCATCTGGAGCAGTTGATCATTAAATTCAAAGAGGACTTTCCTCTTTGAAATAATAAATATAATACTTGGAGTTTTTATGAAAAACAATAGTGAATTAGCAGATATAATGTTAGCAAAAGTAAAAGATTCGAAAATTCATAAAGTAACAATTATACCTTACAACACTACTATTTATGAAGCTGCTAAAATAATAAAAGAACAAAAAATTCCAACTATTATATTAAAAGATAATAAAAATAAACTACATATAGTCACTGATTCTGATTTTAGGGAGAAAGTAATATTAAACAAAATGGATTTTGATGAAGAAGTTGGAAAAATTTCAAGTACAAATTTAGTTTATGTAAATGAAAATGATTTTTTATTCAATGCACAATTAATTATGTCTAAACACTCTTTAAAAAGATTAGTTGTTAAAAATAATGATGAAAAGATAATAGGAATAGTTGATCAAATATCTTTAAGTTCATTTTTTGCAACTAATACTTTTTGGGTATCAAATGAAATTGATACAGCTCAAACACTAGAAGAGTTAAAAAATATTTCAACTCTATTTCTAAAAATTATAAAATCACTTGAAGCAAAAGGTGTAAAAATAACTTTCATTACAAAATTAATCAACCAATTAAATATAAAATTACTTAATAAAATTTTTAATCTATTAGCTCCAAAAGAATTAATAAATAAATCAACATTAATTGTCATGGGTAGTGAAGGAAGATGTGAACAAACAATAAAAACAGATCAAGACAATGCATTGATTATTTCAGATGATTGTAAACTTTCAAAAGAACAAATAAATATATTTACAAATACATTTACAAATACATTAATTGAGTTTGGTTTCCCTAAATGTGAAGGTAATATAATGGTTTCAAATCCTTATTGGTGTAGAAAATTCACAGAATTTAAAAATGTAATTTTTGATTGGGTTTTAGGAAACAAACCTGATGATTTTATGAATTTGGCAATATTTTATGACTCTATATGTGCAAGTGGAGATAGACAACTATTACTAGATTTAAAAAAGTATTTACTAAAAGTTACAACTGATTCTCAAAGTTTTTATATGAATTTTGCAAAAGTTATTGAAAGCTTTGAAGTACCACTTGGATTTTTCAATAGATTTATTTTAGATAGCAAAAATCATAATCAAATAGATATTAAAAGAGGTGCAATTTTTATAGTTGTTCAATGTATTAGAACTTTAAGTTTGGAAAACAAACTTTATAGAACAAATACAATAAAAAGAGTGCAAGAACTAACAAAACTAAATGTTTTAGATGAAGAGTTTTCAAAAGAGATACAAGAGGCTTTTAATTTTCTTTGTTCTATTAAACTAAAAACAAATCTAAGAAAAATAAAAGAAGGGAAAAAAGTTGATAATTTTATAACTTTAGAAGATTTAAATAGTATGCAAAGAGATCTTTTAAAAGATAGTTTTAAAATAGTAAATAAGCTAAAAGAGAAAATAGAATACCACTACAAGCTAAACTTCATATAACATTTATAAGTATTACAATATTACAACATATTATAATTATTTTAAAAAAGTATTACGATATTAAACAAATAATTATTTTAAACTTGTTAAAACATTTATTTTTTATTATGATTTAAGAACTAAAAGTTACTATTTCATGGTAATTAACGAATATTTATATAAAATATATACCTAAAAAGATAAAACAATATATGAAAAAACTTCAAAAAAAATTTTTAATTACTCTTATAGTTGCTTTGGGTATAATTTTCACAATTTAGAACAAAGAGGAAGTAATATATGTTAGTATTAATTTTAAATGCTGGTAGTTCATCACTAAAATTTCAATTAATGAATCATGCCACACACGATGTATTTGCATCAGGAATAGCTGAAAGAATTGGAATTGATGGTAAACTAGTTATTGAATCTCGTACTAAAACAAAACAAGAAGTAGATTTGCCTACTCATAAAGAAGCTATAGAAGTAGTTTTAAAATCTTTAGTCAAGGGCGAGCATAAAGTAATTGACTCAGTTGAAAGAGATATAGATGCAATTGGACATAGAGTTGTACATGGAGGAGAATTTTTCTCTAAATCTGTAATAATAGATGAAGATGTTATTTCAAAATTAGAAAGATTAGTACCTTTAGCTCCTTTACATAATCCAGCTCATATAATGGGAATAAAAATTTGTAGAGAACTAATGCCAGGCAAGCCAAATGTTGCAGTATTTGACACAGCATTTCATCAGACAATGGATCCAAGCACTTATATGTATGCTCTTCCTTACGAAGATTATAAAGAATATGGGGTTAGAAAATATGGTTTTCATGGAACAAGCCATAATTTTGTATCAAAAGAAGCATGTAAACTATTAAATGATAAAAATGCCAAGGTTATCGTATGTCATTTAGGAAATGGTTCTTCTATTTGTGCAGTTAAAGATGGGAAATCATGTGATACTTCTATGGGATTGACTCCTTTAGAAGGCTTAGTAATGGGTACAAGAAGTGGTGATTTAGATCCTGCTGTTATATCTTTTTTAATGCAAAAAAAACAAATGAGTGCTGAAGAACTAATTAACTACTTAAATAAAAAATCAGGATTACTTGGAGTATCTGGAGTTAGTTCAGACTTAAGAGAAATTATTGAAGCAAGTGATAATGGTGATGAGAGAGCAACCCTTGCAATTAATTTAAAAACAACAAGAATTAAAAAATATATCTGTTCTTATGCTGGTGTACTAGGTGGCGTTGATGCTATTTGCTTCACAGCTGGTGTAGGAGAAAATGCTAGCTTAATAAGAGAAAAAGTTTGTGAAAACTTAGAATTTATGGGTATTGAGATAGATAAAGATAGAAATGAAGCTAAAAAATCAGGAACAAGAGAAATTAGTAGTAACAAATCTAAAGTAAAAGTATTTGTAATTCCTACAAATGAAGAGTATGTTATTGCAAATGATACATATAACCTTGTAAAAGACTTATAAAATTTACTCAGCAAACTTAATTTTTGCTGAGTAAATTCCATTTTTTTCTTATCGTTTCAAAACCACACAACTTTTATACATTTATTACTATTTGTACATAAATCATACATTTTATTATATTTTGTATAAATTTTTTTTCCAAATCTACCCTTATTGCTACATAAATGCTATACTAATCTTCTATAATTTTTAAAGAATATAAACAAAGGATATATAAATGAGTTTAATTAATAGTATTAAAAATAATGCTAGAGAAAAGCTTAGAACTATTGTCCTTCCCGAATCGGAAGATGAAAGAGTTTTAAAAGCAGCACAACAAGTTTTAGAAGATAAAACAGCAAATATTATCCTAATAGGTAATGAAGATACTATCAAACAAGATGCACTGAAGTGCGAAGCAAATATTGATGGTGCAAGAATAATTGACCCGACAAAATTTAATAATATTGATAGATATGTAGATGAATTAGTTGAATTAAGAAAATCAAAGGGCTTATCAAAAGAGGAAGCTATAAAAATCATGACAACTGAACCAAGATTCTTTGGTTGTATGATGGTAAGACTTAAAGATGCAGATGGATTAGTTGCTGGTTCAAATTCACCAACTGCAGATGTTTTAAGAGCTGCTATACAAGTTATTAAAACAGCACCTGGAATTAATACAGTTTCATCAACTTTTGTTATGGAAACAATAGACACAGAATTTGGGGATAATGGTTTAATATTATTTGCAGACTGTGCGGTTTTACCAGATCCTACATCTGAACAATTAGCTGATATTGCATCAAGTACAGCTGCAACTGCAAAAAATGTAGTTGGACTTGATCCAAGAGTTGCTATGTTATCTTTTTCTACAATGGGAAGTGCTAAACATCCACTTGTTTCAAAAGTACAAGAAGCAGTTGAAATATTAAAAAGTAGAAATGTAGATTTTAAATTTGATGGAGAAATGCAAGCAGATGCAGCAATTATTCCTTCAATTGGAGAGAAAAAAGCTCCAAAAAGTAGTGTTGCAGGAAATGCAAATATTTTAGTATTCCCTGACCTACAGTCTGGAAATATTGGATATAAATTAGTTCAAAGATTTGCAAAAGCAGATGCGCATGGACCAATTGTTCAAGGACTTGCAAAACCAGTAAATGACCTTTCAAGAGGGTGTTCAGTAGAAGATATTGCAAATTTAGTAGCTATTACAGCAACTCAAGTAGAAGATTAAAAAATAAGGGGAGGAGATAATAATGAATATTTTTATATTAAATGCAGGGAGTTCTTCATTAAAATACCAATTAATGAATCCAGTTACAAAAAAAGTATTAGCAGTAGGTATCTGTGAAAGAATTGGAATTGATGGTGTTTTAAAACATGAATTTGGTGATGGACAAAAATTAAAAATTGATGTTTCAATGCCTACACATAAAGAAGCAATTGAACTTGTTCTTAGAACTTTAACAGATGGAGAAGGTAAAGTAATTGATTCTATTGATGATATTGAAGCTATTGGACATAGAGCAGTACATGGAGGTGAAGAATTTGCTTCTTCTGTAATTGTTACAGAAAAAGTAATTGAGACTATGAAAAAACTTATTCCCCTTGCACCTTTACATAATCCAGCAAATATTATGGGAATGGAAATTTGCCAAGAGCTTATGCCAGGTAAACCAAATGTTGCTGTATTTGATACTGCTTTTCATCAAACAATGCCTGATTATGCATATATGTATGCACTTCCATTTGACCAATATACAAAACATGGTATAAGAAAATATGGTTTTCATGGAACTTCTCACTTTTTTGTATCAAATGAAGCTAGAAATATGCTTGATAAAAAAAGAAATACAAGAATTATAGTTTGTCATTTAGGTAATGGATCTTCTGTAAGTGCTGTATTAAATGGTAAATGTATTGATACATCTATGGGTCTTACTCCTGTTCAAGGTTTAATGATGGGAACAAGAGCTGGTGATGTTGGTGCAGGTGCAATTTCATTTATGATGAGTCAAGAAGGACTTTCAATAAATGAAACTTTAGATATTATGAATAAAAAATCTGGTATTTTAGGAATTTCTGGTAAATCTTCAGATTTAAGAGAAGTACTTGATGGAATGCAAGAAGGTGATGACAAATGTAGATTAGCAGTTGAAATGGTTGCATACAATATCAAAAAATATGTTGGTTCATATGTTGCTGCACTTGATGGAATTGATGCATTATGTTTCACAGGTGGAATTGGAGAAAATTCAGCTTTAATTAGAGAAATCGTATGTGCTGGTCTTGATGGTATGGGATTAATAATTGACCCTACTAAAAATAACAAAAGAAAAACTGAAGCTAGAGATATTGCAACAAATAGTTCTAATGCTAGAATTTTTGTTATTCCTACAAATGAAGAGTTCGTTATTGCAAATGATACATATAAAATTGTTTCAGGACTTGAAAAATAAAAAAAGATAAGAGTTATACTCTTATCTTTTGACTTCTAATAGACTAATAATTTATACTTTTAAACTCTTTGAGTTCTTTTTCTAGAATTACTTCTACTATTATTTGAATCGCTTTTATTATTTTTTCTTCTTGAATTAGAAGTTGAAGTAGATTTTTTTCCTACATGTTTTAATTTAGCGATTGTAAAACCTTCAACTGTTTTGACAGGAATATTTGTTTTTGTAAGTTTTTCTATATCTTTTAAAAATAAAAATTCTTCATCACAAACTAAAGAAATTGCTTCACCAATATTCCCTGCTCTTCCTGTTCTTCCTATTCTATGAACATAATCCTCAGGAACATTTGGCAATTCAAAGTTTATTACATGGGGAAGTAATTCGATATCTAATCCACGTGCAGCAATATCAGTTGCAACTAAAATTTTTATTTTTTTATCTTTAAAATCTTTTAAAGCTGTTGTTCTTGCACCTTGAGATTTGCCACCATGAATTGCAAGTGATGTTATACCATTTCTATTTAAAAATTCACATAGTTTATTTGCACCATGTTTAGTTCTAGTAAAAACTAAAACTTGATTCCATTTCTCTTTATGTAACAAAGAAACTAATAAATTTCTTTTTGTATCTTTTTTTACATAATAAACAAATTGTGAAACTTGTTTTGTTAAAGTATTACTTCTTTGAACTTCTACAAGTTTTGGATTAGTTAAAAAAGATTGTGATAATTTTTTAATTTCTTGTGAAAATGTTGCAGAAAAAAGAAGTGTTTGTCTTTTTTGTGGAATATAACTCATAACTTTTTTTATATCATTGATAAAACCCATATCAAGCATTCTATCAGCTTCATCAAGAACTAAAAAGTCAACTCTTGATAAATCTATAGTTTTTTGAGAAATATGATCAAGCAATCTTCCTGGAGTTGCTATTACAATATCAACACCTTTTCTTAAAGCTGCTTTTTGTGGATTAATTCCAACTCCACCGAAAATAACCGTAGATTTAAAAGGAAGATATTTACAATATGATTGTATGTTTTCGCAAACTTGAGAAGCTAATTCTCTTGTTGGAGTTAAAATAAGAGCTTTAATATAAGGCTTTTGCTCTTTTTTATTTTTTTTAACACTCATTATTTCTAATAATGGAAGTGTAAATGCGGCTGTTTTACCAGTACCTGTTTGTGCTGCTGCTAATATATCGTTTTTTTCTAAAACGATCGGAATAGCTTGTTTTTGAATAGCAGTAGGAGTTGTATATCCTTGCTCTTTTATTGCTTTTAAAATATTAGGATTTAATCCTAAATGTGAAAATGACATTAATTACCTTTTAATAAGTATCAGTAATTTAAAATGTTGATATGCTAGGCTAATTAAGAAATTAATTATAATTAAAACGAAGAATAACGTAGATTATTTACTTATTGATTGAAGAAGTATATCATAATATATAAAAAAAGAGTACTTTTTTTTAAGTACTCTTTTAAATTACAGTAAAATTAAAGATTATAACTTTTAATAAGCTTTTAATCCATCCATAAATCTCATTGAAAAATGAGTTACTGCTTCATTAATAAATTTATCTATAAATTTATTAATCTTATCTTCTTTTTTCCAAACAGGAACAATAACTTTTGATAATTTAATTAATTGTGCTTTTGCAGTATAAATAGTACCTACCTCATCAATCAATTTTACATCTTTTGCCTGTCTTGCAGTGAAAATATGTGCATCGGCAAAATCTTTTGAATTAGATTTTTTAAGATTTCTTGCTTTTGCAACATCTGATACAAACATATCATAAGTATCATTTATTACTTTTTCTAATTCTTCTTTTTCATAAGTAGACCATTTTCTTGTAGGAGTTCCTACTTCTTTATATTTCCCTACTTTTATGGTTTGTGCTTTTATTCCAATTTTATTCATTAACTCTTCAACATTAGCACCTTGAAAAATAACACCAATTGAACCAACCATACTTCCTGGATTTGCAATAATCTTATTTGCCCAAATAGAAGAGTAATAACTTCCACTAGCCATTATTCCACTTGCATAAGCTACAACTGGCTTAGTATCTCTTAATCTTTTTATTGCATATGCAATCTCAACTGAAGGAGCAACTGCACCACCTGGTGAATTTACTTCAAGCAAAACACCTTTAATATTTGGATCTTTTCTAGCTTTATCTATCTGTTCTAATATTGTTTGTGAACTAACAATTGGTCCTGTTAACTCGATTTTTTGTAAATTTGCATGATTTTGTTCAAAAGTAGAAATTTCATTATTTGAACCACTAACTATTACAAAATACATAATTGTTAAAAATACAATTGTTTTAAAATATTTAGTTATAAAATCTAAAATTGCAATGATTGGTGAAAATAAAGTCTTAAGGAAATTAAACATCTTTCCCTCCTATTATTGTTTTTTTCACATACTTAGTATGTAAGATAATATGTGTTGCCAAATCTTGTTTGTGAGCTAACTCATCAGGTAGATTAATTGCTATAATATCTGAATCTTTTTGTTTTGCTAAAATTCCTTTATTTAAGCCCAATGCTCTAGCTGCATTTACAGTTGAAGCTTTTAAGATTTTCTTTGCAAAACTATTTATTTCAAAATCACTATGCATCATCAAAACATTTCTCATTTCATCAAACATTGATAAAGAATTATTTGAACTCAAACCATCAGTTCCTATTGCAAAATCAGCTTCATTTATTCTAGATAAATCTAATTTTGTATTATTTAAAAGTCTATTTGAAGTAACACAATGATTTATTACTGCATTTAAACTTTTAATTTTTGATAAATCATCATCACTTGCTTCCACACAGTGAGTGAATGAAAGATTTGAAATTCCATCAAATTGATTTAAAAAATTCATAGGTTTTGTAACAGCTTTCTCTTGACCTAAAAAGTTTTTGAAAAACTCGGTAAATCCACCCTCATCTTTATGTAACCAGTCATACTCTTCAACTGATTCTAAAAAGTGTGCACTAACAGGTAAATTTTCTTCTTTTGCAATGATTAATGTCTCTTTTATTAAAATAGGATGAACTGAATATGGAGAATGTATTGCAATCGCAGGATAAAAACTCTCATTTTTATTTTTTTTTGATTTTTCTAATCTTGATTTAAAATCAGTAAATAAAGTATCTATCATATCAGGACGACTTCCTATTACTTCATTAAAAAATACTGTATTTATTGGTGATTCTAAACAAGCTTCCATATCAAAACCATATGATGATATTGCACCAATTGTTGTAGTACCACTTTTTTTCATTTTATCTAATTTTTTTAAAATTAATTTTTTAGTAGCTTTATTTATAAGTTCATCTCTTGAAGCAATTACTGAATTAAGCCATAACATAAAATTTCCATACTTTAAAGTTGTAGAGTTTGAACTAAACTCTAAGTGAACATGAGTATTTATAAGACCAGGCATCAAAACTGAATTATCTTCAAGAATAGTAGTTTCTAAATTTGGATATTTTTTTTGAATATTTTCTAAAGTATCTATATCTATAATTTTTTTATCGTAAACAATAGCACCATTTTCAATGATACTATTGTTTTCATCGCAGGTAAAAACCCACTTTGCACTAATTGATTTCATTACAATTATTGTTCTTTTGAATCATTTGCTTCTTGTACAGCTTTAATTTCTGTAATCATTTGCATTAATGAAATTAATCCTAAATGATATCCAAATGGACCAAATCCAGAAATTACACCAGTACTTGCACTTGCAGTAATTGATTTTTGTCTAAATTCTTCTCTTTTATAGATATTTGAGATATGAACTTCAACTACAGGAAGATTTACTGCACTTAGTGCATCTTTAATTGCAATTGATGTATGAGAATATGCTGCTGGGTTTATAATAATACCTTCAACTTCACCTAAACATTCTTGAATTCTATCTACTATTTCACCTTCTAAATTTGATTGAAAAAATTCTAATTCTACATTATTTTGCTCTGCACTAGCTTTCATTTGTTCATGAATTTGTTCTAATGACATAGGACCATAAATATGTTTTTCTCTAATACCTAACATATTTAAATTTGGACCTTGGATAACTGCAATTTTCATATTATATTTCCTTTTATAAATTTTTGATAAGATTATATTAAAATTTTTGTTAATGAAAGATGAGTTATGGAAAACTATATACTACAAAATGAAAATGCAATCTATTATGAATGTGGATTTTCTTGTGATAATGTGATATTTATCAAGTTAGGAAGTGAGAACTTTTTTCTTACGGATGCTAGATATGTTTTAGAAGCAAAAGAGTATGCAAAGAGTTGTTCTATCATAGAATCAAGTGATTTGATAAAAACTACAAAAGAACTTTTAAAAGATAGTAAAATAAAAAAACTAACTTTTGATCCAAGTGATTTTACATACCATGCATATAAAAAACTAATCGAAGACTTAGATATTGATTTTATTGAAAAACTAAATTTTTCAAAACAAAAAAGAATTATCAAAACAGATGATGAAATTGCAATATTAAGTAAAGCTGCAAAATTAGGAAGAGATGGTTTTAAATCTTTAGCCAAATATATAAGAAAAAATGGATTTAATCAAAAAGAACAACTTTTATATTTTAAAGCAGTTGAAAAGATGAGTCAAGTGGGAAAATATAACTTAAGTTTTGAACCAATTGTGGCAATAAATGAAAATGCTGCAAAGCCTCATGCTTTACCAACAAAGAAAAAACTAAAATTAAATGATTTACTTTTAGTTGATGCGGGAATAAAATATAAAAGATATTGTTCTGATAGAACTTGTACTTCTAATGTAAACTTTGAAAAATTCTCTTTTAAAAGAGAGCAAAAATTTAAAAACAAAAAACATCAAAAAATTTATGATTTAGTTTATAAAGCTCAACTTAATGCGATTAATAATGCACGTTCAGGAATGAAAGCATCACAAATTGATGCTCTTACAAGAGATATTATTACAAAAGCAGGTTATGGCAAATATTTTGTGCATAGTACAGGTCATGGGGTTGGGTTGGATATCCATGAATTTCCTTTTATAAGTGCTAAATCTGATGTAATAATTGAAGATAATATGGTTTTTACAATTGAACCAGGTATTTATCTTCCAAATGAATTTGGAATTAGAATTGAAGATACAGTTGCAATGATAAATGGAAAAGCAGTAATTTTATAAAAGTTAAGTTTTTTTTAAACTTGACTTTTTTACTCAATTTTATATTTAGGAGCAAAATGCTAAAAAAATTAGATGATAAATTAACACTTTTTTTTACAAGTAATTTTCCATACACTTCAAAAATTAATTCAAACAAAAAATATCTTGTTACTATTGGTATTGGGGGAAATATAGGAAATGTTAAAAGCAGATTTGATAAGTTATTCTTATATTTAAAAGAAGATCTAAGATTTGATATACTTATGACATCTCCCCTACTTTTAAATCCTCCATTTGGTTTTTTAAATCAAAATGACTTTTTAAATGGTATAATTGTGATTAAATCTAATCTATCGCCAAATGATTTTTTGAAAAATATGCAAAGATTAGAAAATAGATTGGGAAGAAAGCGATCCTTTCAAGATGCGCCTAGAACCTTGGATATTGATATTATTTTCTTTGATAATAAAAAAATTAATACCCAAAAACTTATTATTCCTCACAAAGATTGGGCAAATAGAGAATCAGTGATTATTCCTTTAAAATATATAAAAAATTACAAAACAAAAAAGAACATAGTTATAAATAAATAAAATAATGTTCAATTATTTTAAAGAAGGTACATAATGAAAAAAAAAGTAGTTGTAGGTATGTCTGGGGGTGTTGATTCTTCAGTTACTGCATTATTATTAAAAGAACAAGGCTATGAAGTACAAGGCCTATTTATGAGAAATTGGGAATATGGAATTAAAGGTAGCCAATGCCCTAATCGTATAGAATTTGAAGATGCTAAAAAAGTAGGTGAATTAATTGGAATTGAAGTAAAAGGTAAAGACTTTGTTGAAGAGTATAGAACTAAAGTATTTGATGTATTCTTAGAAGGTTTAAAAAAAGGACTTACTCCAAATCCAGATATTTTATGTAATCGTGAAATTAAATTTAATGTATTTTTAAATGAAGCTAAAAAAATGGGTGCAGATTTCATTGCTACTGGACACTATGCAAAAATAGCTAAATATCACGACCATTATGTTTTAGATACTCCAAAAGATAATACAAAAGACCAAAGTTATTTTTTACATGCATTATCAAGTGAACAATTATCTCAATCTATGTTTCCTCTTGGTGATTTAACTAAAAAAGAAGTAAGAGAAATAGCAAGAAAACATAATCTACCAGTAAGTGATAAAAAAGATAGTACTGGAATTTGTTTTATTGGCAACCAAAGATTTGATGAATTTATTACACAGCATTTAAAAGCGATTCCTGGTGATATTATAGATGAAAATGGAAAAGTTTTAGGAAAACACAAAGGACTTATTTGCTACACATTAGGGCAAAGAAAAGGTATTGGTCTTGGTGGGATCAAAGGGCTTGAAGGTGAAAATAACACTCACAAATCATGGTATGCTGCTAAAAAGAATATTGAAGATAATACTTTAACAGTTGTTCAAGATACAAACCATCCTTTACTTATGAGTAAAAATGTAGAAGCTAGTCATATGCACTGGGTACTTGAAGAGCCTGCTAAAGTTGGAGATAAACTAATGGCACAAATTCGTTATCGTCAACAAAAGCAAGCTTGTACAGTAGTTGAAATAAATGAAGATAAAGTAATAGTAGAATTTGATAAACCTCAAAGAGCTGTAACTTTAGGACAAAGTCTAGTTTTATATGATGGTAATTATTGCTTAGGTGGTGGATTTATTAGTAATTACAATTAATATGCTATAATCGCGCTTTTATAATCTCTACAACTATTTAAATAATTGTAGAGATTAAAACTAAAATATGGAAGAAAGCGATCCTTTCAAGATACGTCTAAAACCAAAAATTAAATATCTTATTAAATTGGGCAATAGAGAATCAGTGATTATTCCTTTATTAAATTTATAGTTTCTATAAAGAGACTTTTAAAGGTAAAATATGAAAAAAGTAATGGTTGGAATGAGTGGCGGAATTGATTCATCAGTTACTGCATATATGCTACAAAAAGAAGGATATGAAGTAGAAGGTGTTTACTTAAAACTTCATAATAGAACAGATGGTTATCACGAGAAAAATTTAGGATATATTGAAGATGTTGCAAAATATCTTGGAATAAAATATCACATTCTAGATTTAGCTGATAAGTTTACACAAGAAGTTTATGATTATTTTGTAGATTCATACTTACAAGGAACAACTCCAAATCCATGTGTTAAATGTAATAGACAAATAAAATTTGGTGCAATGCTTAAATTTGCAAAAGAGCATGGAGCTTCATATTTGGCAACAGGTCATTATGCCAAAACAGATGGAAAATTTTTCTATGAAGCTGATGACAAAACAAAAGATCAAAGTTATTTCTTATCTCAAGTAGAAAAAGAAGCATTACCATATATGATGTTCCCTTTAAGTACTTACAAAAAAGAAGATATCATCAAATTTGGTGCTAAACTTGATGTTGCATATAAAAAAATTACAGAAAAAAGTGAGTCACAAGAAATTTGCTTTGTTGAAACAGTTTATACTGATGTTGTGAAACGTCATGCAAATATTGATATTCCTGGAAATGTTCTTGATGAAAATGGAAATATAGTTGGTAAACATAAAGGTTATATGCACTACACAATTGGTAAAAGAAGAGGATTTACAGTAAATGGAGCACATGAACCTCACTTTGTTACAAAATTAAACCCTAAAGATAATACAATTGTAGTTGGGAAAAAACAAGCACTTGAAGTTAATAATGTAATAGCAAATAATTTAAATATGTATATTGATGAAACTACTTTTAATTGTGGAGTAAAACTAAGATATAGAAGTGTAACAACACCTTGCGAAGTGAATATTAAAAATAACAAAGCAATAATAAAATTAAAAGAGCCAGCATTTGGTGTAGCAGCTGGTCAACTTGCTGTATTTTATGATAAACAAAAAGTTATTGGAAGTGGTTGGATAGAGAATACATCTAAATAATTATAAAAATACTAAGAGAGGAGGAGGAATCTCTCTTAGATTTTTACACTAGAAAGTATATATGAAGTCAAACATGACTGTCATCACAAAGAGTTACATAAAGGATATTAAAAAGTTTTAGAAAAATGAGCGAAAAATATCTAAAACTTTTTTATCCAATAACTCATAAAATTACAAGGTATGTAATAAAAATAACGGACTCGCGCTTAAAAAATTTCCCTTTAGTCTTCTTTCCTTTAGAAGAACAATTAAAGTATAACATTTAATAAATCCTATTCAATATTTTGCATGTATATTTTTTATACTTTTAGACTATATATTTTTTATTAATAACATATAAATTCAATATAAGAAGTATTTAGATAAAATCGCATTATAAATACTATAATAAAAATTACAAGGAAAAAAAATAATGTCATGTTTCAAACTTTTTAGTGGTTCTGCAAATCCTGATTTTGCAAAAAAAGTCGGGGAATATTTAAAAGAGCCTATTGGAGAGGCTACACTTAATAAATTTAGTGATGGAGAAATCTCTGTACAAGTTACAGAAAGTGTAAGAGGTCAAGATGTATTTATCATTCAACCTACTTGTGCTCCAACAAATGATAATCTTATGGAACTTTTAATTATGATTGATGCACTTAAAAGATCAAGTGCAAAATCGATTTCTGCAGTTATTCCATATTATGGATATGCAAGACAAGATAGAAAAGCTGCTCCAAGAGTTCCAATTTCTGCAAAATTAGTTGCTGACTTATTAGAAAAAGCTGGTATCCATAGAGTTATTACAATTGATTTACACGCTGCTCAAATTCAAGGTTTCTTTAATGTTCCTGTTGATAACTTATTTGGTTCAATTATGTTCGTTGATTATATTAAATCTAAAAAATTAAAAAATCCAATTATTGCAAGTCCTGATATTGGTGGTGTTGCAAGAGCAAGATCTTATGCAAATAAGTTAGGTTATGATTTAGTAATTGTTGATAAAAGAAGAGAAAAAGCAAATGTAGCTGAAGTTATGAATATTATTGGCGATGTTGCAGGAAAAGATGTTATATTAGTTGATGATATGGTTGATACTGCTGGAACTTTAGTTAAAGCTGCTGAAGTACTTAAGAAAAAAGGTGCAACTTCAGTAATGGCATGTTGTACACATGGAGTTCTTTCAGGTCCTGCATATGAAAGAATTGAAAATGGCGTTTTAGACGAACTTGTAATTTCTGATACAATCCCTGCTAAAAAAGAGTGTGATAAAATTACAGTTTTAACTGCTGCTGAGATTATTGGAGAGACTATAAAAAGAATTCATAATAATGAATCGGTTAATTCAATTTTTAAAAGTTAAACTAATAAGTAGGATTTAATTTATTTAAACCTATAATTTAGTATATTGAAATAAAAAAAACAAGGATTTTTTATGAAGAAGGTTTTATTATCGACTATTTTATGTAGTAGCTTAATGTTTGCTGCAAGTGAATATAAATATGAAGTTACTCCAATTATTGGTGGTGCTATTACAGAAGGGAATACAAACCTTGATGATCACTATGGCGTAGGTGGACTAAGTTTAGGTTTTAATCTTGACGACAAAAGTTTTTTTAATCAAGTTGAACTAGGTTTTTTAAATAGCCTTGGTGAAGTTGATTATGATAAAGGTGGAGATACTCAAATTACAAGACTTTTCACTAACGTAATTAAAGATTTTGAAATCACTAATAACTCTTCAATTTATGGATTAGTTGGTGCTGGTGTTGAATTATTTAGTAATGAAGACCACAGAAACGACTCTGGATTATTTGGAAACTATGGTATTGGTTATAAATATAAATTTACAGATGATATAGCTTTAAAAACAGATGTTAGACATTTAATCAATGCAAATCATGGTGATAATACACTTTTATATACTGTTGGTCTTGCAATTTCATTTGGTAAAAAAGCAACTAATGTAGCTCCTGTTAAAGAAGAACCAGTTAAAAAAATGGCTCCAGTTAAAAAAGAAGAACCAAAAAAAGTTGAAATGGATAGCGATGGAGATGGTGTAGTTGATTCAATTGACCAATGTCCAAATACTCCAAAAGGTGACTTTGTAGATAAAGTTGGATGTTCGTTAAAAACAGATTTAAATATTAATTTTAAATTTGATAGTGCAAAAATCAATAATTCTTATGAATCAAAAATCAAAAGATTTGCTGAATTTATGAAAGCTTTCCCAACTACAAAAGCTAAAATTGAAGCACATACAGATTCAATAGGAACTAAAGAATATAATGATAAATTATCTAAAAGAAGAGCACTTTCAACTGTAAATGCACTTAAAGCATATAAAATTGACACAAAAAGATTAAAATGGTTTGGTTATGGTGAATCAAGACCAATTGCTACAAATGAAACAAAAGAAGGTAGAGCTAAAAACAGAAGAGTTGAAGCAACTATTATAAAATAATTTAAAAGATAGGTAAAACCTATCTTTTAACTACTTAAAAACTTAAACACTACATAACATTAAATTAGATATAATCGCGTAAAATATAAATCAATAGGAACTTACTTTGCAACAAAATATTAGGAATTTTAGTATTATTGCACACATTGACCATGGAAAGTCTACACTTGCAGATAGAATTATTCAAGAGTGCGGAGCTGTAACAGATAGAGAGTTGTCAGCACAAATGATGGACACTATGGATATTGAGCAAGAAAGAGGAATCACAATCAAGGCTCAAAGTGTTAGATTAAAATATATAAAGGATGGACAAGAGTATATCCTTAATCTAATTGACACTCCAGGTCACGTTGATTTTTCTTATGAAGTTAGTAGAAGTTTAGCTTCATCTGAAGGTGCATTATTAATTGTTGATTCAACACAAGGTGTAGAAGCACAAACTATTGCAAATGTTTATATTGCATTGGATAATGACTTAGAATTACTTCCAGTTGTAAATAAAATTGATTTACCAAGTGCTGACCCTATGAGAGTACTTGAAGAAACTGAAGAGGCAATTGGACTTGATTGTACAGAACATAATCTAGTTAGTGCAAAAACTGGTCTTGGAGTTAAAGATTTAATTGACTCAATTGTAGATAGAGTGCCAGCACCAAATGGAGATAAAGATGCTTCTACTAAAGCTCTTATTTATGATTCTTGGTTTGATAATTATCTTGGAGCTTTAGCACTTGTAAGAGTTTATGATGGAAGTATTAAGAAAGGTCAAGTATTAAAAATGATGAATACAAAAGTTGAACATCCTGTACTTGACTTAATGTACCCTCACCCATTAAATAGGGAAAAAACTCTTGAAATTAAAACAGGAGAAATTGGTATTGTTGTACTTGGTCTTAAAACTTTAGATGGAATTGCCGTTGGTGATACAATGACAGATGCAAAAAATCCAACACAAAAAGCAATTGGTGGATTTGAACCAGCTAAACCATTTGTATTTGCTGGATTATATCCAATAGAAACAGATAAATTTGAAGATTTACGAGAAGCTTTAATAAAACTTCAATTAAATGATTCATCAATATCTTTTGAACCTGAAAGTTCAGCTGCACTTGGAAGTGGATTTAGAACAGGTTTTCTTGGAATGCTTCATATGGAAGTTATAAAAGAAAGACTTGAAAGAGAATTTGATTTAGATTTAATTGCAACTGCACCAACTGTTGTATATCAAATTGAAAAAAAAGATGGAGAAAAAATCGAAATTCAAAACCCATCTGAATTACCTGAACCAAACTATATAGAAACAATCTATGAGCCATATGTAAAAGCTACAATTTTGGTTCCTGATGAATTTTTAGGAAATGTTATAAAACTTCTAAATGATAAAAGAGGTATCCAAAATAAAATGGATTATCTTGGAAAAAGAGTTTTACTAGAATATGACATTCCAATGAATGAAATTGTAATGGACTTTTATGATAAATTAAAATCTACTACAAAAGGTTATGCATCATTTGATTATGAACCAATTGGATTTAGACCAGGGATTTTACAAAAACTTGATATTAAAGTTGCTGGAGATGTAGTAGATGCATTATCAATTATTGTTCCAGAAAATAAAGCACTTTCAAAAGGAAGAGAATTTATAAAAGCATTAAAAGAATTAATTCCTAGACAGCTTTTTGAAGTAGCAATACAAGCTTCAATTGGAAGTAATATTATAGCAAGAGAAACTGTAAAATCTACAGGTAAAAAT
Source organism: Arcobacter sp. CECT 8985 (assembly GCF_004116495.1). GTDB lineage: Bacteria > Campylobacterota > Campylobacteria > Campylobacterales > Arcobacteraceae > Malaciobacter. Next base: position 3,235 of record NZ_PDKC01000025.1, on the reverse strand, counting down.
GTTACTGCAAAATGTTATGGTGGAGATATTACAAGAAAAAGAAAACTTTTAGAAAAACAAAAAGCAGGTAAAAAAAGAATGAAAGCTATTGGAAAAGTAAATGTACCACAAGAAGCTTTTATGGCAGTTTTAAAAATCTAATATTTAACATATCTACTGCATTATTAAATGTTTTTTTAAAACACAAAACAACTTTAGTTTTTGAATAGGAGTATATTTAAATAAACTCCTATTCACACACTTTTTTCTACTTTGAAACTATGTCAAATTTTAAAATTTGTAATTCATACTTAATGTAAAACGTCTTGGTGAACCAGGTACAGCCCATGAACGATCATAACTACTTGCAATATATTTTTCATCAAATAGATTATTAACATTTAATTTAAATTTTAAACTCTTATTTACTTGCCAATAAGATGTTAATCCCATCGTAATATAATCAGGTAATGTAAAACTATTAATATAATTTCCTTCTCTTTTTCCTACATAAATAAGATTACTTCCAATACCATAAGAAGAGTTATTTGATAATTTTTCTTCCCACATAAAAAGAACTGATCCACTATGTTTGGCTACATTTGTCAAGGCTTTACCTTCCAAATTAACAACTCTTCCAATTGACCAATCAATAGCACCACCAGTATCTTTAATAACTTCTGTATCAGTATATGTATAGTTTGCATTAATTCTTATATTAGAAGTAAGACTTCCTCCTATATCAAACTCTATACCTTGACTTCTTACTTTACCAGCTGCAATAGAGTAAACACCATTAGGATCTGTCCCTGTTAAAACATTCTTTTTATCAATTCTGTATAAAGCAAGGCTTCCTCCCATATCTTTATTGTCAGATTCAAACTTCAAACCTGTTTCTATAGATATTCCTTCTTCTGCTTCAAAAGTATTTCCATCTTTATCTACACCAGAGTTTGGTCTAAATGACTTTCCAGAAGTAGCATACCAAGACCAATTAGGATTTATAAGATAAGTTAGACCTATTCTAGGGGACAACGCATAATCATTTTGAGAATAGGAGATTCCTTTTTTATGTTTTTCCAATTGTGTATCAATATCATCATATCTTAAACCAACAAGTAATCTCCATGAATCAGAGAAAGCTAATTCATCTTGTGCAAAAAATGCTATTCCCTTTTGTACTTGGTGTTCATCTTTAATTATAGTTCCTTTTCCTGTAGCTAAAGTTGTATAAGTTGGATTGCCCCTAATATTATCCATTCTTACAGAGTTATTTAAATTATATAAAGCAAAATCTAACTCATAACGATAAGATTCCATTCCAAATAAAAGAGTGTTTTTAAAATCTTTTATTGTTGAAACATTTTTTACATCTGCTTGAAAAGAAAAATCTTTGGACTCAAAATCTTTATACCTAGAACGAAGCATCAAAGAATCGGTTGTAACATTAACAAAAGGTTTTACTTCTGCTCCTGTTCCCTTAAAATCTCCTGTTTTATAAGCTAATCCAACTTTTGTACTCCAACTATCTGAAAAATCATGTTCTAATTTTAACTGATGAGTATAGTTTTCAAGTACCATATTATCATCTTTTGGATTCCCAAAAAATGTTTTACGATCAATAACATCAAAATCACCATTAAATGCAACAATCCCTCTATCAAAAGGAGCTTCTTGTTTGATATACTCACCCATATATGTCAAATATGTATTATCATTGATTAACCAAAGAAAAGAAGGTGCAATAATATATCTTTCACTTTGAATATAATCACGGAAACTTTTTTTCTTTTCAGCAGCTACATTCAACCGATAGGCGAAAGATTCACTTAATGGTCCAGTTAAATCTGCTGATACTCTATAAAAATCATTACTACCAAGCATAGTTGTGATTGAGTTGTTTCTTGTAAATTTTGGTTGTTTTGTAACAATATTTATTGTTCCACCAGGTTCAGTATTACCATAAAGAGATCCTGATGGTCCTTTTAAAACTTCTATACTCTCAATGTTTGCTGCATCTCTAGGAGCATTGTATCCTCTGTTATCAGCAAACCCATTTTTAAGCATACTTATTCCTGTATTTTCATGTCCTGAAAAACCTCTAATAGCGAAGTTATCCCACACTCCACCAAAATCATTTTGTCTTGAGATTCCACTTACATAATCTAATGACTCATCAAGACTAACTATACCCATGTCATCCAAAATTTTGTTTGTAACTATTTGAACAGATTGAGCTGTTTCTAAAAGAGGTGTATCTGTACGAGTAACTGAAGTAGCTTCAGTTTTATAGTATGATTGCTTTTTCTCATCCGAATCACTAACAATAGTTACATCAGATAAAGAAACACTTTTATTAGTTTTTATCTCAGATGAAAACATTATATTAGGAAGTAATATAAAAGATGCTGCTACCATAGAAAAAACTTTTTTTTGCATTATTTTCCTTGTATTTGAATATTGCAAACTTGTTGCAAAGGCAAAATAATAGCAAATTTTTCTTAGCAAATACTTAATTTTGATAATTATTATTATTAATAATTTTAAATGATTTTAGTCAGTTATTTTTTTATAAAAGTAGTTATATATAAGTAAAAAAACAAAAAAAATTAGAGTTTTAAATTCAAAAACTCATAATCATATTGAAAAAATAATTCCTCAAATCTCCTTGCGTATCTGAATCAATATAATATTTCTTATTAAATATATTTTTTATATTAAAATCAAATTTAATATCTCTATTTTTTACTTTTGTATAAAAAGAACTTCCAATTGTACCTATAGTATAAGGATCTAATTTTTTACTATTTTTATCATTTGCATATCTACTTGACATATGAGTAAATCTACTAAATAATTTAATCTTGTTTATTTTATATTCTAAATTTAAAGCTAATTGAGTATTAGCTTTGTTTTTAACATTGTTCCCAATTAAATATTTTTCATTACTATCTTTTATTTTATTTTGGCTTATTTTTGCTGCTGTTACAACTTTGAAATTATCAGAAATACTTTTATCTATAGAAAAGTTTAACCCCTTAGACAAGCTATTAATTCTGTGTTTTTTATTTGAAGTATGTTTTTTATAAATGTAATCGTAATCATTATTTGCTATAAAAAAAGTCGTACTTATTAAATAAGATTCAAAAAAATCTTTTTCAAATGTCAATTCTATACCTCGTGTTATGTTATCTTTATTTTTCATATAATCTGAATCAATATCTTTATAAAACTTATTGTAATCACTATTTAATTG
>NZ_PDKC01000024.1 GCF_004116495.1 Arcobacter sp. CECT 8985 | reverse complement strand
TGAGAACTTCTTTACCTGGTTTATATGCTGCTGGTGATGTTAGAATTGATGCTGCTAAACAAGTCGTTTGTGCTGCTGGTGACGGTGCTACTGCTGCTGTTGATATTATTGAATTTTTAGGATAAGAAAGTTATTTCTTATCCTAATATGTTTTAAGTTAATTTAAAACTGCATCATGCCATTGAACCAATGTAAATCTATTTCCACTAGTTACCTCTTTTACTTCATGAGTAAAAATAGGATTACTAAGAAATACAATCATTTGTCCACTTTTCCCTCTAATCTTTACAGATTTATTATCTTGTGTTAATAAATAGTTAAAAACAAGTTCTCCACCTTCATAATCATCAGATAAAAAAAGTACAGTTGTTATTTTTCTTTGATTTGCTACAGTTTTAAATCCAACTAATTTATCATCTTTTAACAACATATTTGAATCATCACTATGAGCTTTATAAAAGCTACCTTTTGTATATTCAAGAATTTGTATATTTGTAGATGTTGTAAGAGCAAGTCTAAAAAAATCTTCTATTTTTGTTTGAAAAAATTTAAACTGTTTTGCATACAAATTATTAAACTCATCTGGAATTCTATGTATTTTAGTTTTTCTAATTTTTTTATCTAATTTTTGATCTACACTATTTATTTTTGTTACTTTTCTAACTTTTGCATCTTCAATATCATCATCTATTCTTAATAGCTTATTTAATTGTTCAATATTATTTTGTGAAAAAAAATCATCTATTATCATGTATGGATAATCATAATATGGATTTGGAAAAAGTTTTGTTGGCATTTCTAATTGTAAAATATTATCTTTACAATGTATATAGTTACTTATTTGGGCCATTTTCTATTTGTTTTAATAAACTTGCTAAGTCTCCTAAAACCCATACCTCTATAATTTTCCCATCTCTAAATTTAAAAAATGAGGCTCCATTGTATTTAATTCTATTATTTGTAGCTTCAAAATTTAACAATCTACCTTTATGTGTACCATTATATACTGCTCTTACTGCAATTCTATCATCTTCTTTTATTAAAATTTCAACACCATGATATAGATTTGGAATACCAGTTAATATACTATCCATGTACTCTTCAAACTCTTTTTTACCTTTAGTTTGAACACCTAAAGAACCATGAAACTCTATATCATCATCAAACAATATATCAATATATTCTTTATTTTGTTTATTCCATAAATACTCATAGTAATCTTTTACAATGTCTTCATTTTTAATTTTTTTCATTTTCTCCCCGATTCATAAACTCTTTCAAGTTTATTCGCAACTACATAAAGTTTCATTTATTACAAATTTATGCATTGCTTAATAAAATTTCATTTTCTAACTTTATAGTGGTATTTTCAAAGTTTATATTGATTAAATAATCCATTAAATTGAATTTTCATATCCTTATTTGAGTAGAATAAGGCAAAAATATTACTTTTCTTCTTGCTCCGTAACGTTTTCATCTAAGCATTTATCATAAAGTTTTTCGCAATTTGCATAACATTTTGCATCTTCTTTACTTTCGCTATCATCACACTTAAGTGCGCAATCATCATACACTTTATCGCATAAACTAATTGTAGGAATTTCTTCAATTTGTTCAGTGTCATTATTCTCAATATCAGTTGCAGCTATACATAATGAAACTGCAAATAAAATAGAAAGAACTATTTTTAACATTCATACCCCTATTTGACTTGTCATAAGTCTAATTTATTAGTACAAATATACTCTAAGAACTAGAGTACACCACATTACTTTAATTATTTTAAATAAAAAAAGTACTTAAAACCAATTCCTTATTCTACTAGCGAATTATAATCAATAAACAGAAAAAATATATAAAATAAAACTTAAAAAATAAACAGTAGATTAAAAAATGGCTATTTAAGGCATTTGCTGTTTAAAAAAAATACTCTTTTTGTTTAAAATTAATTTATAATTTTAATTCGTTTTTATAAAAATTGCAAATTTTTAATATTATTGATATAATCTCGGGAAAAAATAAGGTAATACTTTGCAAAATTATTTAAAAAATAAATATTTAATTTTAACACTTTTTATTTTATATTTAATTGTATTTAATTTATTAACATATAATTACTTTATTAATGATTTTAAAAAATTAGAAAATATTGAGAATAAAAAAAGAATATATTCCCTAGTAGAAAAGATTGATAATGAAATATCTAATTTATATAGAACATCTAATGACTACGCAGCATGGGATGATACATATGATTTTATCGTTTCAAAAGATAGAAAATATATTTTTGAAAATTTTAGAGAAAATAGTTCTACTTTAGAAGGTTTAAATTTAGATTTTATGATTTTTGTGGATAAAAATTATAATACTGTTTATTCTATACTTTCATCACAAATTAATAATAAGAATAAATTTATTAAAGACACAATAAAAAAATATAATAAAGATAATACTCCAACAATTTTGAAAATAAATGATAACTTTTACTATACAGTAAAATCTAATATACTTAAAAGTGATGCAACAGGTAAGATAAGAGGATATATTTTTTCAGGTAGAGAATTAAATATTCAAGAATTAAATGGTTCACTATTTACAAAATTAGAAATTTCAAAGCAAGAACAGACAAATAGTTTTTATATTTTAAAGACTAAGTTGCTTCCAGAATTTGACATTTATAATAAATATACTAATGATTTTATAATTTCAAATATCCAATTGAATAATATAAAAAATAAATTTTTTTTAAAATCATATTTTAAAAGAAGCTTATTTCATAAAAGCAAAGAACAAATATATATTTTCAACTCAATAATCTCAGTTTTATTTATAATTTTAATATTTCTTATATACTCTTATATTATTTATCAAGAACGTCAAAAAATTGAACTTAAGAAAAAAGTAAAAGAAGAAATTGACAAGCAAAGAAAACAAGAACAACTATTAATTCAACAAAGTAAATTAGCAGCAATGGGAGAAATGATTGGAAATATTGCTCATCAATGGAGGCAGCCACTTAATGCTTTAGGTTTAATATTACAAAATATACATTTTACATATAAAATTGGTGAATTAAATGAGAAATACCTTCAAAATAGTGTAGATAAAGCTAATATGCTTACAAAAAATATGTCTAAAACAATTGATGATTTTAGAAACTTTTTTAAACCAAATAAAGAAAAAAAAGAATTTAAAATAACACATACAGTAGAAAAAGCCATAAAACTAATGGATTCAACACTTGATAATAATGAAATTACGCTAGAAAAAGATATGCAAAATGATATTATTGCTTATGGGTTTGAAAATGAGTTTTCACAAAGTATTTTAAATATTCTTTCAAATGCAAAAGATGCACTTTTAGAGAATAATATAAAAGATGCAAAAATCAAAATAAGAAGTTACAAAACAAATAGTGATATTATTGTTGAAATTGAAGATAATGCAGGTGGAATTGACGAGGATATTAAAAATAAAATCTTTGAACCATACTTTACAACAAAAGAAGAAGGTAAAGGTACAGGAATTGGTTTATACATGACAAAAACTATTATAGAAAATAATATGAAAGGTAAAATTTATACAAAAGATGTGCCTAATGGCATCTGCTTTGTAATTACTCTTCCTATTTTAGAAGATTAACTAATATTAAAAAATATACTTAAATAAAATATTTTTTTTTACGTTTTTGTGTTAAAATAATATAAAGGTGTCACTATGAAAAATATTTTATTATTTATTTGTCTTTGTACTTTTTTATTTGCTAAAAATATTCAAAATTTGCCCATTAATGAAAAAACTACCAAATTAACTCTAAAAGAAAAAAAATATTTAACTAATATTAAAAATTTAAATATGTGTGTAGATCCAGACTGGATGCCTATGGATAAAATACAAAAAGGAAAACATGTTGGAGTGGGTTCTGATTATATATATCAAATCAAAAAGTTTTTAAATATAAATATAATTTTAGTAAAAACAAAAAACTGGTCTGAAACATTAGAATATATAAAACACAGAAAATGTGATATTATTCCATTGGCAGTAAAAACAAAAGAGCGTGCAAGTTTTTTAAACTTTTCAAAACCATATTTAAAACTTCCTCTTGTTATAGTGACAAAAATAGACAAGCTTTATATAAATAGTATTACTGATATACAAAAGCCTTTAGGAATTGTGAAAGGTTATGCCTTTCCTAAAAGAATATTAAATAAATTTCCTAATCTAAATATTGTTGAAGTTGATTCTGTAGAAGATGGATATAAAAAAGTAAGAAGATCTCAAATTTTTGGATTCATTGACACGGTTGCAACTGCTGGATATATAATCCAAAAGAAATATTTTGGTCAATTAAAAATCTCAGCTGATTTTGAGGATGATTGGTATTTACATATAGCAATAAGAAATGATAAACCCCAATTAGTACCAATCATAAATAAAGCACTTGCTTCTATACCCAAAGAAACTCACCAAAAAATATTTAATAAATGGATTGCAATAAATTATACGAAAGAGAATAGTTATCTTATAATGTTCTTATCAGTTCTTGGTATTTGTTTTATTTTTTGTATCATAATATATATAATTTTTAAAGCAAATAAAAAATTAAATAATGAAGTTAAAATTAGAAAAAAAATCGAAACTGAATTAAAAAGATATTTAAAAGTTGTTGATGAAAATATTCTTTTTATTACTATAGATTTAGATGGTAAGATTACTCATGCATCAAAAGCACTTTGTGAAATTTCAAAATATACACAAAAAGAGCTCTTAGAACAACCTCATCATATATTAAAACATGAGGATATGAATGTAAAACTATTTGATAGAATGTGGAATAATCTAAAAGCAAATCAACCTTGGAAAGGTGAGATAAAAAATGTTGCAAAAGATGGAACTGTTTTTTGGATACATGCAATTGTAACTCCAATGTTTAATGAAAATAGAGAAAAAATAGGATACACATCTATAAGTCAAAATATTACAAATAAAAAAAGATTAGAAGAGATATCTATTACAGATGAACTAACAACACTTTATAATAAAAGATACTTCAATGAAGTTTTTCCAAAATTAATAAATGCAGCAAAAAGAAAAAATGAATATATTATATTTTGTATCTATGATATAGATAACTTCAAGTATTATAATGATACATATGGTCACTTGAAAGGGGATGAAGTTTTAAATAAAGTATCATGTTATGTCAAATCTAAACTAAACCGTGCTGAAGATTTATGCTTTAGACTTGGAGGTGAAGAGTTTGGTCTTGTAATAAGAGAATCAAATAAAGAAAAAGTAATTAAATATATTGATTCTATTAGAGAAGGAATTGAACAATTAAAAATTAATCATATTAAAAATACTTCATCAAAATATGTGACAGCATCCTTTGGTATAGCATTATTAAAAGCTGACGAATGTAAAAATGTTGACTATATATACAAATTAGCAGATGAAAATTTATATAAAGCCAAAAATGAAGGAAGAAATAGAATCTGTAGTAATTGATTATTATGTTAAAATATTATTAATAAAGTTTTTATACTATTAGAAAAAAGGTGTTCATATGTTTGCAATATACAATAAAGGTAATGTTGGTTTTAGAAGTACAGCAGATAATCTTTATGAATTAAAGAATCTTGAAGGTCCAAATGAAGCTAGATTAAAACCTGATGATGATAGTTTATTTCAAAATTATCTAGATAAAGAAGAGGGAAACAAAGACAAACAAGCTGAACATCAAAATCAAAAAGCAGTTAATGCTTATAAAAAAATGGCAAATCTCGATTTATCAGAAGAGGTTTATCAAGCTGAAGATATTATGACAAAAAATATAATACATATTGATAGCGATGCCACATTAAATGATGCCTATGAACTTCTAAAAGATAAAAAAGTAAGTCATATTCCTATTGTGTCTTTTGGAAAAAAGATAATGGGACTAATTGATAAAAAATTGATATTAAACTATATAATTGAAGATTTAGAAAACTCTGAACAAATCTTAAATAGAAAACTTGAAGATTTATATCTTCCAGAAGTAATAACAGCAGATCCAAATGCAGATATTAGAAGTGTATGTAAAGTAATGCTTGATTTTAAACTTGGAGCAGTTCCTATCGTAAATGAAGAGGATGTTATTGTTGGTATTATTTCAAAAACTGATATTATTAAAGCCGTTTCTCATCTTCCAAAATTACAACTTTGGTCGTAACCTTTTTTGATAAAAGATACTTTTTAATAAATGAGTAATAGATAAGAAATTACATGAAAATGAGAAAACTATTAATGCAAAGATATAATCTTTGGCTGATAAATCTTTTTCAATAAATTGATGATTTATCATATATATAATAATAGCCGGAATAAAATTATAAAATATTGCATCTAAACTATCCAAAAAATTTAATAACTTATACTCTCTTTTTTTATTTAAAGACTCTTCATAAAAAATCCCAATAAATATAATTATTGAAAAGAAAAGTAATGATAATAAATATATATCTAAATCTAAAATTTTTTGTTTATTTTCCAAACATAAGATGAAAACTCCACATAAAAAACCATAACCATAAGTCTTTGCTATAGAAAAAGAATTTTGTTTTATTGAGTTTTTAATACGAATTATTTTTTTTCTTTTTTCATAAACTAAAATTTCTTTTGCATATATAAAAAGAGTTAAACTAAAAATTGCAATAGCTAAATAAATAACAATTCCTAAACTGATATTATAATAATCTTCCAAGAATAACCTTTTTATTTTTCTATATCATAACAAAAAAATAATTTATAAAATATTTATTCTAGTTAATTAGAAGTTAATAAAAGGGTAAAGATTGCCCTTTTATTATTAAGATGCAGTTCTATAGACTTTTTTCTCGTAATTTTGTATAGAAAATTCTTCTACTAACATATCACAAAAATCTTCTATATGGTACCCTAGACCTTTATAAAAAGAACTTTTTGCATTTGTTTTAACATCATTTGTCCAACTATAAACCCAAGGTAAAAAGTTTTCTTGTAGAAAAGATATTAATACTTTTTTAAATACCTCATCTCTTTTTATATTTAAAAGTAAAGTACTTATAAACTCCAATTCAATTGCAATAAAATCAGCAGGTTGAGTTAATAAAGATTTTGTAAAAAATGAACATTTTTTATAAATATTTTTTGCATTATCTGCTTCTTTTGAATATAACTCACCTGAAATATCTAAATAAAATGATGCAAAAGGAGGTGCTTTTAAATACATTTCATCACAAATAAACATATCAGTATAATCAACTGAAATATCTAAATGACTCTCTTCATTATGAGATTTCTGCCATAATTGAAGAACTTTTTTATTATCTTTTTCATCAGAGTGGATAAACCACTCTAATAAAACTTTCTGCTCTTTTATTTTATCCCACTGCTCTTTTGAAGGTGGATTATATAAAAACTGTGAAAAGATTGATGCTGCATTTCCTAATATAATTATATTATCCATATTAGATTCCTTATCCTAAAAATATATGAGATGTAATCAGTCCATAAAATAATATTCTAGTTAATAATATCCCAACTAATACTGCAATAAATGCTAATTTAGAGAAATTTCTTTTTAATAAAAGTAAACAAATACCAATACCACTAAGTACAATCCCCCAACCCATTAAATAAATATAATTTCCACTTGCTAAATCAAATACATTATTTATGACATCTAATTTTAAATTTCCCAAATAAAATGTATAAAGAGCAAGAGATAAAACAAACAATGTAAAGCCAATAACAGATGCTAAATTGGATACACTATACTCTTTTTGACTTTTAGCAATAAATGCACTATACATAACTGAACCTAATAATAAAGCTGATGAGAAAAATAAAAATAATGTTAGGTTTAAATTCCAAGTAGGAATAGTACTTGCCATTGATCCATAAATATTTCCCATAGCATAAAGCATTGCTATTCCAACAATTGGTAATGCATATATTGCTAATTTAGTACCTTTTAAAAATACAATTATTCCTACTAAAAGCATTAATCCAATTCCAACGATTTCTAAAGGAAGCCACGAAACTATATGATGCCCATCTTGAGAAAAACCAAAAATTCTTCCTAACATATAAGGAATGTGTAATGGCGTTCCTAAGTGAAATATTGATGTAACCATTGAAATAATTACAAAAATAAGGAATATCAATCCAAATTTTTTATAACTTTCATCTTTAATAGCAGTGTTTGCATTATTGATTGAATATAATAATGAAAATCCCACTGCACCTTGTGCAATAACAGTAAATAAAATTAGAGGAAGTTCCTCTATAAATGAGTTATACAATGTCATAACTAACCTCCTGATAACTTTGAGGAAGATGTGCTTCACCTACACCACTTTCTGATGCTTGTGCATGTTTTTCTGGTTTTATACATAAATTAGGTCTAGTTTTTTCATATTTTGGTAATGGAGCAACTCCAGCAAGTACACCATGTTTTGCTCTTAACTCTTTTATAGGCCCAGCTTCAATTGCTCTAAATGGACAAGCTTCAACACAAATTGGTTCTTTACCTTCATCAAGTCTTTCACTACATCCATTACATTTAGTCATATGCCCTTCATCTTCATCAAATTGTGGAGCCCCATAAGGACAAGCCATTGCACATGATTTACAACCAATACATTTGCTTGCATCTACACTTACAATTCCATATTTACCTTTGTGCATTGCACCAGTTGGACAAGCTTTTGTACAAGCTGGATCATCACAGTGGTTACAAGATAATGATGTATAATATGCAAATACATTTGATGCTTCAAATGCACCACTTTTTTGTTCAAACCAATTTCCACCTTCATATTCAACAACTCTTCTAAAACTTATTCCAACTGGTGATTTTTTATAATCTTTACATGCAAGTTGGCAAGTTCTACATCCTACACATCTTGTTTGGTCAAGAAAAAACCCAAATTGTTTATTTTTTTCCATAATATTTCCTTTTATGCTCTATATTTTTCTATTTCAACTAATGCAGAGTGTTGAGGATTTGCTTTTGCTATTGCTGTTGGTTGATGATCTGTCAACGTATTAATGCATCCTCCTACATCAAGTCCATTTTCATTTTTATACCATCCACCTTGTGGACAAGATGTAACTCCTGGCATGATTTTTGATGTTACTTTTACAGTTAATAGAATTTTCCCATGGTTATTGTGAACTAATGCTTTATCTCCTGTTGATAACTCTCTTTTTTTAGCATCTATTGGATTTATCCAAAGTTCATTTGGATTTATTTCTCTAATTGGTGCACTTTCCCAAAAGCTTGAGTGAGTTCTTCCTTTATAGTGGTATCCAAAAATTTGTAATGGATATTTTTTTCTAATTGGGTCTAATGGTCCATTTTTAGCATTTTCAAACTCTGGTAAAGGAGTGATTTTTTGACCTTTTTTTAGAATCCAAGTTTTTGACATTGTATCTAGTACTGTACTAAAAATTTCGATTTTCCCTGTAGGAGTTTTTAATGGATTCGCAATTGGATCTTTTACAAATTCTTCGTGAACAATAAAAGGTTTTTTATATCTTGGAAGTTTCAAAATTCCCATTTCAGTCATCTGTTTAAAAGTTGGCATATCAGCATTATTTTTAAACTTTTTATTCCATAAATGTTCTAACCATTGCTTTTGAGTTCTACCTTCAGTAAATTTATCAACTAATTGTTTCCCTCCAAGTTTTTGTGCAAGCTTAATACACATATCATAGTTTGTCATAGCTTCACCAACTGGTTCAATTGCTTTTTGTGAATATATAATATATGGTCTATCATTTGAGTAACCTGCACTTGATCTTACAAAATCTTCTTGTTCAAGTGGAGTTGCATCAGGAAGAATAATATCTGCAAATTTATTACTTGATGTTCTAGTTACATTTACATCTACAATAAATTCACAAAGAGTATCATCTTCTAAAATTTTTGCTGTTTTATTTGTATCACTATGCTGATTTATAAGACAATTTCCACCAGTATTTAAAATAAATTTAATATTTTGTTTTAACCGTTTAGTATTTCTTATACCATCAGTTAAATCTGTCATCTCTTTACCTCTTGTAATAGCATCAGTCCATAAAAAACATGGAATAGAATCTTTTATAGGATTTTTATATGGTAAATGAGCTGGTTCTATCCAACCTGTAGTATGTTCTCTACCTCCAGCATTTGTACCAGGAAGTCCTAAATTCCCTGTCATTACATTTAGTGTTGCAATTGCTCTTGAAGATTGTTCTCCATTTGCATGTCTTTGTGCACCCCAACCTTGGGCAATATAGCATGGTTTTACACTTGCTATTTCTCTAGCTAATTTAATAATTGTATCAGCTGGAACTTTTGTTATTTTTTCAGCCCATTTAGGAGTTTTTTCAACTTTATCTTCACCTTTTCCCATAATATAATCTTCATATGAAGCATTCTTTGGTGCATCTTTTGGAAGTGTATTAGAAGAAAATCCTACACAATATTTATCTAAGAACTCTTTATCATGTAAATTCTCACTAATTAATACATGAGCAATACCTGCAACAAGTGCAGCATCTGTTCCTGGCTCTAATGGTATCCACTGATCACATGCACCAACTAAACTATCAGAATATCTTGGGTCAATATGAATAATTTTTGCACCACTTTTTTCTAAAGCTGTTTTATAAGCATATCCAGTTCCTCCACCACTCATTCTTGTTTCTACTGGGTTATTACCAAACATTACTACAAGTTTTGCATTTTCTACTTGCATAATATCACTACCTCTATGTGTTCCATAAAAGTATTTTAATCCGTTTGCTATTTGACCAGTTGAATATGAATTATGATAATTTATATATCCTCCAAACATTCCCATAAGTCTCATAAAAGGACCTTTTGTACATCTATTCATAATAGCACCAGTTGTTCCTGTTGCATAAGGTATTAAAATAGCTTCATTCCCATATTTTGCTTTTACTTCTTTAAGTTTATTTGCAATTGTATCAATAGCTTCTTCCCATGATATTTTTACAAATTTACCCTCACCTCTTTTTCCAACTCTTTTTAGTGGGTGTCTTAATCTATTTGGATTATATACTCTAAATCTATTAGATCGTCCTCTTAAACATGCTCTTACTTGATGACTTCCAAATTCATCACCACCTGTATTATCTGTTTCTATGTGATCAATTTTCCCATCATTTACAAATACTCTTACTGGACATTTACTACCACAGTTAATAGTACATCCTGCCCATTTAATAGCATCATACTGTTTTTTTTCAACTTTTTGTTCTGCTAAAGAAGGAATAGGCAAAACAGTTGTAGCTGCAACACTACCACTTAATGCTCCACTCCATTGCAAAAATTGTCGTCGACTTATTTTATGCATAATGTATCCTTAATAAAAATTTCATTTATAAAAAGAATCTTATAAAAATAAGTTAGCAAAAAGTTGTCAGTTTTTAATAAGTAGTAAAATATTTATAAGAATTAATTGATATAATAAAAAGAAAAATGGATTTTTCATGAGATTTTTATTTACTTTTCTTATCATTTTCTTATCATGTTACGGCTCTTTATATGCTAAAAATAGACATATTCTTATTTTGCAATCATATAACAAAGGACTTGTTTGGTCTGATAATATAGTAAAAGGAATAGAAGATACTTTACTTTTGCAAAAAGATCATTATGAAATAACAACAGAATATATGGATACAAAAAAGATAAATTCAGAAAAATATATGAATTCTTTATATAAATTATTTGTTTTAAAGATGGAAAATCAAACTTTTGATGCAATTATTGTTGCTGATAATGAAGCAGTTGAATTTGTCTTAAAATATAGAAACGAACTATTTAAAAACATTCCTTTGGTTTTTTGTGGAATTGATAAAAGAGATCCTGGACTTGATATAAATAATATATTAAATAAAAAAATCCCTTTAATTTTAGAAAGTAAAGAAATAGAAAAGAACATAAATTTTATTACTAAAATACTTCCAAATTTAAAACAACTATATATTATAAATGATTATACGGGCGCATCTGTATTAGTTAATCATACATACAAAGCGCAAGCAAAAAAATTAGAAAAAAAAGGAATAAAAGCAACTGTAAATTTTAATGGGAATTTAAAAAAAATAAAAAAAGATATACAAAACCTACCAAAAAATAGTGCAGTTTTATTTGGAAGTCTTTTTAGAGATAAGTTTGGTAAATATGTTCCATATTATGATGTAAATGATGTACTAAATTCTTCTAAGGTTCCTTTATTTTCTATTTCTGATTCACATTTTGGAAGAGGTGTAATTGGTGGATATTTATTAAGAGGTTATGATTTAGGAGTGGCCTCTGCAAAACAAGTAATAAGGATTTTACAAACAAATAAGAAAATGAAAAAAAATCCAATAGTTGTACCTTCTCAATGGGCATTTGATTATAAAATAATTAAAAAATATAATATAAATATAAATAAAATACCTAAAAATTCAATAGTTATAAATCAACCAAAAAGCTTTTTTGAAAAAAATAAAAAACTAGTAGAATATGCTTTTATACTATTTCCATTTTTATTAATATCACTTATCTTTGCAATTATAAACAATTATCAAAAATATAAATTAAGCCAAAAACTAAAAGCACAAAGTGAATTGCAAGAAGTGCTACTTAACAATATACAAAACTCTATATTTTGGATTGATAATCATTTTAGAGTCAAAGGTTGTAATAACTCGTTTAGTAAACTTCTAAATTTACCTCAAAATGAAATTATTGGAAAAGATATTTGTAAAATTTTCTTCAAAATTTGTGATTTACCAATCAAACAAAGTTTAAAAGATTTAAAAGAAATAGAGTTTACTTCAAATGAAAAAATATTTAGATTAACAAGTCAAATCTTTTTAGATAATAAAGGAGAAAATGGTGGAATTGTATCAATTATGACAAATATCACAGAAAAAAGACAACTTGAAGTAAATACACAATTCATAATTCAACAATCAAAACTATCAGAAATAGGAGAGATGCTATCTGCAATTGTACATCAATGGAAAAACCCTTTAGTTGAACTTTCTGCTGTTGCACATAAAATGTTGTATTATGATAAAAAAAATAGACTTACAAGTGATGATATAAAAAGTTTTTATGATAATATCATGACACAAACTATATATATGAGTGATACAATTGATGGTTTTAGAGATTTTATTAGACCATCAAATATGCCAAAAGCTTTTGATGTAGATACAGGATTAAAAGAAGTACTTGCACTTTTATCTTACTCTTTAAAATATTCACACATAGAATTAGACTATGAGAATAATTTAAAAGATAACTCTTTTGCTTATGGATATCCAAATGAATTTAAACAAGTAATTGTAAGTATAATAAATAATGCAAAAGATGCAATAAATAGTGCAAAAACACCAAATAGTACATTCAAAGGGAAAATTAAACTATCACTTCATAAAAATAGTAATGATATTGAACTATTTATTGAAGATAACGGATGTGGAATAAAAGATGAAATAATTAATCAGCTATTTAATCCTTTCTTTACTACAAAAACAAAAGGTGATGGATTTGGTTTGTATATGGCAAAATTAATCATAGAAAATAAAATGCATGGAGATATAAAAATAACACAAATTCCAAATGGTACAAGAGTATCAATAGTAATCCCCACTTCAAAGAATAAAAAATGATGAAAATCTTATTATTAGAAGATAATATAAGTCTTGCAGAAATAATAAAAGAGATGTTTAAAGAAAAAGGTTTAAATGTTGATTGGTTTGAAGATGGAGAAGAGGCTTTATATAACATCACCAATGGATATGATTGTTTTATTTTAGATATAAATGTTCCATCACTAGATGGATTAAACCTTTTAAAAGAGATAAGATCTAGAGATAAAACAACTCCTGCAATTATAATAAGTTCAAATATAGAGTTTGAAACAATAAAAAAAGCATATAACACAGGCTGTAATGATTTTCTAAAAAAACCTTTTTATATTTATGAACTTGAATGTAAAGTTGATCTTCTATGTAATAAAGAAGAAGAGATTATTTTTTGTAATAACATTTCATACAACTTAAAAGAAGAGATACTTTATGATAAAAATAAAAACTCCATAAAACTAACACAAAAAGAAAAACGACTTTTAACTTTACTTTGTAAAACACCAAATATTGCAGTCTCTTTAGACGCAATAGAACAATATGTTTGGGAAGGAGAAATTGTTGGGATTTCGGGAATAAGATCTTTAATAAAAAGAATTCGTTCAAAAGTTTGTAAAGAGTTTATTCAAACAGATAACTATGGATACAAACTAATAACAAAAAAATAATCCCATCAAAAAGACTTTGTAGATATTAACTTATAGTTTGAATATCTACAAGTTCAATATATGAACAATCTTTTTTCATAAGTTTTCGTGAATTTGCATCCTCTTCAGCAAGAGAAATCAAATCTGCAAAATCATCTTTATTTACCTCAAACTGATATAACTCTTTTTTCGTTTCAATATTTATTTTGCTACTACTATCTTTTGTAAAAAGATCAAGATTTCGAACACCCTTTGCAAACTCATTTTTAATAGCTCTTACTACTTTTTCATTTTCCAATAACTTTCCAATTGGCAACTCTAAATTAAAATCATTTTTGCATACTATTTTATATGTGACCATTATCTTTCCATCCATCTTTTTTCCTCAAGTATTAATTCTATATATATTTATTTAAAATATTATAGCAGTTTAAAAAAAGAAGCTTATATTTATTACAAATTGTAATGTATTAAAAGATAAATTTATAATGAATAATCTATACCTAAACTACTTACTTTTTCTTGAAGTTCTTTACTTGATATAAATTCAGCGATTGTTTTTATTCCAACTTTTTTGCTGAAATTTAACATCGATTTTACTATTTCAAGTGAACTTTCATCATCTAGTATTCTTTTTATAATAGAACCATCAATTTTTACAAGATATTTAAAGTTGCTGTAAACACTTCCAAAGTCATCAATCGCAATTTTATATCCAATTGATTTAACTTTTTCTATAAATTTATATATTAGTTCACAAGTTGTGATTTTTTCTGATTCTACTAATTCTAAAACTAATTTATTTGCTTGAATTAGTGTACCATCTAAAGCAAAAGTTGCAATGACATAATTTTCATCAAGGGCTTGAATTTTTGTAAATTCTCTTTTTTATTGATTCATTTGTCTTCTTTATGTAAGTAATATTATATATTTTACAAAAATAAGTATTTAGCAAGACTGAATGGTTTTAAATTAAAGTATATTGCTTATTAATAAGCAATATAAATTATATCAAACAATATTTTATTGATATTAATTAATAATTAATTAGTTTAACTATAAAATTTAATAATTAATATTGGAGATAATTATTAAAAAATATATTGTAAAAAAATTCAATACAATTATTGCTATTTTTACTTCATTACTTTTTGTTAATGGTATTATTTTCACAATGGAACAATTTAATCTTTTAGATATAGCAAATACGATATCCCTTCGAAATATTGCTAGTTCAATTGAAAATAAATCACAAATATATATAGACGAAAATAAATCTTTATCTATATTGATAGACGATGAATTATATGAGAAAGAATTTCAATCCACTTCTCCTTTAAATAAAGATAAATTATATATTATTCTTAGCAAAATAATTTCAAAAAAACCTAAAAATATAATAATAGATTTGGATATATCTCCTGACTATAACTTTCAGAATAATAAGAACACTAATAACAGCTTATATAAACTACTAAAAAAACATTCAAAAAATATAAACTTCACATTACCTTTTGCAATATATTCTAAAACAAAAGAAAATAAATCCATAAAAAGAACTTGGATGAAGAATATGTGCAAAAATGGTATTTCTTTTGCAATACCTTTTATACATTCTCAAATGGGAATTTCACTTAATTTTTATGATTATAAAAATTCTTTATACAATACTACTTTAAAAAATAATTCTGTATGTAAAAACCTTCTAAATTCTAAAAATGGAATTTACACTTTACTAAAAAAGTATAAAAATGATTTTAAAAACTCAAAAGAATTTCCTATAAATTTTGAAAATAGCAATTCTAGTAATATAATTCTAACTTCTATAAATCAATTGAATAGTTATAGTTTAAAAGATAAGACTATATTTTTAGGTGGTAAATATGGATATTCTGATAAATATCTAACGCCTTATGGAGAAAAAGTTGGAACACAAATCCATGAAGCAATATTTTATACACAAACACATAAAATAAATAATGCTAATACTTCTATTACTGTTTTTGCAGATTTATTCCTTGCTTTTACATTTGGTTTATTACTTGAAAAGATTTTAGAGTTTAGAAAAAAAGCACAGAGTTTAAACATAATAGCAGTTTTAAATATTTTACTTTTTATTTTTTTAATTCTCTTTATTTTTATTTCTAGTTACATAAGTAGTCATATATACCATAATTTTTACATATGGTTAAATCCTATTCCTTTAATTATTGGTATGTTTTTAGACTCTATAATAGGTCTATCTCAAAAAGAAAACATAAATAAAGATATATTAAATTGGAAGAATATCTTATACTATCTATTTGTTTTAATCTTTATAATACTGGGAGTTTATTCAATTTTATTAACTTCATTAAATTTATAAATAAGGAGATTTATGAAAAGTATTCTAATTTTATTTTTATTTATCCTAAATCTAAATGCAACTGTATTATTTTTAGGTAATAGTCATAAAAAGTTTAAATGTGATGGAGAAATTTATTCTCCTATTAAATTAATTGATTGCAAAAATATTGAAGCAATTAACAAAATAAATTTTTGTTATTTTAAAAATGCGAATTTAGGATGTAAATCTTTAAACAAAAATGAAAAATTTAATATTTCAAAAACAGATAATAATCCAATTAATTTTAAAAGGCTAATATCTTTTAATAAAGTTGAACAAATTTCATTTGGAATAAAAAGATTTGGAGATAAAAGTTTAAAAGTAAATATTCTTCCGAAAGGAACAATATTAAAACCAAAATCTAATTTAATTTTGCATATAAATTCAAAAAGTAATAATAATATATTTTCTCTTTATACTAATAATAAATTAATTTTCACTTCTTCTTTAAAAAATAACCAAATAGTTATTCCTAAACAAAAATTTAAATATAGTTACTCATATAAATGGAACTTAAAAATTGCAGATACTATATATAGAGGTAGTTTTGATATATTAGATAAATCTACCCAGAAAGATATAAATAAAGAAATTTCATCTATTACAAATAAAATAAACAATATAGAAATTAAAAATCAAATTATAAGTATTCTATATGATCAATATGGTCTTAAATATGATAGATATAAAATTTTAAAAGGAGAATAAATTGAAAAAACTTTTTATCTGTTACTTAACCTTAATAAACTTTTTATTTGCATTTGACTTTGGGTCAATCACATCATCTTTATCAAAAGGTATTGATTCTGCCTCAGAAAGTATAAACTCTGCAGCAAAAAGCGTTAATTCTGTTGTAAAAGATTCTATTTCCAATCTTAATAATTCTACTAGTACCACAAATACTGATTTAGAATGCAAAAAACCAATAGAAAATTATAATTTTAATTATATTGAAGCACTTAAGATTGCTTCAATGTATTATGGTTCTAAATCATCAAAAATAATTAATTTTATTTCTAATAAAAATACAAATAAAGAAGATATGGCACAAGACATAAAACAACTATCTATACAAATAGCAAAAAAGACTATTTGGTTACCAACTAGCAGTGAAAAAATTTATGGAAAATATATATTTGATAAAAGAAAAGAAAAAGGTGATGTAATAGATAAAAATACAAAAAATCACAAATACAAGAATATGTATAAAAAGCTAGAAATATTCACAAAAAAATATAATAATTATTTGAAAAAAAATAAATATCTTGAAAATAATAAGTTCCCTTTCAATATAAAGATATATATAACATCCAATAATAATCAAGTCGAAGCAATCCCTGGTGGATATATATTTATTAGTGAAGATTACATAAAAGAGAATAGATATAAAACTGCATTAGCTCATGAGCTCACACATATTTCTAAAAGACATACAACAAAAGAGCTACAATATAGGCTTATTAATGGTTATGATTCAATAGATGAAATTAAAAATTTAATTAAAAATGTACAAACTAAAGAATATAGTACTTTATCTAAAATTTCTACTGCACTTGCAGGAAAAGATTATATTCTAAAATTATTTTCAAGATATTCACAATCACAAGAATTAGAAGCTGATTCTTGCAGTTTAAAAATTCTAACAGATATAAATCATAAAAACAAAAATAAATATATAAAAGAATTAGTAAAAAATATAGATTTAACTATTCAAAATGAACAGGAGTCAAAAAACGAAATTCTAAATATGAATATAGAAGAACATCCTGATAAAAAGAAACGTATTGCTAATATAAAATCTTTAGCAGTAAAAATATAAATATCTTTATTTTTTTTAATAGAATGAACAAAAAAGATCAAAAATAAAAATTAAATTATAAAATGGCACGCCTGGTAGGATTCGAACCCACAACCACCCGGGCCGAAACCGGGAGCTCTATCCAGTTGAGCCACAGACGCGCTTATGATAGGTTCGAATTTTAACAAAAGAAAACTTAAATTTTTCTACTTGCTTTTAAATATTATCTATTACTATTAAAATAAAAAATACAATTCCTAAGTATCCATTTACTGTAAAGAAGGCTCTATCTATTTTTTTAAAGTCTTTATTTACTAAATAGTGTTCATAACTAAGCATCATTGCACTTACTGCTACAGCGATATATCCAAAGATTGAACTATCTGATTTAATAACAAATAATAACCAAAAGATTACTGTTAAAAGGTGGAATACTTTAGAGATATTCATAGTATTTTTTGCACCAAATTTACTTGGGATTGAGTGTAGTCCTAATTTTTTATCTACATCAATATCTTGAAGAGAATATAACAGATCAAATCCAGCTACCCAAAACATAACCCCAATACTTAATAAAACTGTCCATAAAGGAATAGTTTCAGTTACTGCAACTACTCCTGCAATTGGTGCAAGTCCTAAAGATATACCAAGTATTAAGTGTGCTAAAAATGAAAATCTTTTAAAATACGAATAAGAACCAATTACAATTAAAATCGGTATTGATATTTTAAAAGCTAAATCATTTACAAAATATGCAACAATAACAAATCCAATTGCATTTGCAATAATAAATGTCAGCATTTGAGATGGGCTAATTCGTCCATCTACATTTGGTCTATTTACTGTTCTTGGATTTAAAGCATCAATATCTCTATCTAAATATCTATTTACAGCCATCGCAAAATTTCTTGCTGTTAAAGCTGCCAAAACTCCAAGAATTAGAAGTTTAAATCCAAACCAACCTTTTGCTCCTACTACCATTGCTATAAAAATAAATGGCAATGAAAAGATAGAGTGTTTGAACATTACTAGTTCACTAAAATTATTTAAAAGTTTGTTTATTTTTTCCATAGCAGGATTTTATCCAATCTTATATATAAAGTTATTTATATAGTTGGTTTTTTAACTTTTCTTTATTCAAATTTAACTACAATTGCGCACATAAAGGACTTTTATGAAATACACAAAAATACTATTAATTATATTCATTACTATTACATTTAATGCATGTACAACGACAAATCAAGCTAATATTGAAAAATCAAATAACCAACAAATTTCAGAATTATTAGATGAAATTCAAAAAAAAGATGCAAAAATTGAAAAACTACAATCTGAAATTGAAAAACTAAAAGCAGAAAAAAAATGAAACAAATTGCAATAATAGGTTCTACAGCTTCTGGAAAGACTGCTCTTGCATTAGATATTGCAAATAAAACGAACTCTATTATTTTATCTCTTGATTCTTTATCTGTTTATAAACAAATAGATATAGCTTCTGCAAAACCAACTATTAAAGAAAGAGGAGAGATAATTCACTTTGGAATAGATGAAGTCTATCCAAATGAGAACTTTGATGTAATTCAATTTATTGATTGTTATAAAAAAGCTGTTAACTTTGCAAAAGAGCAAAATAAAAACCTTATTATTGTAGGGGGAACTGGATTTTATCTAAAAGCGTTAGTTGAAGGAATATCTTTAGGAGTTGACACAAAACAAAAACTTGATATTGATAAAAAAGAAGCATACGATTTTTTATATAATTTAGATAAAGATTATATGCAAAAAATTGCATCTAATGATGCATATCGAATAGAAAAAGCTTATGCTATTTATAATCAAACAGGTATGACACCAACAGAATTTTTTAAAAAAAATAAAAAAGAGCCTATTGCAAAAGATTTAAAAATATTTGAAATTACTTGGCCAAGGGATGAACTTAGAAAAAGAATAGCATTAAGAACTAAGCAAATGATAAAAGATGGAGTGATTGATGAAGTGATTTTTTTAGAGAAAACATACACAAGACTTCCAAACTGTATGAGTTCCATAGGAATTGTAGAGACTTTAGAGTATCTTGATGGGAAACTAACAAAACAACAACTAGAAGAAAAAATCTCAATAAATACTGCTAAACTTGCAAAAAGACAAAATACATTTAATAATTCTCAATTTTTAGAAAATAAAACTTCCAATATTATAGAAAACTTAAATTCAGATATTTTTAAGTATTTTTCGATATAATCACAAACTTTAAAAGAAAAGAGTTTAATAAAGGGCAACAAAGACTTGACCTTTTATTAAACATTAGAAACCTTAAGGAAGATAAAGTGAAAAAAGATATTCACCCAGATTATAAAGCTTGTACTGTTACTTGTGCATGCGGAAACACATTTGAAACAAAATCAAATGTAGAAACATTAAGAGTTGATATTTGTTCAGCTTGTCACCCTTTCTTTACTGGAGAGCAAAAAATTGTTGATGCTGCTGGTAGAGTAGAGAAATTCAAAGCTAAATACAACTTAAACAAATAAGACAAATGTCTTGTTAACTTTAGTTCCAACTCCAATAGGGAATCTTGAAGACATCTCTTTAAGAGCGCTAAAAGCCTTAGAGGAGTCGGAACTAATTTTTTGTGAAGATACAAGAGTAACAAAAAAACTTCTTAGCCTATTTGCTCAAAAACATAATCTAAATTTTGAAAACAAAGAGTACAAATCATACCATTCACATAATGAGAATCAAATTTTAAAAAATCTTGATCCAGATATATTTGAAAAAAATGTTGTTTATGTAAGTGATGCAGGAATGCCTTGTGTAAGTGATCCTGGTGCAACACTTGTAGATTTTTGTATAAAAAATGATATTAAATATGATGTGATTCCAGGAGCAAATGCAGTTTTAACAGCATATGCAATGAGTGGTTTTACTTATAATACATTTACTTTTCATGG
The DNA here is from genome assembly GCF_004116495.1 of Arcobacter sp. CECT 8985. Classification (GTDB taxonomy): domain Bacteria; phylum Campylobacterota; class Campylobacteria; order Campylobacterales; family Arcobacteraceae; genus Malaciobacter. The sequence continues at coordinate 22,098 of NZ_PDKC01000024.1, read as the reverse complement.
CTTTTTACCACACAAAGGTGCAGATAGAACCAATAAATTAAAAACTATAATGCAAAGTGAAAAACTTGGTATCCTTTATGAGTCACCACATAGGTTACTAAAACTTCTTGAAGAGGTTACTAAGATAGATGAAAATAGAACGATTTTTATCGTAAAAGAAATAACTAAACTTCATCAAAAATATTTTAAAAATAGTGCAAAAAATATATTTGAAGAATTTAAAGATACAAATATAAAAGGTGAATGGGTTGTAATAATTGAGCCAGTAACATATGAAGGTGAAGCAATTGATGTTACAGATATTGAAGCACTTGATTTAGCACCTAAAGTAAAAGCAAAACTATTATCAAAACTTACAGGAAGAAAAACTAAAGATATCTATCAAGAATTACTACAAAAAGCATAGAATATGCTATATTTTTGTATATTTTCTTATTAAAAGCTACTATTAAACAATTCTTTCAAATTTTATTAAAGTTAATAAAATAACTTTTACAGTTAAAAAATAAATTCTAAAATTACAAAACAGAGTTAATAAAAAATAAAAAGAAAAAGATTATAATGAGCATATGTCAATTATTATAAAGGATTTTTTATGAATGATAACATTGCAATGTATTTCGCAAAACTTTTAAAAAAAGTTGGAATAAAAAGAATATGGGGAATCACAGGTGATTCTTTAAATGGATTAAGTGATAGTTTAAAAAAATTAGGAGATATTGAGTGGATAGGAACAAGACACGAAGAAACAGCAGCTTTTGCAGCAGGAGCTGATGCAAAAGTTAGTGGTAAGATTGCAGTTTGTGCAGGTTCTTCTGGTCCAGGAAACTTACATCTTATAAATGGTCTTTTTGATTGCCAGAGAAAAGGTGTTCCTGTTTTAGCAATTGCTTCTCACATTCCTTCAACTGAAATAGGAAGTGGTTATTTTCAAGAAACACATCCACAAGAGTTATTTAAAGAGTGTAGCGTTTTTTGTGAATTAGTTACAAATCCAGAACAAATGCCACATATCTTGGAAACAGCAATTAGACAAGCTATTTTAAAAAAAGGTGTGAGTGTAATCGTTATTCCAGGTGATACAATGCTCTCACCAATGCCAGAGAGTTCAAAATTAATATGGAATGAACCTCATTTACCAAAAGTACTACCAGATGAAGGTGATATAATTGAGCTTGCAAAAATTTTAAATGAAAATGAAAAAGTAACTTTTATGTGTGGAGCAGGCTGTATTGATTCACATGATGAAATAGTTAAATTAGCACATCTTTTAAATGCACCAGTTGTTCATGCTCTTGGAGGAAAAGAGTACATCGAAGGTAATAACCCAAATAGTGTAGGAATGACAGGACTTATAGGATACGAATCAGGGTATTATGCTATGGAAAATTCTGATGTAGTACTTGTTTTAGGTTCTGGATTTCCATATAAAGCTTTTTATCCTGAAAATGCAAAAATAGTTCAAATTGATATTAAGCCTGAAGCCTTGGGAAGACATACTCAAATTGATTTAGGTATGGTTGGTGATATAAAATCAAGTTTGGAAATGCTAATACCAAGAATTAATAAAAAAGATAATAATTCATTTTTAAAAAGTGCATTAAAACATTATAGAAATACAGTTGAAAATTTTGATAAATTAGCAAGTGGGAATAGTAAAAGTGGATTAATTCATCCTCAATACTTAACAAAACTTATAGATAAACATGCAAGTGAAGATGCAATATTTACTTGTGATGTAGGTACTCCTACTGTTTGGGCCGCAAGATATATAAATATGAATGGAAAAAGAAAACTTATAGGTTCTTTTAACCATGGTTCAATGGCAAGTGCTCTTCCACAAGCAATTGGGGCAAAAGTAAGTTCTCCCAATAAAGAGGTTATTGCTTTATGTGGAGATGGTGGTTTTGCTATGTTAATGGGAGATTTTCTAACACTTATTCAGCACAAAATAAAAGCAAAAATTGTTATTTATGATAATAGCTCATTGGGATTTGTGGCTATTGAGATGAAAGCTGGTGGTTACTTATATGATAACACAGAACTAGAAAACCCTGATTTCTCAGCAATTGCAAAAGCAGTTGGAGTAAAAAGTTTTAGAGTTGAAGAACCAGAAGAATTAGAAAATACAATAAAAGAGTTTTTACAATATGACGGAGCAGCTTTATTAGATGTGACAACAGCAAAACAAGAGTTAACAATGCCTCCAAAAATCGATTTTGAGAATGCAAAAGGATTTGGAATATATATGATAAGAGCTATTATAAATGGTAAAGGTGATGAACTAATAGAAGTAGCAAAAGAGAATATATTAAGATAATATTCTCTTTTTGATAAAGTATTTATTATACTTTATCCTTTTATAATTTTATATCTCCTATCTGGGAAATATGCAACAAAAAAAATTATTACATAATGTAGCTATAATATTAAAAATATCAAACCTAATTTGTGGTTTAAATTTTATAAATGTGATGATTGCTTTATTTTTGACAATAGCTTCATTATTTTATACGTTTTCCTCTAATTTTTCTAGATTTTTTTGAATCTGTTCTAATGTATTTAAACTATCAACTAATCTTTCAAATTGATTCATTTTCTCACTAATTAGATTGTTTGTCTCATCTGAATTATTTTGAATTGTTGAAAAAGACTCATTTATTGTAGTTACTTCAGAAGATACTGCATGTAACTTGTCACTAGCTGTATTTATTGTCTTTGATATTTCATTTATTCCTACTGTAGCAACATCAACTGACTTATTACTATGAGTTAAACTTGTTTGTGTCTTTTTTGCTAGTTTTTTTACTTCATCGGCAACTACTTTAAATCCATTACCATACTCGCCTGCTCTTGAAGCCTCAATTGCTGCATTTAATGCCAATAAATTTGTTTGAATTGCAATTTCAGAAATTGATGACATTACTTTTTTAATATCATCTGCATTTTTAGTTAACTCTTTAGTCTCTTCAACTAATCTTTCATTTGTTTGAACATTATTCATTATGTCATTTGAAAATGACTCAAATTTTTTGATTACATTTTGAATAATTTCATTTCCTTCTTTTGTATTTTTATATACAAAATTTATAATCGTTACCATCTCTTGAATTAAAGGAAAGGCATCTTTAAGACTATTTAATAGTGTTGTTCTAACTCTTGATAAAAGTTGATATTGATATATTTCTCTTTGTTTATAATAAGCTACATATGAAGAGTAATGATTTATAAAATTTTCTGTATATTCATCATAGAAATCTTCATTTTCTTCTACTTTATATAAAAATAGTGCAGTTAATGTTTGATTTATATTTAAACCAAGAAGTTCTCCAAATGTTGAACAACCAGCAACTGGAATATCATTGAAAGTATTTAAAGAGTCTAACTTATCTTGATTTAATAATCTTCTTAAAATACAATCATTAAATAATGCACCTAGAGGTTTTTGTTTTTTTGTTGAAGTAAATTTTTTATAATCATTTTGTGTTATTTGAGTAAACTCTTTACTTTTTACTAAATATAACACATCACCAAATGCTACATCACAGAAAAAGGATATTTTGTCATTTTCAATATCCACATTTGCAACTGAACGTATATAATTTTCACCATTTATTTTTATTGCAAAAGTGTACTCTTTTAAAAGTTCAGGTAATCTATCCTTTGAACAAGAAAAACTTTGACATAAAGCTTTCACAATATTAACAATTTCATTTGTTTTAGTACTTAATACACTTGTAACTGTTCTATCTAATAAGTTAGCTTGTGCTACTAGAAATGATAGTTTAGTATCTTCACAACTTTGCGATTTAAATACACCAAACTTAATTTGTGGTTTAAATTTTATGAACGTAACAATTGCTTTATTCTTGACAATAGTTTCATCATTATATATAAAAGTATTTTTAAAATCTAACTTTCCACCAGATGAACCACCTATTAAAAGGCAAGGTATTTTGCCACTTTTATATACTGCTTCAGTGAAGAAACTTTCACTATTTGACAAACCATCAATAAATGTTAAAGCTATTGTATTTTCATGTCTTATTTTAAAAGGTAAATTTATTTTATTTATCTCATCTTTTATCTTTTCAATTCTATTATTATGTGAAATTGTTTGTTCTTTTATATTTTCACTAAATAACTCAACTGACTCTATTTTAAGCTCTTCAATGACTTCATTACTAAAACTTTGAAGAACTATATTATCCCATGTTGAACTTGCATCATTGTAAAGTTTATTTCTTTTTTCATCAAAATTAAATGTACATAATTCACCTGCAGTTGATGTTAAAATCAACTTTGTAGAATCTGATAAATTTGATTTTAGTTTATTTACAATTGAGGCAAAATCAAGATGAGGAGAAACGAACCCAATAATTAACTTTGGTGGCAAACTTTGGAAGTTTAAACTATTAATCAGTTCTTCATTTAAACTAGATTCACTTGCATTTACTACTTTAATATAATCTTGTGATATATTTTCCAATTTCTTGCCTTTAAATAATGTCAAAATATTATAATACAATTTAATGGAATAATCAAGGTATGTTTAAAGAGGATTATTAACTACTTTTAGATAAAATCTAGCCATGATAATTTATGGAAAACAAATTGTACTTTATGTACTTGAAAAACACCCTCATTTAATAGAAGAGGTAATTTTTTCTAAAGAGATAGATCAAAAATTATTTTCTAAATTCCTAAAACTTGGAAAAAAAATCATCAAAATTGATAATAAAAAAGCTCAAGGACTAGCACAAAGTGGTAATCATCAAGGTTTTTTTCTAAGATTGAAAGAGTTTGAATACACTCCAATTAAAGATATAAAAGATATGAATTTTATCTTAGTTCTTGATGGTTTAACGGATGTAGGAAATATAGGTGCAATAGCACGATCTGCTTACTCTTTAGGAGTAGATGCAATAGTTGCATCAAATGTTAAGACATTGAATAATTCAGGCTTAATAAGAACAAGTGCAGGTGCGATGCTTGATATACCATTTGGTCTTTATCCAAGTAGTATTGATTTAGCAAATGAACTAAAACAGTGTGGATTTGCATTAATTGGTGCAACAATGGATGGAACTGACCTAAAAAAATATGGCACTATTGATAAAAGTGATAAAGTTGCTTTATATCTAGGTAGTGAAGGAGAAGGTCTTTCAAAAAAAGTGATTAAAAAACTTGACTTGAAAGTTTCAATTGGAATGGAGCATGAATTTGATTCATTAAATGTTTCAGTTGCAGCAGGAATTTTAATATACAATCTAAAAAAATAAAATAGAAGTTGGTCATGATAAAAAAAATATTTCTTTTAAGCTTATTTACTTTAACACTATATGCAAATACTTTAAATGATAAAATTGAAAATTTAATGGGTAAATATGAGTATTTAAAACATAAAAACCTAATAAATTACATTTTCAAAAATGAATCAGATTATTTTATTGGTAAAAGTATTGATTATATAAAAGTTATAAAAAAGCTTCAAGAAAATGGCCTTTTAAAGCTGAAGCTTAATAAGCCAGAAAATATTTATATCAGATTTAACACAAATAGTGCTCCAATAAAATCATTAAAGATTTTAAAAGATACATTAAAATCTTTAGGTTTTTATTATTACTTCACGCAAACACTCAAATATGACACTCAAAATCTAAACTGGGAAATAAAACTCAAAACTGCAGCCGCCATCGACCCTCTCATTTTAGCAAACGAATTATACAAACAAAATTGTAGAGTTGCTAATATTAATAGAGAGGGAGAGGATAGATGGGAATACAGTATTGATACAACATTTTCAAAACTGAATAATTCTATTTTAATGACATCAAATGAGAAAAAGTACCTAACAAAGCCACTTAAACCTTATTTGATTAAATTAGATGAGAATATCAGCAAATTAATAATTATTTCGAAAGTATTAAATAACTGGTTTCCAAAAGTAGTTTTTTATGATAAAGATTTAAATATTCTTGATATCGTAAAACAGAATAAGTTGCATAAAAAGTTAAACCTTGAAGTGCCAGTTAATACTAAATATATAAAAATTGACGACCTATACACACTAATAAATATAAAACGTGGGTTGACAATAATTACTAAGGAGTAATAAAGTGTTTCCTGAAATTGAATTTGAAAGAATGAAAAGACTTCCAAACTATGTGTTTGCAGAAGTAAATAACATAAAAATGGAAGCTAGAAGAAGAGGCGAAGATATAATAGATTTTTCAATGGGTAATCCAGATGGACCAGCGCCTCAACATATTATTGATAAATTAAAAGAGACTGCAGATAAACCTAAAAACCATGGATACAGTGCAAGTGCGGGTATTTATAAATTAAGACTTGCTATTTGTAACTGGTATAAAAGAAAATTTGGAGTTGAAGGACTTGACCCAAATAAACATGCTTGTGCAACAATGGGTAGTAAAGAAGGATATGTTCACTTAGTTCAAGCAATTGTTAATGTTGGTGATGTGGCAGTTGTTCCAGACCCAACTTATCCAATTCATTCATATGCGTTTATGCTTGCAGGTGCAGCAATTCATAAATTTGAACTTTCATTTGATGAAGAGTATAAAGTAGATGAAGAGTTATTTTTTCAAAGATTACAAAAAACTGTTGATGAATCAATCCCAAAAGTTAAATATGTAGTTGTAAACTTTCCTCACAATCCAACTTGTGCAACTGTAAGACCTGAGTTTTATCAAAGATTAGTTGATATGGCTAAAAAAGAGAGATTTTATATTATCTCTGATATTGCATATGCGGATATTACTTTTGATGGATACAAAACACCATCAATATTCCAAGCAAAAGGCGCAATTGATGTTGCAGTTGAAAGCTTTACTCTATCAAAATCATATAATATGGCAGGATGGAGAGTTGGTTTTATTGTAGGTAATGAAAAACTTGTAGGGGCATTAAAAAGAATCAAGTCATGGCTTGATTATGGTATGTTTACACCAATTCAAGTTGCTGCAACAATTGCACTTGATGGTCCACAAGATTGTGTTCAAGAGCATATAGATAAATATTATCATAGACGAGATATTATGATTGAAGCATTTAAAGATGCTGGTTGGGAAATGGGAACACCAAATGCTTCAATGTTCATCTGGGCAAAAATTCCGCAAAAAGCTCAACATCTTGGAAGTATGGAGTTTTCAAAACAACTTCTAACTGAAGCAAAAGTTGCAGTAAGTCCAGGTATTGGTTTTGGTAAATATGGTGATAAATATGTAAGAATTGCCCTAATTGAAAATGAAAAAAGAATAAGACAAGCAGCAAAAAATATAAAAAAATATTTAAAAACTTTATAATATAGGACAAAAAATGTTAAAAATAGCAATTATTGGTGTAGGAACTGTAGGTTCAAGCGTAGCAAATATTTTAAAAAATAATAAAGAAATTATTACAGCTAGAGCTGGAGTTGAACTAGTGCCAACAATTGGAGTTGTTAATAATTTAGATAAAAAAAGAAATGTATCAATTGAGTTAACTGATAATTTAGAAAAAGTTTTAAATGATGACTCAATAGATATTGTTGTTGAATTAATGGGTGGGGTTGAAAAACCTTATGAGATTGTAAAGAAAGCCTTGACAAATAAAAAAGCAGTTGTTACAGCAAATAAAGCACTTTTAGCATATCATAGATATGAATTAGAAGAATTTGCACAAGATATACCTTTTGAATATGAAGCAGCTGTTGCAGGTGGTATTCCTATTATTAATGCCCTAAGAGAAGGATTAACTGCAAATAATATTGTTTCAATTCAAGGTATTATGAATGGAACTTGTAATTATATGCTAACAAAAATGATAAATGAAGGTGTACAATACGATGAAATTCTAAAAGAAGCTCAAGATTTAGGATATGCAGAATCTGATCCTACTTTTGATGTTGGTGGTTTTGATGCTGCACACAAACTTCTAATTCTTGGTTCTATTGCTTATGGAATTGATGCAAAACCTGAAGATATTTTAATTGAAGGTATTCAAAATATTACTAAGCATGATATAGAATTTGCAAAAGAGTTCAACTACTCAATAAAACTTCTTGGTATTGCAAAAAGAGAAGGGAATAATATTGAACTTAGAGTTCACCCTGCTTTTGTACCAAAAGATGAGATGATTGCTAAAGTTGATGGTGTGATGAATGGTATTTCTGTAATTGGTGATAAAGTTGGTGAAACAATGTATTATGGACCAGGTGCAGGTGGAGATGCAACTGCAAGTGCAGTAATTGCAAATCTTGTTGATATTGCAAGAAGAGGCAAAGGTTCTCCTATGCTTGGATTTGAACAAGATTATGGAGAAAAACTATCATTACTTCCAAAAGATGAGATTAAAACAAAATATTATCTAAGACTTGAAGTTACAGATAAAACTGGCGTATTAGCAAAAATCTCAACAATACTTGGAGATTGTGGTATTTCAATAGAAAAGATGCTTCAAAAACCATTAGATAATGAAAAAGCAAATATTTTATTGGCAACACACACTTCAATTGAAAAAGACATATTAAAAGCAATTGCAGAAATTGAAAAAACTAAAGTAGTAACTCATAAACCTGCGATGATTAGAATAGAAGCATAAGCTTCTATTTTATATATAAAAACCAAAATAATTTTTAAATATCCTTTTAAGCAATTAAGCTTTATTATTCAATCAAAACTAACTTATAAAGAAATAATGTGAACAAATCTCAAAATTTAACAACTGATGATATTCCAAAATTACTAAAACAATTAGCAATTCCTGCAAGCACAGGTATGTTTTTTAATACTATGTACAATGTAGTAGATACTTTCTATGCAGGAGTTATTTCAACAAAAGCAGTTGCTGCATTGTCCCTTAGTTTTATGCTCTTTTTTATGATAATTGGACTGGGATATGGTTTTTCATCTGCAATTACTGCATTAATAGGAAATGCTTTAGGAAAGAAAAAACATCTATTAGCCTCTATTTATGCTCATAAAGGAATACTTTTTATTCCTTTTGTTGGTATGATTTTAATGGTTCTTGGTTTTATATTTTCAAAACAGATGTTTTTACTTTTAGGTGCAAAACAAGACTACTTACAAATATGCTTAGACTACATTTATGTTTTACTAGGTGGTATTCCATTTTTTATGCTCAATTTCTCTTTAAATGCAATCTTAGTTGCAACAGGAGATACTAAAACATATAGAAATACATTGATTTTTGGTTTTTTTGCAAACTTAGTATTAAATCCCTTATTTATACATGGATTTTTATTTATTCCAGCCATGGGAATTTCTGGTATTGCACTTGCAACTGTTTTAATACAAGTTATAAATATGTTATATATTTTTAGAAAAGTTTTAGAAACTAAAATGGTGCATTTTGCGAAACCTCAATACTTTTTACCTCAAAAAAGAATCTACAATGATTTTTTTATTCATGGCTTTCCTTCTAGTTTAAATATGCTTACTATGGGGATTGGTTCTATTATATTAACATATTTTGTAACAACATATGGATATAAAGCAGTTGCAGGATATGGAATTGGATTTAGAGTAGAACAACTTATGCTTCTTCCTGCACTTGGATTAAGTACTGCTGTTTTAACCTTAGTATCAAACAACTTTGGTGCAAAAAAATATGAAAGAGTATCCCAAAGTATATACAAAGCATTAAAATATGGCTTTTTTATCTGTACATTTGGACTTATATTTTTATATGTTTTTGGAGAGTTTATAGTATCACAATTTGATAAAGATGTAGAAGTAATAGCTTATGCAACAGGATATTTAGCAATAGAAGTTTGGATTTTTTATGCCTTTGTTACACTATTTATTTGTGTTTCAACTCTGCAAGCAATTAAAAAACCTAAAATGATATTCTGGATTGGTTTATATAGACAAATTGTAGCAAAGTATTTAGTTGGATTTGTTATTGTAATTTATTTAAATTTAGAGATAAAATATTTTTGGATTGGTGTTTTAGTTATGATTTATTCTGCTGCTATATTTACATTTTTTTACACAAGAAATGAATTAAAAAAATTAAATATCCCAGATATTTAAAGAAAAGAGAATCTCTTTTCTTTAATTTATACTATTTTTTTATAGCTTCAACTTCAACTTCTATTTCTACTTTTTCACCTACTACTACACCACCTAATTCTAAAGCTTTATTCCATTTAAGTCCAAAATCTTTTCTATTGATTTCGCCTTCTAATGTGAACCCTAATCTAGTCTCTCCTCTAAAATCTTTTATAACACCATTTAATTCAACTTCTAATTTAACTTCTTTAGTAACCCCTCTAATTGTTAAATCACCAATCATTATGCCTTCATTATCATCTTCTAATTTAAAAGATTTCATAACAAATTTCATATCAGGAAATTTACTAGCATAAAAGAAATCTGCACTTCTTAAATGATTATCTCTTTTTTCATTTGCAGTATCAACTGAGTTAGTTTTTATAGTTGCACTTAAAGCATAAAACTTTTTAGTTTTTGCATCAAAGTCTATTTTTGAATCATAAGTATTAAACTTACCTTTTACATTTGATATCATCATATGCTTCACTGAAAAACCTACATTAGAGTGACTCTTGTCAACTTTAAATTCTGTTGCATTTAACACCCCAAAAAATAGTACTATTACCCCAACTACTTTAACTAAATTCCTCATTTCCTCTCCTTATTTGAATTAAAATATTCTATTGTACTAGTGTGTACTGTTTGTGTAGAAATATTCTTTTAGATTATGATATACTTTTGCTTTAGGAATAATTATGAAAATACTTTTATTAGAAGATGATCTTATATTAAACGAGATTATTACAGAATATTTAGAATCAAAAAATTTTGAAGTAACTTCCACTTATGATGGAGAAGATGCCCTAACTAAGCTTTTCTCGTCAATTTATGATATTTTATTATTAGATGTGAATGTACCAAATATTAATGGTTTTGAAATTTTACAAAGATTAAGAGAAGAAGGCATTACAACTCCTTCAATTTTTATTACCTCATTAAATCAAATTGATGATTTAAAAAAAGGTTTTGATGTAGGCTGTAATGACTATTTAAAAAAACCCTTTGAACTAGAAGAACTAGGATTAAGGATAGATAATCTCAAAAAAACTTTTAATATTGATGCAAATATTATTAAAATTGATGAAAATATTATTTTAAATACTAGAGATTTTATTCTCAATAATGAAGGCATAACTCATAATTTACCACAAAAAGAAGCAAAAATATTGATATATTTAGTAAATAATGCCAATAAAATTGTAACTCACGAAGAGTTAATATCAAATATTTGGAGCTACGAAGAAACACCAAATGCTTCAACACTAAGAACATATATAAAAAATCTTAGAAAAATACTAAGTGAAGATTATATCCAGACAAAAAAAGGAGTTGGCTATAGTTTTAACAAGAAGTGAAAAAAGTGCCTTAGTTAGGTTCTTGAGTCTATATCTTGGCTCATCATTTATACTATTATCCCTTAGTGCATGGCTATTTTTTAGAATGGAGTCAAATCTGTATTATGATTTGATTACATCAAATATGAAAAGTGTAGCATCAAAAATATCATCAACTATTATTTATGCACAAATGACAAATCAAAAAATAAGTCCTGAAAGAATTAAAAAAAATATAGATTTTGATTTTGCATTGTATAATTTAGATCAAAAAAAAATAGTAGGTAATATTAAAGTAAAAATTGATTTTTCAAAAAAAATCCAAAAAATCGATAATAGTTATATTTTGATTGATGACTCTGCATTAGGTCATCTTGGTGTAAATTATGTAGTTATAAAAGAGAATATTCTTCATAAAAAGGTAATAAAACTTGAAAAGAAAATATTAATATCATTTTTTTTAATTTTTATACTTATTTCAATAATTGGATACTATCTTGCAAAAATGTTTATAAAACCAATTACAAATGAAAGAATTAAACTAAATAACTTTATCAAAGATACAACCCATGAATTAAATACTCCAATTACTGCTATTTTAATGTGCACAAGTAAAGGCTCATCATTAAATGAAAAAAATCTCCAAAGAATTAATCTAAGTGCAAAAAGAATATCTGAAATATATAAAGATTTAATTTTTTTATTTTTAGAAGATAAAAGAAAAGAAGAACCAAAAGATCAAAGAATTGATGAAATATTAAATGAACAAATTGAATATTTCAAAACTTTAGCAGCAAAAAAGAAAATTCATATCACAACTAATATTGAACCAACAAACTTATTTATTGATAAAGAGAGTTTTATAAGATTGACAAATAACTTAATATCAAATGCAATTAAATATAATAAAATCAATGGTTCAGTTGAAGTCATCTTAAAAAATAATCAATTAATAGTAAAAGATACCGGCGTAGGAATTAATAGAAAAAATAAAAAAGATATCTTCAAAAGATTTTATAGAGCAAATAGTGTACAAGGTGGTTTTGGTATTGGTTTAAATATCGTTTACACTATTTGTAAACAGTACAACATAAAAGTCGATGTGGAATCTAAACTTAAAATAGGAACTACTTTTACCTTAACTTTAAAATACACAAAAAATTCACACTAATTATGTAAGAATTCCTTAAAATAACAACAAGGAGTTCTTATGAAAAGTTTTTTTAAACTTTTTTCAATCTTAATCTTAGCATTTGGTATTGCAAATGCAGACCCTATTTCACAATCGGTTAATAAAAATGGTTATGATGTAAATCTTACATCAGAAAAATCACTTGTAATGGGAAGTAATGTTCTTTATGTAAAAGTAACAAAAGATAATAAATCTGTAACTGATGCTAAAGCAAAAATAAAATTCTTTATGCCTAAAATGCCAGGTATGCCTTATATGGAATTTGAAGACAAAGCAAAATTAGTTGGTGACAAATATAAACTTGATGTAAATTTCTCTATGGGAGGAACTTGGCAATATCAATTAAAAGTTAAAACTTCAGATGGGAAAATCCATAAAATTAGAGGTAGTGTAAATCTATAATGAAAAAAACACTATTTTTAATCGGCCTTTTTATCATAAACTTAAGTGCAAATAGTATTAATAATCTTGTAAATAGTGCTATATCAAAAAATAGTGAATTAAAAAGTATAGAAAAATCTATCAAAATAGCAAATGAAAATATTTCACTTGCTACAAAATATCAAAACCCTTCTTTATCTCTTGGAATAGCTGATATTCATACAAATTCGGATTATGATAAAAGAGATTTAGAAGCGATGCAAACACAGTTTATCGGGATTACTCAAGTTATCCCGATAACTGATAAACTAGATATAAACCAATCTATACAAATTACAAATAAAACTATTTTATCACTTAAATTAGAAGATAAAAAACTACTATTAAAATCAAAAATTTACGAACTGGTGTATAAAATTGCAATTTTAAAAGAAAAAAGAGCTTTTATACAAAAACAAAAACAAAATTTACAAAGATTAGTGACTTTACAAAATACAAAATATCAAACATCAAAAGTTGATATCAACTCAATATTTGATACAAAAATAGGTATAAAAAATTTTGATGTTGCATTAAATAATTTAGATACAAATATAAAGACATTAAAATTAAATCTTGAAAAAATCACATATACTTCTACAAATGATATAGATATAAACACAGATATAAAAAGAAAGATATTACATTTTAACTTTGATGAACATCCAAGAATCAAAATATTAAATCAAAATTTGAAACTTAATAAACAACAAGAAGCTTATGAAGAAGCATCAAAAACATCAGATATTAAACTTAATGCAACTTATTATAGTAGAAATGAATTTGAAGACTATGTAAATATTTCAGTTGCTATTCCTCTTTCTATTTATGATAGAGAAAATATAAAAGTAAGAAAGGCACAATTTGCCTATTTAAAAACAAAAGATGATTTAGAAAATGAAAGACAAAATCTAAAAATAGACTCAAAGATATTACAACAAGAGTTAAACAATAGTTATAAAAATTATGAAATAATAGAAAAAGATATTATGAAACTTCAAAAAAATATTGAAAAAACTCTAAGTATAAATAATAATTTTAAAGATGTTGCATCAAAAATTATAAAAAATCTAAACAAAACAATAAATTTAAAAATTTCTGCACTAAATGAAAAAACAAGATATTTTACAACACTATCTAAAGCCATATATTATGGAGGGAATTAATGAAAAAATTTTTTATACCAATATTTTTAATTAGTATAACTATTTTAAATGCAAAAGTAATAGAAGTAGAACAACTATTTAATAAAAAAGTAACTACTGTAAAAAAAGAAAAAGTATCAATCACAAAAGATTTCTATGCAAATAGCACTATTATGGATGATAAAATTACAGATATTGTAACAAGATATGATGGGTACATCACAAAACTAAATGCAAATAGAGTATTTATAGATGTAAAAAAAGGAGAACCTCTTTTTTCTATCTATTCAGATACTATTTATAATATTATCAAAGATTTACAAATTGCAAAAGATTTAGATAAACAACTTTATGAAAGTACATTAAATAAACTTCAAGTTCTAGATATTAATAAAAAAGAGATAGATAGATTAAAAAATCTAAAAACTGATTTTAAAGATGTTACAGTTTATTCACCATACAATGCTCTTATTTTACAAAAGAATATAAATGATAAATCATTTGTAAAAAAAGGTAAACTACTTTTACAACTTGCAAATATAGATAAATTGTGGGTTATTGCAAAAATATATGAAAGTGATTTAAAAGATATAAAAGTAGGTCAAAATGTAAAGATATTTTTTGATGGAATACAAAAGCCTATAAAATCAAAAATAGATTTTATATATCCAAATACTAATAAAAAAGATAAAACAATAGATATAAGAATAACAGTAGATAATAAAGATAGAAAAATATACCCAAATATGTTTGCTAAAGTTAAAGTTCAAATCAAGAGTGAAACTATGCTTACTCTTCCTAAAACAGCTGTATTAAATAAAGCAAACAAATATTATGTTTTTGAACCAATTTCAAAAAGTGAATTTAAACCAATTAAAGTAACAGTAAAAAGAATTTCATCAAATAAATATGAAATTTTAGATGGTCTTTCACAAGGACAAAAAGTTATAAATAACTCACTATTTTTACTTGATAGTGATGCAGTGACAAATGCTCTTTATGATAACGATGATGACGAAGATTGGTAGGATAAAAAATGGTTGAAAATATAATATCATATAGTATAAAAAATAAATTTTTAGTCTTATTTTCAGTAATTATTCTAACTTTAGGTTCTATTTGGGCAGTTAAAAATACAAGTTTAGATGCCCTTCCTGATCTTTCACCTCCACAAGTAATTGTGCAAGTAAAATGGGCTGGGCAAAGTCCAAAAACAATAGAAGAGCAAGTTTCATACCCTCTTATTTCAAATTTGATGAGTTTGCCAAATATTGAAACAGTAAGAGCAATGAGTTCTTTTTCTAATGCATTAATTTATATAATTTTTAAAGATGGAACTGATTTATATGAATCAAGAAATAGAATTTTAGAGCAATTATCTCAACTTCAAGGTGAATTTCCCCAAAATGCAAAAATTACAATTGGTCCAGATGCAACTGGTGTTGGTTGGGCTTATGAATATGCACTAAAATCTGATACTAAAAGTTTAGATGAATTAAGAACATTACAAGATTATTACTATAAATATGCACTTTTAGGTGTAGATGGAGTAAGTGAAATTGCCTCTATTGGGGGTTTTATAAAAAATTATGAAATTACTCTAAACCAAAATAAAATGGTTCAATATAATATAGGAATAAAAGAGGTAAAAAAAGCACTTCAAGAAAGCAATGATGATAAAGGTGGAAGAATTATCCTTGAGAATGGTTATGAACACATTATTACTGCAAGAGGTTATTTAAAAAGTGTATATGATATAGAAAACATTACAATAAAAACCGTAAATAATACACCTTTAAAAATAAAAGATATTGCTAATATTAATGTAACCTCAACAAATAGAAGAGGTATGGCTGATTTAGATGGTCAAGGTGAAACCGTCGGTGGCATTGTTATTGTAAGATATGGAGAAAATCCATATAAAGTAATAAAAAATGTAAAAAAGAAACTTGAATCACTTAAAGTTGATGGAGTAAAAGTTGTAGAAACTTATGATAGAAGTTCTTTGATTGATAAGGCAATTGATACATTAAAATCAACGCTTGTAGAAGAATCAATAATTGTAATGATTATAACAGCACTATTTTTATTTCATGCACGTTCAGCTCTTATAATTATATTAACTTTGCCTATCACTGTTTTATTTACATTTTTATTTATGAAAGCATTTGGAATGGGCTCAAATATAATGAGTTTAGGTGGTATTGCTATTGCAATTGGAGCGATGGTTGATGCAACAATTGTAATGGTAGAAAATGCCCATAAACATCTTCAAGGAAAAGAAGATATTTCAAACAAAGAAAGAATTAATATTATTATCAAATCAGCAAAACAAGTTGGAAGACCAATATTCTTTGCACTTATTTTGGTTGTAGTATCTTTCTTACCTATTTTTGCATTAACAGGTCAAGAAGGAAGATTATTTACTCCCCTTGCATTTACAAAAACATTTGCAATGGTAAGTGGAGCCATTTTATCAATTACTGTAGTTCCTATTTTAATGATATTTTTAATAAAAGGGAAAATTTTAAGTGAAGAAAAAAATCTTTTAAATAGATTTTTTATAAAAATATACTCTCCACTATTGAAATTATCTTTAAGATTTAGATATGTAATTGTTGCAATATTTTTAACTACATTAGTCTTAGCATACCCAATATATAAAAAACAAAATTGGGAATTTATGCCAATGATGAATGAACAAACTTTTATGTATATGCCTGTAACTCCTTATGGATTAGGAATTGATTTATCAAAAGAGATAACTCAAAAAACAGATAAAATTCTAAAATCATTTCCTGAAGTTGAAACTGTTTTTGGAAAAGCTGGACGAGCAGACAGTGCAACAGATCCTGCACCACTTGCAATGATTGAGACAATAGTTACTCTAAAACCCCAATCAAAATGGCCAGAAGGAATGACATATAAAGAGTTGATGAAACAAATGGATGAAAAACTAAGAGTTGCAGGATTGATTAACTCATGGACATATCCAATTAGAGGAAGAATTGATATGCTTTTGACTGGGATTAGAACTCCTTTAGGTATAAAACTTTATGGAAATGACCATGAAAAACTTGAAAGTGTTGCATTAAAAATAGAACAAAAATTAAAAAAATTTGATAAAACACTTACTGTTTCATCAGATAAAATAAACTCTGGATATTACTTAAATATAGATATAAATGAACAAATGTTATCAAGATACGATATTACTAAAGATGATATTTTAAATACAATTTCATTAGGAGTTTCAGGAACACAAATATCTACATTCTTTAAAGGCTTGGAAAGATACCCAATAAGTTTAAGATATGAAACAACACAAAGAGAAGATATAAATAGTTTAAGAAATTTACAGATTAAAACAAAACTTGGATTTCAACCATTAAAACTATTTGCAAATATAGAATATGAAGAGGGACCATCTGTTATTAAATCAGAAAAAGCTTTAAATGTTAACTTTATATATATTACACCAAAAGATGGTATTAGTGCAAAAGAGTATAAAGATAGTGCAAAAAAATTATTAGATGAAATCAAATTACCTACTGGTTATTTTTTTGAGTGGGCGGGACAAAGTGAATATCTAGAAGCTGCTATGCAAAAGCTTTTATATATTATTCCTTTTACTTTAATGATTATATTTATATTAATATATTTTGCATTGAAAAATATCACTTATACTGTGATTATTTTCTTTACATTACCATTTGCACTAACAGGAGGAATATTTTATTTAGATTATTTGAACTTTAATATTTCTATTGCAGTTATAGTTGGTTTCTTAGCACTTCTTGGTGTTGCATCTGAAACATCAATTGTAATGCTTGTTTATTTACATGAAGCAATGAATGAATTAAAAGAAAAAGGATTAGACTTTACAAAAGAGCATATTTTTCACTATATTTATAAAGGTGCTGTTTTAAGACTAAGACCTAAACTTATGACACTGTTTGCAATTCTAGGAGGATTAGTTCCAATTATGTATATTAATGGAGTAGGAAGTGAAGTAATGCAAAGAATAGCTGCACCAATGATTGGAGGGATAATATCTTCTGCATTTTTAACTTTAATAATTATACCTGCAATATTTTATATATTAGCACTTAAAAAAACTGACAAAATATTAGAAGCAAAAACTTCTCATTAAAAGCCTCAAATATTGAGGCTTTTATCTTTTAAATATCGGCTAATATAAAACTAATAATTTTTTTAGTATTATTTTGATTCTGTTTATCAAAATTAATATTAATAAAGGCTAAATATTGAAAAAGGCGTTCTCTTTAATGGAATTAATGGTTGTAATTATTATATTAGGACTACTGGCTACTCTTGTTTTACCTAACTTAACAGGTAAAAGTGATGAAGCAAAAAATAAATTAATGTGTATCCAAATGAAAAATATTTCACAAACATTAAAATTATACAAATTAGAGAATTCTTCTTATCCAACTATTGAAGAAGGGCTAGAAAAACTAGTTAAGAATAACTATTTTGAAGACGATATTCTTCCAAAAGATGCATGGAATAATAAATTTATCTATATTGTTGATGAAAATAGTAAAAAATTTGATCTAATTTCAAAAGGTCAAGATAAAAAAGAGAATACAAAAGATGATATTTATTTCTCAAAGTGTAAAAAATAATAAAATATGAAAAAAGCTTTTAGTTTAATTGAATTAATTATTATAATATCAATAATTTTAGTTGTTACATATTTAGTTGTTCCTAGTTTTAACTTTAAAAACAAAAGTAACATAACTAAATATAATATAGAAAATATAAAAGAGCAGCTGTTAAAAAATTATGACTATAATGACTTTATCGAACTTATTTGCTTAAAAAATAGAGGTTATTGTCTTTTAAATATAGATGGAAATTTTAAAGAAAATAAAATTAATCTTTTTAAAAATAATCCAGATATTGAAGTTTATAATTACAAATTTCAAAAAATATATTATGAATCATTTAACAATAAAACCTATTTCAATGAAGAAGTTAACTATATATTAAAAATTTCAAAAAGTAAAAGTAGTGATAATATCATTGCTTTAAACGATAAAGAGTTCTTTGTTTTTAACTCTTTATATCAAAAACCAAAAAAATACTTATCTCTACAAAAAATAAAAAAGAAATTTGAAAATAATAAAAATAGGTTATTAAATGCTATTTAAATATAAAGGTGTAGATTCAAAAGGAAATTCTACAAAAGGTAAAATTGAAGCAAAAGATTTACTTGAAGCTAAAAGAAGATTAAAGCTAAAGTCAATTTACTATACCAACCTTGAATCAACAAATTTTAATTTCTCAAAATTTTTTAATAAACAAAAAAGCATTGATACATTAACCCTTAGTAATTTAAGTAGAGATTTGAGTATATATTTAGAATCTGGAATATCTTTAATTAAAGCAGTTGAATTATTAAAAAAAAGATATGAAAAAAACAGAATATATTTTATCTTTTTTGATACAGTTTATAACTATTTAGATGAAGGTAAAAACTTCTATAATGCACTAAATTCACAAAAGATTATAAATATTCCAAATTTTTATAAGCAATCTATTAAAATTAGCGAAGCAAATGGATTATTATCTTCTGTATTATTAGAATTATCAATCTTTTTAAAAGAACAAAATAGAATAAAAAAACAGGTTTCCCAAGCAATGGCATACCCAACTTTTATTTTAACAATCTCAATATTTATGGTTGGTTTTATGCTTAGTTTTATTGTTCCAAAAATAACTCAGATTTTTACTCAAATAGATCAAGAGCTACCACTTATTACAAAAATAACAATTCAAATGGGTGATTTTTTTTCAAATAATTATCAAATGATATTTTTTTGTTTGATTTTCATGATTTTTTTATTTTCATACTGTTTAAGAAAAATCTATAACTTTAGATATTTTATTCATTCTATTGTTTTAAAACTTCCATTTTTTTCAAAGCTTATAGAAGTATCTGAACTAAGTAGATTCTCTTATATGAACTCTATGCTAATAAAATCAGGTGTTCCTGTAGTTCAATCAATAAATTTAAGTGCAAATGTTCTAAAAAATGAAGTAATCAAAAAACTATTTATTGAAGCCTCAGACTCAGTTGTTGAAGGACAAAAGCTATCAAGTTTTTTAAAAAATAGTAAAATTTATAAAATAGAAGACTCATTTATTCAGTCAATAAGTATAGGTGAACAAACAAGTAAATTAAGCCAAATTTTAAACAACTTAGCAAAACTTTATAATGAAACAAATAGTGATAAAATCGCTATCTTTTTATCTTTAATTGAACCAGTTTTTATGTTAATTGTTGGCTCTATTATTGGATTTATTGTAGTTGCGATGCTTTTACCTATTTTTTCAATGAATTTAGGATAGTTATGAAAAAAGCTATAATTTTACTAAGTACTATTTTTTTTATAACAATAATATCTTTATTAATTATTACAAATCTAAAACAAACAGATGAATATATAAATAAAACAACAAAAGATTTAGATTTTACACAAGCAGAGATTTTAATAAAAAATATCTCAAAAGAGTTGGCAAATCATGAAAACTTAAATGAGTTTTCAAAAAATTTAGATGAAGATGAATACAAACAACTTCCCTTTAAAATTAAGAATATTGATATAAATGTTGCATTGAAATTAGCAAGTAAAAATAGTGTAAATCTAAACTTCTTAATAGATTCATTTAATACAAACAAAATGGATTTATATTATAAAGTAAAACAAAAACTTGATTTTTTATTTATTAAATTCAATATTGAAAATAGTTTCTATATAGAACAATCTATTTTCAAAAACAGTAAATATAACTCATACAAACAAGTACAATCAGTAATTAATAATTTTTATGAAAAATACCATGATAAAAATATATTTAAAATAAAAGATTATCTTTCTTATAAACCAATAGATAATAATTTTTTATTTTGCAATATAAATATAAAACAAAACAAATCACAAATATATTCAAAAATTTTAATAGATATAAAAAATAAAAAGGCAGATTTACTTGAATTTACTATCAAATGAAAAAATAGATAAACTCTATTTAGTAAAGAACAAAAAATATAATATAACATCTAAAGTTGATATTATTTTATCCCCTGAATTTTATTGGGTTAAGATTTTCACTATTCCAGTACACAGTGAAAAAAAAGCATTAAAAATAGTTCCTTCTTTATTTGATGAATACTTAGATAAAAACAATAACTACGCTTTTAATGTTAAAAAAATTGAACAAAATAGATATATTGCATTTGCTTATATAAATGATGAGATTTTTAATAGTATTAAAAATAGTGATATTCCTATGTCAAATATAAATAATATCTATTTTGCACAAAATGAATTAATTGACTTTGAATCTTTTTATTTTGAAGATTTATACTTTAAAAAAATAAAAGGACTTTTAGTAAAAGTTCCTGTAAAAATTGAAGAAGCAATAAATATAAAAAATAGAATTGATGAGATAAAGCTTTCAAAAAATAGTATTGATTTAAAGTTTTATAACTCTTCGAAATTTAGCTTTAAGTCTATTATTTCTATAACTATTTTTCTATTAATAATATTGCTCACAAATTTTATAAGTTATTTTGATTATTCAAATCAGAGTAATTTACTAAATAATAAAATTGAGTCTTTATACTCAAAAACAAATATTCCATCTAGTTCAATACAAAGAGAACTTGTTTTAAAAAAGTATGAAAATAGTTTTTTAAAACAAAAAGAATTAAGAAATAATATACATTTTCTAATAAAACAGTTTAATCAACATTTAGAATTTATAAAATATGAAAAAGATGAGATCATCTTCAAAGTAATAAATATAAAACCAAATAAAATCAAAAAAACACTAGAAAAGAAATTTGATAAAAATAGAATATCTTTTGAAAAAGACTCAATTGTAAGGATTAAAAA